>CAZNLL010000262.1:0-1537 GCA_964573885.1 uncultured Desulfobacteraceae bacterium | reverse complement strand
AGGGTTGATAGTTCATCCCAACTTCGCACCCTCTGAAAAGGGTGCGGTTTTCTGTTCCACGGCTGTTCAAACACAATGGGGGTAATCGGCGTCTCCTCCAAGAGGAAGCAGGTTTCAAGCCTGTCTTCTACAAAATAGTGAATCCCGCGCTTTATAAGGACAGGGATTTTTTCTCTATGGGTGCCCGTCGCTTCAAGGCGAATGGAACGGGTGTCCCTCAAACCGAGGTGCTGCTTGATCCACTCAAGGATAGCCTTCTTGCCGGGTCTGGCCGTTACAAAAACCAGAGGCCCCAGATTCAGCAGGGCACTCAAGACCCTCACAGCTCCTTGTAGGGGTCTTATGTCCATCTCCACGGGAAAATCCAGAATCCTTTGGATGATCCCTTCGCACATGCCCTCATCCAGGCCGAGGTCATGCCAGAACTCATATTCCCTCATATCCTCATAGGCGATCTGAACCCCGTATTCCTCTTGGGCCGTTGTTATAAAGACTCGGAAGGTGTCGGCAAACACACCGTCTATATCAAAGGCCAGTTCATGAGGAGGGATCATTTTCACTTCTCCAGACAAAAAAGACCTCTATCTTTTCCCTGAAAAGGCCTCCCCTCACACCCGGCCTTTCCATGGCTTTTCTTTTCTCTTTTACAGGTTTACTTCCAGGCCTCTTTCCTTCAAGTATTCCTTGACGGAGCGAATGCTCACGGTCCTGTAATGAAAGACCGAGGCCGCCAGCAGGATTTGGGCCCCTGCCTTGACGACAGCCTCGTAGAAATGCTCCAGTTCCCCGGCACCACCTGAGGCCACCACGGGAACACCCACGGCCTCGGAAATCGCCCTGGTAAATTCCAGATCATATCCGGCCCGCGTACCGTCCCCGTCCATACTGGTAGGGAGGATGACTCCTGCACCCAATTTCTCACATTGTTTGGCCCACGACACGGCATCCTTCTCGACCGGTTGGGTTCCCCCCGAAACCACGAGTTCAAAACCGGACGGCATTCCCGGACTTCTTCGGGCGTCCACCGCCACCGTCACCCTTTCCCCGCCGAACTTCTTGGATGCCTGGGCCACAAGGTCAGGGGTTTTCACCGCCGCGCTGTTCATGGAGACCTTATCGGCCCCGGCCCCAAGAACCATGTCAATGTCTTCCAGGCTCGCAATACCCCCGCCCACAGTCAAAGGGATGTGAATTACTGAGGCAACCTTGTTCACCCATTCAAGCCTGGTCTTCCGGTTCTCAAGGGTTGCGGCGATATCGAGCATGGCCAGTTCGTCGGCGCCCTCCTTCTCATAAAAAGCTGCGTTCTCCACCGGGTCCCCGGCATCCTTCAAATCCACGAAATGTACACCTTTAACCACCCGGCCCTCTTTCATGTCAAGGCAAGGCATGATTTTGATTGCATCCACCTTCCTGTCTCCTTTCCCCCTTCGCAGAATATGGGTAAACCCCGTTATTGCAAACGCATTCAGTTCCCACACATATAAATGCAGTAAAAACAGAAACTTATGTCATTTTATATCCAGGGTCTGGATAC
>CAZNLL010000261.1:0-1558 GCA_964573885.1 uncultured Desulfobacteraceae bacterium | reverse complement strand
TGAGCCAGACCGAAAGAATTGCAAAGATCTTTGCCAAGGAATGGCAGAAATCCTTGAGATAAAGGCCCGGTGAGGACGCCGGGGGAAGACGCCTCGTAAAGGAGCACACCATGAACTTCAATGTGAATGTGAGGATGAAGCAGACCGGGGTCTATGTGATTACCCTGGAAGGGAACCTTGACTCGAGTACCTATCACATCCTGGAACAACGACTGGAGCCCTTGCTGGTGCCCTCCACCCGGGGAATCATCTTTGATATGAGCCAATTGAACTATATCAGCAGTGCCGGGGTAAGGGTCATTTTTAAGGCCAGGAAGGCCCTTTCCCAAACCGGCGGTTCATGTGCCATGACAAATCTTCAGCCCCAGATCAAAAAGGTTTTCGAGATCATCAACGCCCTGCCCCTCCTCCGTGTATTCAGGAATCTGGAAGAGGCCGACAGGTATCTGGATACGATGCAGAAAAAAGAGATGGAAAAATTAGGGAAGGAGTGAAAGGAAGCCCATGTCAAAAGCCAAGGTGAATGACATCGAAATCGCTTACCAAATCCAGGGATCAGGAGAGCCCCTCTTCCTTATCGGGGGCTATACCATGGTCAAGGAGTCTTGGGAACTTCAGGTGGCTGAATTAAAGACCCAATTCCGTGTGATCACCTTTGACAACCGAGGCGTGGGCGAAACCACGCTACCCTCCGAGCCTTTCACCATTGTGGACATGGCCGCTGACACGGTGGGGCTCATGGATGCCTTAGATATTGACGCAGCCCATATTTTCGGTGTCTCTATGGGCGGGCTCATCGCCCAAACCCTGGCCCTGGATTACCCGGACCGGGTCAAGAAGATGGCCCTGGGCTGCACCACCCATGGGGGTAGACACGCGATTCAGCCTGAAAAGGCCGTCATGGGGGCCCTGGCAAGGGCGGCGGATCCGGACCTGCCGGCTGAGGAGGTGGTTCGCATCAAGGTGCCCATTATCCTGTCGGAGCGCTTTATCCGGGAAGAGCCGGAACGGGTGGCCGAGTTCAGCCGTTTTTCCATAGACCATGCACCCACTCCCAAGGGCGCGGCGGGGCAGATGGCGGCCCTGAGTGTGTTCAACGTAAAGCGCCGGCTCCATGAGATCCGTTGTCCAGTGCTCGTCATCACCGGAAGTGAAGACCGTATGATGCCACCGGGCAATGCCGATCTCCTGGCCCAGGGCATCCCGGGGGCCGAGCTCCATGTAGTAGAGGGGGCCGGACACATGTTCTTCTATGAAAAGCCACACGAGGTGAACAGGGTCCTCGCGGACTTCTTCTCCAGGTAAGGGGGGTAATCTTAAATAATAACAAATCCCACTCGGCCTCTAATCTGCAACTGATCCAACTGCATGCTGTGGAAACACTGACGCATGTCCCCCTTACTCCAGCATTCTTGAAACTGCCGTAATTTATAAAAAAGTCAGTCTGGTTAGCTTGGATGAATAAAGATTGTAACGGCTTCATTTATCACACCATGCGCTGAGATTTCCTATGGTTACAAAAAAGAAACTCATAGAAAATGAATTGATGAAAGAAATT
>CAZNLL010000260.1:0-1580 GCA_964573885.1 uncultured Desulfobacteraceae bacterium | reverse complement strand
AATAAACCATCTCTCCTTATTTTCACCTCTTTGGCCTACTCTGGCCCACCGCTTTTGTGCACGACCTCTTGGATGGGGTGACAAAAGCCCCTTCTTGCCCGGTGTAAGCCCAGCCGGAGGGGTTTACATGCCCTTTCCATCCTTGACACAGCCCATATATTTTGATATGAAATGATTTGATCAGATATATATTTAGCTAATACTATTTAGTTCTAAAACAATTCTGCCTGTGGAAGCCTGGATCCAACGGCCCATCCACCATGGGGGAGTTTACGGGCAAAAAGGAGATGACTTTTTCATGTGTACCATCTGTGGTCATTACACGCAAAACGGAATGATTCCCTCAACAGACATCTATGATATGCTCATGAAGATGGCTCACCGGGGCCCTGACACGCACGGGGTCTGTCTGGACGGTCAGGTCGCGAGGGGGGAGGAAATAGAAGAGATCGAGGATGTGCTTCGAAAAGAAAGCCACATTGCCCTCGGACATTCGAGGTTGAAGATTGTAGGGGCGGAGAGATTCACCCAGCCTTTTGTCTCGTGCGACGGCAAGCTCATGTTGATCCACAATGGGGAAATCTACAACTTTCGAAAATTGAAATCCCTTCTATTCAAAGAGCATCAGCTGAAAACAAACAGCGACAGTGAGGTTATCGTCCACCTTCTGGAAGAGACTTATCAAGGCGACCTGTTGGACGCCATGAAAAAGGTGATCGGTCTCCTGGACGGCATGTACGCCATTGCCGTCACGGACGGAAAACGCGTGGTTGTGGCAAGAGATCCCATCGGCAAAAAGCCCCTCTATTATATCGAAAACCAGGACACCACCTATTTCGCCTCGGAAAAAAAGGCCCTGTGGAACGGAAAGGACAACCCGGTGCGCCTGAATCCCGGGGATCTCCTATGTATCGACGAAAACGGTCCCGAGGTCCACGAAGGATTTCACCTCCAATTCCCCCAGATTGATATAGTGGATTTCCGCGAGGCGGTGGATCTTTACAAAGAGATGCTCATGGCGGCGGTCAAGAAAAGGCTCACCGGCCTGGTGGAATCCCGGATCGGGGTTATCTTCTCCGGGGGAATCGACTCGGTTCTCATCGCCAAACTATTGCAGCGGGAGGGGAAGGATATCATTTGTTACTGTACAGGGACCGAGGAATCCGGAGATGTCCAGGCCGCTGCATCCGTGGCCGCAGATCTGGGACTGGAATTGAAAACCACCCTGATCGATGACATCCTGGTCAAATCCATCCTGCCCGAGGTTATCAGGGATGTGGAAGAAAGCGGGCTGCTCCAGGTGGAAGTGGCCATCCCCATGTACTTGGCCGCCAGGTCCGCCGCCGAAGATAATATCCGGGTCATGTTTACCGGGCAGGCGGCGGATGAGCTCTTCGCCGGATACCCTTGGTACAACGATGTACTCCGGGAATTCGGTTACCTGCGCCTCCACGAAAAGCTCTGGGAAGATCTGACTTGCCTGTATACGGACACCCTCGAAAGAGAGGACAAGCTCACCATGACCCATTCCATTGAGCTGAGGGCCCCTTACCTGGATCGGGATGTCATTCAGACGGCCA
>CAZNLL010000259.1:0-1584 GCA_964573885.1 uncultured Desulfobacteraceae bacterium | reverse complement strand
CGAACGTCTTGACTCATATCATCGCGGCATACCAAAACTGCATCTGGCGTGTCTACCACAACCAATCCTTCTACCCCCAAAGCAGCAACCAGGCGATCCTGACCGTAAAGCAGGGAATTTCGGCTATCCACGGCCAGAACATTGCCTTTTATCACATTCCCATTGAGGTCCTTCTCATTAATTTCCCTTAAGGCCGCCCAACTCCCCACATCGCTCCATCCAATGTTAGCGGGTATCATGGCCACTTTGTCCGAGTGCTCCATTATCCCGTAGTCCACTGAAATAGCCGTTAGCCCCTTATAGACCTCCTCTACCCGATCCGTATGTGATGATAAAACATCAAGGGAGCCGATCTCCATTAAGCCCCTGTGATGCTCGGGAAGCGATCTTTTCATCTCATCCATGAATTGATCGGCTCGCCACAGGAAAATCCCACTGTTCCAAAAGAATTCTCCGGAACGTAAATATTTCTCAGCCGTCTCCTGATCTGGTTTTTCAGTAAACCGGATGACTTTAAAGACATCAAACCCGAAGTTATTTATATCTACTGTGTCTATGGGCCTACCCTTCCAAATGTATCCATATCCTGTCTCCGGTCTTGTCGGGCTGATACCCAGGGTCACGAGCCATCCCGTTTTGGCAACATTTTTACCAGCCTCCAACAGTTCAAGGAAGCGATTCTTCTTATCAATATGGTGGTCAGCAGGTAAAACCGCCAGGACACCTTTGGGATCATTTTGCAGGATCTTTACAGCAGCAAGACCAATAGCCGCAGCCGTATTTCGGCCGGCCGGCTCCTCGATTACCTGGAGCTTTTTTAGATGGAGTGTGTGCAGTTCCTGTTTGATCTCGTTCGCCTGAGACCGTGTCGTAACGATCCAAATCCGTTCTTCGGGCACAAGGGCACATGCCCGATCCAGGGTCATGGCTAACATGCTTCGATCCCCTAATATGTGAAGCAATTGTTTTGGCATCTTCTCGCGACTGAGAGGCCAAAACCGTGTTCCACTTCCTCCTGCCAGTATGACTGCATGAAGCATTATTTACACCCTCCAGGTATACACTATTTGTGGGACTCCCCTGAATCGTGTCCATCCCGACACTATATATATCCTTTCTGACCCAGGAACAGAAGGACTTCCTGGGCTGCCTCGTCCGGTGTGGCATCTGTGGTGTCGATTCGCACCTCAGGGGAGGCAGGAATCTCGTATGGATCATCCACACCTGTGAACCCCTTAATAAGCCCGGCCCTGGCCTTGGCGTACATCCCTTTCCTATCTCTTTTTTCACACTCCTCAATGGGCGTGGACACATGAACCTCGATAAATCCACCGTAAGCTTCTATGGTTGACCTGATCTCCGCCCTTGTGGCTTCATAAGG
The DNA here is from genome assembly GCA_964573885.1 of uncultured Desulfobacteraceae bacterium. Lineage (GTDB taxonomy): Bacteria > Desulfobacterota > DSM-4660 > Desulfatiglandales > Desulfatiglandaceae > CAZNLL01. The sequence continues at coordinate 203 of CAZNLL010000259.1, read as the reverse complement.
AGCAATGGGCGCGCAGATCGCAATACCTCTATTCTTTGTAATCTCGCTTGCCACATAGCCAATGCGGCGAACGTTGATGTCCCGGTGTTCTTTTGAAAACCCTAACTCTCTTGACAGATTTTGACGGACAATGTCTCCATCTAATAAGGTGACCGGACGATCCCCTATTTCAAGGAATCGAGACAAGAGCACCTTGGCAATGG
>CAZNLL010000258.1:0-1673 GCA_964573885.1 uncultured Desulfobacteraceae bacterium | reverse complement strand
CCCGGCCTGGAGTATGAGCTGGCATGCCTCAGGGATGGTCATAAAATAACGGGTCACCTCCGGGTGGGTCACCGTGACCGGGCCCCCTTTTTCAATCTGCTTTTTGAAAAGGGGCACCACACTCCCCACACTCCCCACCACATTGCCAAACCGCACAATCATGAACCGGGAATCAGAGACTCCGGGGCCGTTCTGACACTGAACCAGCAACTCCGAGACCCGCTTGCTGGCGCCCATGACATTGGTGGGCCTCACGGCCTTGTCCGTGGACACGAACACGAAGCGGTTAACCGAATGTTTACTAGAAACCTCTACCACGTTTCGCGTTCCCAGGATATTGTTGTTCACGGCCTTCCAGGGCTGGAGTTCAAGCATGGGGACATGCTTGTAGGCAGCGGCATGGAAAACCACCTGGGGCCCATGCACTTCAAAGGCCCTGTTCAGCTCGTGGACATTGCGGATGTCCGCCAAAAGGGGAATAACCTCAATATAAGGGAAATTCCCTTTGAGTTCTATTTCTATATCATAGAGAGGACTCTCGGCCCTCTCGTAAAGCACCAACTTGGACGGCCTGAAGCGGCAGATCTGACGGCAGAGCTCGGAGCCGATGGATCCCCCGGCACCTGTGATCAAAACCGGGGCATTTTCCAAATACCCCCCAATCCGGTCCTCTTCCAGCCGGATCACTTCCCGGCCCAACAGATCCCGGTACGCCACATCACGGATGGCCTTGACCGTTACCCGCCCATCGATGAGCTCTCCCATGCCCGGAACCGTCTTGTAAGGAATTCCGGTTTCCTCACACCGCGCAACAATGGAACGCATCTGCTCGGCGCCGGCTGAAGGGATGGCTATAAGGGCCTCGTCCGCTTTGAGCCTTTCCACCGTGGATTTCAATGTCACGGTCGAGCCCTGCACAGCGGTTCCGTGGATCTTTTTCCCTATCTTATCCGGGTCGTCGTCCACAAAACCCACCACATCGTAGCGCAACCTGGCATTATCCCGTATTTCCCGGTAGATCTTCTCGCCGCAGTCACCCGCCCCGATAATGAGAAGCCTTTTGGCCTCCTTTTCCCGGGATTTTCCCCGGTTGAACAGCCCCAGAGTGATCCTGGCACTTAAGTCTTTTTGAGGCCCCACCCAAAAATAGAGGCGGATTCCAAGCCGAAACCCGGAGATAACAAAGATGGTGAGCACCCAGTCAATGATATTGATGGACCGGGAAAAGCCCTTAAAGCCGTGGCTGAACAGGATGACCGCAATGATGATCAAGGAGCTGGCAGTGGCCGCCTTGATGACATTTAAGAGATCCCCGATACTGGTGTAGCGCCACATGCCTTGATAGAGGTCAAAGAAATAAAAGGTGATAAGCTTGACGACCAAGACAAAGGCAAGGGTGTGAAGCATCACGCTCATGCTTTCGGAGGGAATTTTGAAGTTGAAGCGGAGCAGATGGGCAAAATACCAGACAGCGCTGAGAAGCAAGGCATCCGAGCATAGCATGATGAGAAAATTTTTCTCGAAAAGCCTTATTTTCATGGCCGGCCCAGGTTTCCTTTAATTCAAGAGCGTGAGAGTCAGTGGATGCGATGCCTTTAAGTAATTTCAACGGATTCAACAAGTTCAATCAAATATTATTATTTTGTTTCCGGAAAATTAGCCGATGTCGACAT
>CAZNLL010000257.1:0-1717 GCA_964573885.1 uncultured Desulfobacteraceae bacterium | reverse complement strand
TTGGCCGAAAGGTTCAGTCTCTTCAGCTTTCAGCAAAATCCCCGGAATTTCCTCGTTGAAAAATATGCTCAGGTCAAAGACCGGGCACTGTCCCTGGACATGATAAGCCGGTCCGTCCATGACCGCTCAGAGGATCTGCAGGAGGCCTGTGAGGTTTTTTCAGAAATTCCCCTTCACTGGACCCCGGCCTACAATCTTACCCGCCGTCAAGAGCTCTTGGTGCCCTTTGACTGGTTTTTCGCCATCAATGAATTCAACGGCTCCTCAGCAGGGAATTGCCTGGAAGAGGCGGCCCTTCAGGGACTCTGCGAAGTGGTGGAACGGCATGTGTCCTCCATTATCAGCCAAAATCGGTTGAAAACCCCTGCCATAAACCTGATTTCAGCCACCGACCCCCTGGCCCTGGAATTGATCCGGAAATATAAGAGGGCGGGGATCCGGCTTTATGTCACGGATTTTTCCATGGACACCGGTATCCCCACCGTGGGTGTGCTCGCCTATGATCCCACCACTTTCCCGGAAAAAAGTGAGATCGTGTGGACGGCCGGCACCACCCCTCATCCCCAGAAGTCCCTCATTCGGGCCCTGACTGAGGTGGCCCAGTTGGCCGGGGATTTTAATACGAATTCCGACTACGTGGCCAGCGGCCTTCCCAAGTTGAAGGACCTTAAGGAGGCCCACTTTGTGACACACCCCGATGGAGAGGTCAACCTGGGGGACCTGCCCGACCTGTCCCATGGAAATATCAGGGTGGAAGTGGAAAACGCTATTGACGCCCTGTCCAGAATCGGCATGGAAGTGATTGTGGTGGATGTCACCCACCCCGTACTCGGGATCCCAGCCGTGTACGTCCTTATCCCCGGTGCCCATTTCAGGGAGCGGGCCGCAAACACAAGTATGGCCATGTTCTCCGCAAAACTGATCAGCCAGAGCAAAGACCCGATCCGGGCCGTCGGGGCCTTGAACCGCATGGACGACCGGCTCCCTGGAAGGTATTTCATTAAATTCTTTCTGGGGCAGGTGTACCTTTCGTTGCAGGAGCCTTCTCAGGCCCTGGGTTATCTTGAAACCGCTCTGGACCTGGACCCCCACCCCCAGGATATTCCCAGCATTTACTCTTACATGGGCCTCTGCCTCAAAGAGCTTGAGCGCTATGATGAGGCCATTTACAAACTCAAGCAGGCGGAGGAGTTCGACCGGGAAAGGACCGATATCTATAACCTGATGGGCTTTTGTTTCTTTAAACTTAGGGAGCATGAAAAGGCCATTTCGTGCTTTCAAAGGGTCCTTGAGTTGAACCCGGGCTCCGCTATTGACTACGCGAACATCGCCTCTAATTACCGCGATATGGGGGACAAGGAAAAGGCCATTGAATATTACAGATTCGCCCTCGAGATGGATCCCGGTATCGACTTTGCCAGGGAAAATCTGCACAAGCTCCAGTGAGAAAAAGCCCGTTCATTTGGTCACGGGTAAAGCCTGGATACCCATTGACAGGAGCAGCATTCAAAGGTAGACCCCGTTTTTGCATAAAAGGGGCTTAGGAATTGGCTATTTTGCCTTCTATGCCTTGAAATGGCGCCTTTAGCTTTTTAAATCTCCAATTCACCAATGGTGAGCTCCAGAATCAGCGTCAAAAACGGTATAAGTATCTGTTTTAATTTTATTTATATCTCAAGAAATTAGATGCCTTTGCAACAACGGGGTAGAGGGAAAA
>CAZNLL010000256.1:0-1772 GCA_964573885.1 uncultured Desulfobacteraceae bacterium | reverse complement strand
TCTGGGTGATGATACTGTCTGAGACCTTTTCTGATTTGTTGACGGCCTTAAACATGATAAAAGACAACCTGTTCGCCCTGGAATGTTTATAACCGATTGACCCCCTGATCCACTTTACTCTTCGGCAACCCGAACCACCACGTTGGGTTGTTCCGCCTTGCCCTGTTTCACCCGTATCATGGCGTCCTGCAATTCCTCAAAGGGAACCTCGGCTGTAGGGATATCCAAGTCGAGTTTCTCAACCATTGAAAAGAATTCCCGGGCGTCATCCCGATTAAGATTATAAAGGGTATTGATCGACCGGCCCCACAAGTTGTCACTGTATTTTTCGATGGTAATGGGGGAGGAGCTCACCGGGGCCAGTACCAGGGTTCCCCCTTTCTCTATTTGGGCAAGGGCCGGTTCCACCAGATTACCGGCGGGCGGGAAGATAATGCCTGCGTCCAGTCCGCAGGGCATCCCCTCTTTAGCAGCATTTGCGGCCCAGGTTGCACCTTCTTTTTTTGCCAGTTCAATATTCTTCAAAGACCTGGTGCTCACATAGGTTTCTATGCCCAGGGTTTGAGCGACCTTCAATACAAAGTAGGCCGTGGGGCCGAAGCCATAGAGGCCCAATTTGTCACCTTCCCCGGCGCCCGTTAATTTAAAAGCAGCGTAACCCGCGATGCCCGGGCACATGAGGGGAGCCATCTCCCGGGGCTCCAGTAAGACATGTCCTAAAGAAAGGGCATATTTTTCCGGGATAACCAGGTATTCTGCGAAACCGCCGTCTTCGTCCCAGCCTGTGGCCTTGAAATAGGGGCAGTAATTCTCCTGCCCCTTTACACAATATTTGCACCTTCCACAGGAACTGTGGAGCCAGTAAGCCCCGACCATATCACCGACCTTGAACCGGTCCGCCTTTTCTCCGAGCTCATTTACCACGCCGACGACTTCGTGACCGAGCGTCACAGGGGATTTTCTCCGGGCCAAGTCACCTTCTGCAATGTGGATATCGGTCCTGCAAATCCCGCAGACCAGTACCTTTATGCGAATCTCCCCTTCTCCAGGCTCAGGGGCAGCCATTTCTTCCATGCTCAGGGGCCTTTCCTCGATTTTGGCTTGCCTTCTAAGAACCCATGCTCTCATCCCCTTACGCCTCCTGTCGTTTTTTACGCCTTTCCGACGCCGAACCAACACATTCAACGGAAAGGACCACCAAGGGCTCATACTTTTATATAGCCATTACCTGGATGAAAATCAATTCAGTACAATTTTCCTGAAATACCCCTTGGATGCGATGGATTTTTGTGGGGACTCCATTTTTCGTTTCTGAAATCAGGAGGTCAAATACCATTTATTTGATTCAGAGGGTCCTGGTCATTTCCCCTTGTGGTGATCTTCAAGCCACCCGTCCAAATGTATTCCAAAAACCGTGTGTCCTTGATCGCCGTGTATTTTCAGGTGAAAAGGCTTATTCCTTGTCAACCTGTTTTTGGCCAAAGATGCCCCCCGCGCCGTAACAGGCTTTCAAGGGCGCTTTTCATGGGACCATTCTAACGGGTGCAGAGGCGGCGGCCTCTTTGACAGGCGTAAAACCTTATGATTCCACCGCCACCAGTGCCAGACCCAACTCCTTTTCAAGGCCTTGAATCTTTGCCAGGTCCGCTTCGGGCAAGGACGCCGGAGATGCCGTGTGGCAAGAAAAGGACAGGATCGTTTTACCCAGTTCGGATTCCAGGGCCCGGATTTTTGCCAGTCTTTGATCATCCAGATGGGAAAGACTGCAAAGC
>CAZNLL010000255.1:0-1808 GCA_964573885.1 uncultured Desulfobacteraceae bacterium | reverse complement strand
GCCCTGCCCTTTCAATTCTCTCAGTCTCTTTTCATAGGAGGTTCCCCGGCGCACGTCAATGGTTTTGCCTTTAAGGTCCCGGATCTTTTTTATCCGGTGGTTTCGCTTATTCAAAAGGATTTGCTGTTGGGTGGTCAAGTAAGGGACGGAAAAGTCGACCTGCTTTTGCCTCGAGGAAGTGACGGTGAGGCTGGCCGCAATAAAATCCCCTTTTCCCTCATTCAGATTGTCGATGAGTGTATTCCAGGAAGGGGTCGCCACCTTGAGTTCTACACCCAGATGGCGGGCAAAAGCCTTGGCCAGATCGTATTCGAATCCCATGGGTTCATCCCGGTAGGTATAGTAACAGTGGGCGTTGTTCCTGGTGAGAACCGTGATCGAATCCGAAGCTGTGATTTGATCCAGGTTGGATTCTGCAGCGCATGAAGAAAGCATGAACCCCAGGAGCAAGAGGAGAGGAAAAGGCAATTTTTTCATGGGAAAACCCCTATCTTAGCAAGCCTACGGAAAAGGCAAGAAAGAACTGCCCCGTATAATAGAGGGGGAGGCCTACGAGCCTGTTGAGGAACTGTTGCTTTAAAAAGCGGTCCCTTGCCACAAAAACATCCGAGCAATAAAAGGCCAGGGCCCCTGAAAAACAGAGTATTCGCCCTCCCGCATTCAGTTCGGGCGAAAATAGGACGGCCCAGGCCCCGGCAAGCATGAGGCTGATGACAATGATATAGATGAGTACCGGTGCCTGCATGGATTCCAAGTAAGGCCTCAGCCATAAAAAGATGGTCCCGCTGACCGGGAAGATCACCAGGGCGCCCACGCCGGTGAGCAAGTTTAAGCGGCCCACCTGTGCAAAGGCCACGATATAGAAGATGTGGCCCACGAGAAAGGCTATCAGACCGGCCAGAAAAAGCCTCTTCCGGGTAAAGGCCAGACATACGTCCCCCACCAGGCAAAATGCAAGGGCTGTGAGGACAAACTGGTAGTAGTCGGGCTTGGGATGGGGCTGGAGCAGGGCCGCCACAATAAAAAGCAAAGACAAGGCGGTCTTGGTGGGCAGGAGGCCTTTCAGCTCCCCTCTCTTTTCCCAATAAAGGAGCGCCCCCAGAAGGATCAGGGCCGCGACGATAATCCACAGAGCGTCCATAATAAGGGGAAAATTAGCCTGATCCGGCAATCCTGTCAAGCCACCTTGAGCCGCCTGGACAAGACCGGGTCTGGTGAAAGGCCCTTGGCCAAATGGAGGCCTTGTCCAGGATTACCCCTTTTTTTCTTGGCTATAATGGAGTATACAAACCCTGTGCCCGGTTGCGGGCAAAAGACATAGAAAGGAGGACAAGACAATGAAAAAGATTGCGGTTATTGGTTGCGGGGCATACATGGACAGCGGCTACGGATGCCCGGGTGAGTGGAGATGCCTGAAGGCGGCCGCCTTGGGTGAGGGCAAGTTCGACGAGCCGTCTCAGGTGGTATCCTTTGTCAAGTGCGAATGCCCCGGGCGAAGCCTGGTTCCCAACCTGGGTATGGCCACCAAGCTCTCTGAAATAAAGCCCGACGTTATTCACCTCAGCTCTTGCCTTGTCAATGCCAAGCCGGGTTGTCCTTACGGGACTGCAGAGGAATTTGCCCAGATCATCCAGGAGAAAACGGGTATCAACGTGGTCCTGGGGACCCACGAGTATCACTGATGGCTCCGGGTTTGGATCCGGCAAGGAGAGGGTGAAAGAGGACCGGTGCCCCTCCGGGCATCGGCGTAATGCCATGACATTGATGGAATTTTCCATGATCCCCTTGGACAAGGGGGCCAGCTTCAG
>CAZNLL010000254.1:0-1862 GCA_964573885.1 uncultured Desulfobacteraceae bacterium | reverse complement strand
GGTTCATGCTCGCCCATGATGGTGTCGATCTCGCCGTGACGGATGGCCCGGAGGGCCGATTCCGCCCTATCCAGGCGACGTTTTAATTCCTCATAAGTGGGTGTCAGGTCCCTTGTCATGGGGGGTCCTCTGGAAAAAGGCTCTATAAGGCCTCTTGGTTGCTCGGGTTTACAAAAATCAAGGTCTCGGGTCCGGGGTTCAATAACCTGGAGGGCGGGCTTTACATAAATGCCATGGGCCGGCATTGCCTCGGGATCCTCCATAACATCCACAATCTCCACATGAAAGTCGCATGAGGGGAAAGCGATTGCAGAGGCGGCGCAGGTTCTCCTTTGCAATGCGCGAATTGTGGGCGTCACCCGCCAAGAAGAGCCGGAGCACGCAGTGTAGCGATTTGTTCTGTTTATTTCCCACGGGCCGTCTCCTTCTCCCTGATCTCAATGCCCCTATCGGTAATCTGTAATTCGTGAATCTGGTTGGAGTGTCCCCGGCCCCGCAATTTGAGCACTACCATATTATTAAATGGAATTTCCGCCTTGGTTGTCAAGCCATAGGGGCCCGAAGCCCGGCTCCCTGCTGAAGGCCCCTGCAGCAGGTTTTGTTGTTACCATAGGGTTATTTTCCCGGCTTTATCGGCTTGCTTCCGAATGCGCTGGAATCTGACTGCTTCTTTTTCTGCCAACTTGGTTTGGACGGCGGGTGGGAGTCGCTTGAGAAAAACATTGCCCGTATCCGTGTGAAAGAAGATTTTGCGGGAATCCGTACCCCCAATATCCTTACTCAAAATGCGGATGTTTTCCTCTTTCAAGAAATCGAGTACGAATAAGGCGTTTTTCTCTCCTGTCCCGTTTTCCCTTGAGATGGCTGAGATGACATGGGCGCCGCCGAAGACCTTGGCCACCAAGCGCCTGCGGTCAGCGCCCAGGCCCATCATCCGATTGATGAGCAGTTCCATGGCATTGATGCCATAACGGGCCGCCACATCAAAATGCCTCATATCCGCCTTCCCCGGGAGGAGGATATGAGGCATTCCCCCGATTCGATTCACCGGCTCAATAAGGCACGCCGCCACGCATGAGCCTAGAACCGTATGGATCACGGTGGGTTCGCTGCTTGCATGGTATTGGCCGATGTGGATGGCAATCTGTTTTTTCATGATTGGCCTTTTCCATTTGAAACCGAAAACACTGCATTTGTTGAACCCTTTTAAAAAAATCTGTATCTCGTAGATGATTGAAAAACCGGCCTAGAAATCCTCGAAATCGTCCTCATCCAAGGGGAAGCCGTCCTCCCCTTCAGTCCTTGTCTTGGACTGGAGGGCGGCAATGGCCCTGGTTTCCTGAGAGGCCTTGGAAGCGGTGGAAGATGTTTTGAAGCGTCACGGCCAGGTCCCAGAAATCGCCCCCTGTAAAGGTAATGTAGCGGGGATAGAACTTGTGCCCTTTCAAAAGGGTATCTCTGTTCGTATCCGGGAGCACAAGGACAACCGGGAGATCATAAAACTTCTCCCTCAAGGAGATGAGCTGATTCAAAACATCATGGTCGGGTATGAGAAAAACCATCATCCGGATCTCCCCCCGGGGCCGATCAAACCGCCTGGAGAATCTCTTAATGGATCTGTATCCCACAACGCCTTGCCCCAGTTCACCCAGAATCTGCCTTACCCGGTATTCCGCTCGTCCCATGGCGGATGAAAAAAGCAGGACTGTCTTGTTCATTAAAATCTCTTTCAAGTTTTTAACCTGACATGAACAAACAAAATCCATGCCACGACTCCGGACAGGGCTCATCATCCGATATTACCTATTAAACCCCGAGGCTTAATCTAATTGATGACCATGCATGGTATGGAGAGGAGAATA
>CAZNLL010000253.1:0-1908 GCA_964573885.1 uncultured Desulfobacteraceae bacterium | reverse complement strand
TCAGCCCCTCCACAAGGTTGTAGTCATAGCGGTACTGAAGGGTCCCGGTGCCGTCCAGATAGAAGGTGTTACCCCCGCCCCCTTTGTACTGGGCCAGGTGGAGGTATCGGGTATTGTGGAGGTTGGACCAGTCATAGTAGCTCCCCGCCAGGCTCCATTTGACCGGACCGAGCTTGCAGTCAAATCCCGCCTGATAGATATAGAGGGCGGGATCGTCGGTCTGGCCGTTGAGCTCATGGAGCACCATCTGGGCCAGGTGGACATAGGGTTGGAAGTCCTTCCAACCCTTGTACTGATACCGCTCGTAAATGCCCTCGGGGTTGACATCCGGGTCCCACATGATGTCGGTATGGAAGAAGGTGTTCTTAAACTTGCCCCCTGTGACTTCCAGGCCGTCCAACCATTTGGGCTTGTAACTGGCAAAGGCCCTGTGCAGGTAAATGCCCTTGTCGTTGAAGTCGTCCCTCAGGGTCTGATTGGTGGTGGTGGCCTCCAGGTTTCCATCCTGATTGGTACAGATCATGAATTGGGTGGTGATTTCGTCCGTAACCTTGCCGTCAAAGAAGAGCCGGGCCCGGATCCTGTACCTGTCCCGGGTGGGGAGATCCAGGGAGGAGCGGTCGGCCTGCATCTGGTCCCGGTTGTAGATCCCCTCGTATCGGAGTCTCAGGTCCCCGTAAATCTTGATACGTTCAGCCCAATCGGGAAGCCAATCCCAGACCGTTTTCTCCATTGCTTTAGTTTCCGCCTTTACGGCCTTTTGGACCTCTTCCTCTTGAATCTCTTTGGCCTCTGCAAGGCCCTCCCGTTGCTTCTTAAGCTCCCGGCGTAATGCCTCAATCTCTTTTTGTTGTTTCTGGATGATGTCACTGAGCCTGTTTATCCGTTCCAGAAGATCGTCACGGCTCGTTGCCGCCGGGGCAGAAGGGGCTGAAAAGATCCCCATCACCAGCATGAGAGTCAAGAACACCTTAAGCTTCATTCACATCCCTCCTTGGGTTACCCGGATCCCATCTGAACCCTTTCCATTTCAAAGAACAGTTCTTGCTCACGGATGACGCCGATGACTTTCCCCGAACGGAGTACACCAAGGCGCCTGACCTTGTTTGTCACCATGAGGTGGGCGGCTTCCATGAGATTGGCTTCACCGTCAATGGTGAGCGGGGCAGGAGACATGACCTCGCTGATCTTTTCCCCCCCCAGTTTCCTGACCTCCATGGTAAAGAGGCCCTTCCAGAACATGGGGGAGTACTGGACACTGTCCGCCATGGAAGGCTTTGAGGCCGACAGATAGGCGGGAAGGATGGCCTTAAGCAGGTCCCGGATGGAGAGGGTGCCCTCCACCTGACCCTGGTTATCGATCACCAGGATAGAGCGATGCCCGGTTTCCATGAGACGGCTGGTGGAGAGCTTCAACATGAAGGATTCTCTTAAGGCCGAAACGGCCTCTTTCACGGTTTGGTCGGCCTTGAGGGTGGTGTATTCTTCCAGGGGGATCATCACGTCCATGACCCGCCTCTCTTCAGGAGGTCCCGGTTTTCTACGCCTCTCAAAGGCCTGCTTTACCTTCCCGGCCAGGATGTCTATGTCGCAGGGCTTGGCCAGGTAGTCAAAGGCCCCTTCAGCCAAAGCCTCTTTGGCAGAGGGCAAGGCCCCGTGGCCGGTGAGCATGATTACGGGAAGGTCCGGGGCGCGGCTCTTGATCTCCTTCAGGGCCTCATGACCATCCATGCCAGGCATTTTGATGTCCAGGATGACCACATCAGGATTTTCATCGAGTTTTCCAATGGCCTCCTCGCCGCTGCCGGCCATGAGGGTCTCAAACCCGCGTTTTGTAAGAAGCTTTTCCGTGGTAGCCCGAAATTGTTCTTCGTCATCCACCATCAGAACCCGTATTTTATTATTCAT
>CAZNLL010000252.1:0-1924 GCA_964573885.1 uncultured Desulfobacteraceae bacterium | reverse complement strand
AGAAATGTGTATACATGAGAAAGGGATATGTTTTATGATTTCTACTACCCCAAATGAGCAAAAAGGCTCAATTGGAAGAATATAGAAATCCGTAGACTCCAGAGGAATAGATTCCATATTCCACGGGGCGAGCAGAAGACAGAATGGGCAAAAACCCGCTTCACCCTTCAACGCCGCAACCGTGTGTTGTCTTGAGCGGGTACTCATTAACCGGATAAACTAAAAATAAGATGGAGGATTGATAAGAAATGTCCATATCTGAACTTAAAGGCAAAATACAGACTGTATTGGGATTGATCGAACCGGAAGATCTGGGTATCACGCTGCCCCACGAGCATCTGGTCTCTGACGGATCGGCTTGGTACCGGGAACCGGAAGAGGCGTATGATCTGTGTATGGCCCGGTCCAAGGTGAGCATAGAGACCCTGTGGTGGATTCGTTATCATTGGTTTCAAAACCTGGATGACCTGATGATGTTGGACGAGCAGGAGGCCATCGAGGAAGTCTCCCACTTCGTCCTTTCAGGGGGTCGCTCCGTCGTAGAAATGAGCAACCACGGACTGGGGCGGGACCCGTTGTCACTGGCCCGGATTTCACGGGCCACCGGTTTGAACATCGTCATGGGCTCAGGGTACTATCTGGCCGTCTCTCTGCCGGACGACTTTGCCGAGCGCCCCCAGGAAGACATTACCGAAGAGATTGTCCGGGACATCACCAAGGGCGTTGGCAACACATGTATAAGGGCGGGATTCATCGGCGAGATCGGTGGTTCCTGGCCCCTTGATCCCAGGGAGAAAAAATCGCTTTTAGCCGCGGTGGAGGCCCAAAAGCAGACCGGGGCCTATCTGAACGTACACCCGGGTCAGGGGGAAGAGGCCGCGTGGGAGCAGGTGACCCTCATGGATTCGGCCGGAGCCGACCTCTCGCGAGTATGCATGGACCATATGGACAGGGCCGTGAGAGAGCCCAAAAACCGGCTCAAATTGCTCGAGACCGGGGTCACCCTTGAATACGATCTTTTCGGCAGAGAAGGGTACTATCCGCTGGCCCAGCGCCCCATTGACCTTCCCACCGATTATCAGCGGATCAATGAGATCATGGATCTCATTGACGCCGGCTACTTGAACCAGATCCTCATTTCCCAGGACATCTGGAACAAACACCAGCGCCGCAAATATGGCGGCTGGGGATATGACCACATCCTGCGCAACACCCTGCCGGTCATGAAGGCTAAGGGCATGAGCCAGCAGGAGATCGACGCCATCATGGTCGAAAACCCCAAACGGTTGCTGACCTTTCCCTAAGAGACTGCCCGGGAATGACGATTCCCCCTCGCGATTGCAGCGTGACGTCAGACTCACCGATAATCCATCTGAGGTGGGTGAAATCCGGTTTTTTGCGAAAGACTTTGAATCTGACACCCTGAGTAATTATTTTTCCCTCAACAGATTGAGTTTATAATAGACATTCCCTATGCTCATGAGTTCGTCATGTGTCCCCTGCTCCACGATTCGGCCGTGGTGCATGACCAGGATACGATCTGCATTTCTAATGGTGGAGAGTCTGTGGGCCACAATAAGTGTGGTTCTCCTGGCGGCCATCTGTGAAATGGCCTCCTGGATGAGACGTTCCGTTGCCGGATCGACATTTGACGTTGCCTCATCAAGGATGAGTACTCGAGGGTTGGCTGCCAGGGCCCTGGCAAAAGACAAAAGCTGTCGTTCCCCGGCTGAGAGAGTGGCTCCCCCTTCACCGATATCCTGCTGGAAACCCATGGGGAGTCTCTTAATAAAGGAAAGCGCATTGGCCTCCCTTGCTGCAGATTCAAGTGATTCTGCATTTATGTCTTCGCGGCCCAAGGATATATTATCCCCCAGGTTTCCTGAAAAAATAAAGACATCCTGCATGACAAGGCTGATGTTCT
>CAZNLL010000251.1:0-1941 GCA_964573885.1 uncultured Desulfobacteraceae bacterium | reverse complement strand
AAAGGACCGGATGGAGCTCATCGAGCTGGCAGGATATACAGAAGAGGAAAAACTCGCTATCGCGCAACAGTTCTTGATCCCGCGCCAAATCAGGGAAAACGGTATTACCGCAAAACACATACGTATAAGCCCCGGAGCAGTGGGGAAGATCATATCAGAGTATACCTTAGAGGCGGGCCTTAGGAATTTGGAGCGTGAGATTGCCACCCTGTGCCGCAAGGTGGCTCGCAAGGTGGCTGAGGGAGAGAAAGGGCAAAGTACGATCACGGGCGCCAACGTTCATCGCTACTTAGGTGTTCCCAAATACTTCCCGGATTTGGAGCAGGAATACCATGAAGTTGGCGTAGCCACGGGGTTGGCCTGGACCCAAGTGGGAGGGGAGGTCCTCTACGTGGAGGCCACAACCATGAAAGGCAAGGGGGATTTGACCCTGACGGGTCAGCTGGGTGAAGTGATGCAGGAGTCGGCCAGAGCGGCGCTTACCTATGCGCGATCTCATGCAAAGACCCTCAAAATCAGGAGTGATTTTTACCAGGATGCTGACATTCATATCCATGTCCCCGCAGGGGCCGTTCCCAAGGACGGGCCATCGGCGGGGGTAACCATGGCCACAGCCTTGGTGTCCGCCCTGAGTGGAAGGGCCGTGAGTCGAGATGTTGCTATGACTGGAGAAATTACCCTTCGTGGGCGTGTACTTCCGGTGGGGGGCCTCAAAGAAAAGGCACTGGCCGCACTCCGGGCAAAGGTGGGAAAAATCATTATACCGGAAAAGAACAGAAAGGAGCTGGCTGAGATTGCGCCCAACATCAAACGCAAGCTCACCTTTATTCCGGTCAGCCATATGGATGAGGTTTTGGCGCATGCGCTTCAGCCAAAGGCGCGGAAGAGGCAAACCGATCAGCCTGGGTCAGAGGACGTGAAACAAGCAAGATGAGAATCCTTGCCGTTGATACAGCGACGCGCACTGGCAGTGTGGCTGTTTTAGAGGACGACACCCTGGTTGCTGAAGTTCAGGTGACAAGCTCCGAGACTCACGCAAAGCGCCTCATGTCTGTCGTAGATTGTACGCTTCATATGGCAGGGATGGAGATGGGTGCGTTGGACGGCTTTGCTGTTACCACCGGCCCAGGCAGTTTCACGGGATTGCGCATCGGAATCAGCGCTGTCAAAGGATTCTCCTTTGCTACAGGAAGACCGGTGACCGGCGTTTCCACATTGGACGCGCTGGCGTACCAGTTTCCGTGGTGTCATTCGCTTATCTGTCCTCTGTTAGATGCCCGGAAGGCCCAGGTTTATACAGCACTGTACAGGGGTGGGCGTGATGGGGACTGGGAGAAGGTGGTGTCAGATCGTGTGGTGAACCCAAGGCAGTGGCTTATGCGGATTGAGGGGTTGTGTCTTTTTATCGGTGACGGTGCCCGCTTGTACAAGAATCTGATCCAAGACATCCTAGGCCCCCGGGCCCGATTTGCGGCGCCTTATTTGAATACCCCGCGGGCGTCGGTTGTGGCCCACGTGGGATTGAAACAACTCAAAGGAGATCAGATCGTCGACGTTGCCCGGCTGGCTCCCTATTATATACGCAGGTCGGATGCTGAAATAAAGCTCGAGCAAGGCAAGGCTGGTTGACAATTGGCCGGTTACAGGTATAATAATAGTTTTGATATACAAAGCGGGGTGACAGGGTGGTCATGGGGACAGGAATGCTTGGAGGCCTGCCTATGGAAAAAAGGGATGAGGAACTCATTGCCCAATTGGTGAAAGAAGATGAAACTTTAAGACGATACGTGGAAGAGCACAGACTATACGAAAAGCAACTGGAAGCATACGAAAAGCGCCTTCATCTGTCTGCCGAAGAGGGGATGGAACGAAGGAGAATCCAAAAACTCAAGCTGGCCGGCCGGGACCGGATTGAAGGAATTCTGGCCGAATATCGGCGGA
>CAZNLL010000250.1:0-1980 GCA_964573885.1 uncultured Desulfobacteraceae bacterium | reverse complement strand
CTTTTTGACCGGCACCACCGTGTTGTAATCATAAGCCATAGTGGTGGCCTCCCGGATGGCGGTCTTCATGCCGAACTCAATGCCTTCCTTGACCTGCTGCTTCATTCCTAATGACACGATCCACACCACCAGCAGGATTATAATCCCCCAGGGAATGGCCATAACCAGATGCCTGACAAAAACACTTCCCAGTCCCTCTTCTTTCATGACGCACCCTCCTCCCAGATTTTTTGAAATTTCCTCAAAGGGTTCCTATTGAAAAACCACAAAGATAGGGTTGGAGACCATGGCGCCGCAGCCCCGGACATCCATTCTGTAATAGATTTTGCGCCCCGGCGCATGGACATCATCGGTGTATTCCACATCCATGGGCAAAGGCCCCTTATATTGTTTAATCACCTTTCCCGACCTGATGAGCCGGACGGTCACGGTTTCCCCGGTGGGACACATGGAAGACAAGGCCATTCGGATCCTGGGGGCCTCGGCGAGGGCGATTTCATCCCCTGATACGGCCCTGACTTCAGTCCCTGGTGCGCCTAGCGAGAACTCCCGGAGGATAAGGCGCTGGGGGTATTGGCCACGGCAAGCATACATTTTTCCTCTGGCCATGGCAAAAAGAATCTGTTTCTTTGTCCTTTTTTTAACCAAAAACACAGTCGGAAAGTTTCCCAGGACTTCATTGGCTCCACCCTCTTCGTGAAAATCCGCGGTGGCAATCCCCCACAGGGGCCGGGTCCTTTCTCCGCGGCAATATTCCAAGAGGACCCTGTCCCATATATTCCCCGGCTCGGTTAGGGTGATCCTGTCTCCGTAAAGGGCGGCGAAACCGGTGCATCCCCTGGCCTGGATCAGGGCCTCAGGGTAAGGAGGGGTGTTTACGAAAATCGGGCCCAATTTCCTGACCCCTGAGCGGGTCTCGGGATAATTCCAGAAGGTGAGGCCCCCCTTTTCATGGACATAATCAATCACCGTCTGGTAGGGGGCGATGCCGTGATCCCCATGATACGGGTCAAAGGGGGAGGAGCGAAAGGGGTGGGCATTGATCATAAAGAGGAGGGAAAGGGCGCTGATCACAATGCCTGTCACCCGGGGAGGGCCTTTCCACTTGATAAGAAAAAGGCCCAGGAGAAAAGGAATCAAAAACATCACCGTCTTGGGCAGGAAGAGACCTACATACCGGGTGGAAAACCCATTGTGCAGGACGGGGAGATGTTCATAATCCTCGGGTCGATCCATCCCTATGGTGAGGAGGCGTTTTTCGTGATCATGGGCGGTCAAGTTTGCGTCCCAATAAGACCCTGTCCAGTAATAAAAGGGGACCGTCTCGGATCCCGGGATAACGATCATGTCCGGGTGCCTTTGTTGAACCCGCCGAATGCTCTCCAGGTAAAGCTCGGCCCCTATTTTGTTGATGGAATTGCGCTCCACCCTCTTTTTGATGATGTTCCTGAAGGGAAAAAGGCCGTATTCCATGACCATCCGGTCGTGATCGTTCACGATCACCACCGGGAATCCCTTTTCTTTGGCCAGGAGGACCAGGGATTCCAGGTCCAGGGCGCCGTCGCTGAAGGAGGTCCTCAGGTCAATCAGGCCCGGGACCTGAAGGTATTCCGAGGCCCCGGCCGGGAGGGAAGGCAACAACAGGAAGAGTGTTATCCCCAAAAGAATTCTCTGTACCCGTTTCATATTAGGAAACGACCATTCACCGTAAACCCCGTTGTTGCAAACACATGGAGCTCCCAGACATATAACTGCAGTAAAAACAGAAACTTATGTCATTTTATATCCAGGGTCTGGATATCACTGTTGGTGAATTCCAGATTTAAAGCGTTAAAAGCGGCATTTGAAGTCATAGAAGGCGAAATGCCGAATCCTTAAGCGCCTTTTATGCAACAACGGGGTAAAGTTTTAGGGGTGACGATGCCTTTTTTGTAACACTTTAGGTGTTTCCAGTGCTTTTGAGGATCATGACCTCCTTTC
>CAZNLL010000249.1:0-1987 GCA_964573885.1 uncultured Desulfobacteraceae bacterium | reverse complement strand
CCTCATACAAAGAAATGAGCTTACTCCCACGCCTGCCGCTCACCACCCTCTCCCCCATGGGACCTATTTCCGCCGGGGAAGGTCGCCCGGCGGAAAAACGTCCCTGTAATCAAGGGTCCGCCCTGCGGACCCGGGCGGTTTCAAAATCCCCGCTCCTAACGATCCTAACGATCTCAACGATCAAAACCATCTCAACGTTCTCAACGATCTAATCAATATTGATAAAAAGCCTCTGAGGGATAAAGCCTTCGGCCAGGGGAACCCGGCCCTGGACCCCCCTGAAATGGGCCGAGGACCGGGCGATGTCCAAGATGGAGAGGCCTTCGATGTTGGTCTTCATAATCTGGGAGGCATGGGCCTTCAAGGCCTCCAGTTTGGCCTCCAGGACCGACCCGATGTTCACGAATACACTGGGGATAAAATCATTGGTGGTGGGGACCTCGTAGAAGATGACGTTACTTACGTACCGGGTGGCGGAGAGGACGGACCTGTTCACGGTCCGATGGTCCTGGTGGGTGTCGTTGAAGAAATTGACAAAGATAAAATCCGGCTTAAGGGTTTGGATGTGTTCTTCCACCATGTGAATAATGTCGTTGCCCTTGTTAAGGAGATCCGTATCAGAAAGGCCGCCCCAAAAGACCTCTTTCACCCCCATGATCCGGGCGGCCTTGAGCTGCTCCTCATATCTGGTCTCTGCATCCCCGCCCATCTCCCCCCGGGTAATGAGCAAGAGAAACACCTTATGGCCCTTTCGCGCATACTTGATGAGGGTGCCGCCGCAGCCGATTTCAATGTCGTCCGGATGAGGGCCTACGGCCAGTATATTCATACCTCCCCCCTGAGAATCCCCAAGCTCCTGGGACCATGATTGAGCATCAGGTCAATGATGGACATGTACGGCTCAAAGGCCCCGAAGCGCTGGTCGTATTCAGGATGTTTGAAGTCCTGAAAGATCACCTCGATGCCCGCTTTCTCGTACTTTTCCAGGTCCATGTAGTCCCTTCCGCCGCTCCCTGCCAGGTAGGCGTCCCCTCCCAGGTGCCGGGTCAGGGCGATCAGCCTCTGGTCCGGCTCGTCCGGAAAATCCCCCAGTTCCGAGGCCACAAGGATAGGCGTTTCAATCTCCAAGACTTCTGCCAATCGTCTCACCACCCATTTATTGAGCTCTGAGATGAAGGTCCAGGTGCGAGAGAAGAGCGCTTCAAAAAAGGTGTCTAGGTAGTCAAAGTGGGCGGCCTTGCTGTAGTTGCTGAGAATGGCCTGTCGCTGCTTGTGCTGCCACCTCACCGTGTTGTTGACGGTGACCTCCATGATGCGCTGAGGGAATTTATACTTCACCGGCACGGTCAGCCACTGCCAGCCCTGGGCGGTTTTGATCTTGTTTCTGTTTTGCCACTCGTTTTTTTTGAATTGCACCGCATCCAGGAGCACAAAGGTGTCGGCCCGGTCGATCTTGTCAAAATAGCCCAGCCATGGCAGGTACTGTGGTTGATGCACGGCCACCAGCATCAGGACTTACCCCCGGAGCCACCGAATCATTGAATCTTCTGGCCCGCAAATTCCAGGGCTTCCTTGATATCCTGTTTCACCTGGGGGTCGTTTAAGAGGGCCTTGATCTCCCGCCTCGCCGTCTCCGCGGCAAACTCGATCCCCTCCTTGATATTCTTTTTCACCGGCACCACCGTGTGGTAGTTGTGGGCGAAGTCCGCAGACTCGGCGATGGCCATTCTCACCCCGAACTGAATGCCCTCCTTGAGGTCCTGTTTGAGCTGGGGGTCGCTCAGCAAAGCCCGTATTTGGTTCCGGGCCGTGGAGGCCGCAAATTCAATGCCCTCCTTGATGTTCTTCTTGACCGGGACCACCGTGTTGTAGGCATGGGCGACCTTTATCGCCTCCTGAAGGGCGGTCTGGGCCCCATATTCAAAGGCCTCTTTCATATCCTGTTTGAGCTGGGGATCCAGCATAAAGGCCTTGATTTCATTCCGGG
>CAZNLL010000248.1:0-2011 GCA_964573885.1 uncultured Desulfobacteraceae bacterium | reverse complement strand
GACGAGCCTTCGGCGGCATGGTTAGGATGATTAGGAGGACGCCTGCGGCGTTGGATGAAGGGTAATGCAACGGCAGGATGATTGGGATGATTAGGAGGACGCCTGGCTAACGGCTTTGTTCTTGTTCGTGGTTTATTTTCATGCTAATAAGACAAGTATGACTGGTGAAACAAGAAATATATTAAACCGGCTGCTTCAGCTATGGCCCTATGGCAGCGTGGCTGTGGCCTCATGGCTGAAATCCATGGGGGCCTATCAGCAACTGGTCCATGAATATGAGAAAAGCGGCTGGGTGCGCCGAATCGGCCGGGGCGCTTTTGCCCGGGCCGGGGATGTGGTCGAGTGGAGCGGAGGGCTGTACGCCATTCAGAGCCAGCTGTGCCTTCCTGTCCACGTTGCGGACAAGACAGCGCTGCAACTGCAGGGTTATGCTCATTTTCTGCCCCTGGGAAAGGGCGGAACCCTGTCCCTGTTCGGTTTGCCCGGGACCCGTCTCCCGGCCTGGTTTTGTCAAAGCGATTGGGGAATACAACTGCGCTATACCACTGCCAGGCTGTTTCATGACCAAACCGGCATCGGATTGACCCAAAAGGAGATGGGGACATTTTCCATCAGGTTATCGGCCCCAGAACGGGCCATGATGGAGGTTTTATATTTCGTACCAGCCAGGGAGTCCTTTGAGGAGGCCGGGCTGTTGATGGAGGGCTTGGCCACCTTGCGCCCTGATCTGGTCCAAACGCTGCTTGAGAAGTGCCTTTCTGTGAAGGTAAAGCGAATGTTCCTCTACCTTGCTGAAAAGAGCAACCATTCCTGGCTGGGCCGCCTTGAACCGTCAAGGATCGGCCTTGGAAAGGGAAAGCGGGTGATCGCCAAGGGAGGACGTCTGGAAGGAAAGTATGGAATAACTGTGCCCGCATCCTTTTACGCTGAGTCGGAGCCCATGGAAAGGATATGATAGACAGTCCGTATTTCCATCAGGTCAGACTGATATTGAGGATGATGCCTTACATAGCCGCTGAAAAGCGCTTCGCTTTGAAGGGCGGTACGGCGATCAACCTCTTTGTGCGCAACATGCCCAGGTTGTCGATTGATATCGATCTGGTCTGGCTGCCCCTTGAGCCCAGAAATGCTGCTCTCAGCAGCATCAGCTCCGCTTTAAGGGGCATTGCAGCTGTTATCCGCGGGAAAATGCCACAATCCAGTGTACAGGAAAACCGGCTGCCCAATACGGACCACGTTGTTAGACTCATTGTTGGGACTGCTGGAACCATGATCAAAATAGAGCCGAACCTGGTGCTTCGGGGCACGGTTTTCCCCTGTGAAGAGAGAAGGCTGTGCAAGGCTGCTGAGAATGCCTTTGAATTGACGACTACCGCGACCACGGCTTCAATAGCTGATTTATACGCGGGCAAACTCTGTGCGGCTTTGGACCGCCAGCATCCACGGGATCTTTTTGATAGTAAGGTGCTTTTGGAAAACGAAGGCATCACAGAGGATATCCGGGCAGCCTTTGTTGTTTATCTCGCCAGCCATGACCGCCCCATGAGCGAATTGCTCGATCCGGGCAGAAAAGATTTTCGTCAGGCATACAACGGGGAGTTTGCCGGGATGTCTCCCATCCATGTGGACTATGGGGAGCTGGTTCAAGTCCGTGAACGAATCATCAAAATACTAAGCGAAACCTTAAACGAACAAGAGAGAAAGTTTCTCCTGTCAATCAAGCAGGGTCATCCCGATTGGGCGCTCATGCCCATGGACGGTATTGATCAGTTGCCGGGAATCCAATGGAAATTGGTCAATATCCAGAAAATGGATAGGACCAAACATGTTCAAGCCACGCAAAAACTCCAGAAGGTGCTTGGACTGTAGGGCCTACTGCCCAAGAACATGGACTTTACAACAGCTACATACACACGGCTCCTCGAGACCCTACAGGCTTCTGGCTATTCGTTTCAAACCCTCGCGGGTTTCTTCGGAAAGGAAATCAGGGTCACATCTTCATTTGTCATTT
>CAZNLL010000247.1:0-2055 GCA_964573885.1 uncultured Desulfobacteraceae bacterium | reverse complement strand
CGACCGGAGGACGTGGCCGCATCCATGGACAAGATCAAGTCCCTGCAAGGGGCCCAGGAGTATGTAAATGCCACGGCCTCCCTGGCCCCTGTTCTGGAAGCCTTTAGGGGAGAGAAAGGGGAGAAAGAGGAGGGCGGGGCCGGTGGAGGGCTCACGGTGAAAGGGATCTTTGAAGGGATCGTTGACGCCTTTCAACCGGACCAGGCTGCGGAAGTGGACGTGGTATTCCAGTTCCATATCTCCGGGGATGAAGGGGGATCATGGTATGTGACGGTCAAGGAGGGGAGCTGTGAGGTGTCCGAAGGGACGCACGAGGGGCCGACCACGACCATCAAGATGGCGGATACGGATTTTGTAAAACTCATCGGGGGCGAACTCAACGCCATGAACGCCTTTACCACGGGGAAACTCAAGATCGAGGGGGACCTCATGAAATCCCAGCTCATTGAAAAACTCTTTAAATTTTAGGGGGAACACAAACAAGGGTGACCGGGAACAGGGTCCCCGACGTGAAGGAGGATACCAATGATCGGTATAACATCATTTGGGGGGTATATCCCCAGGCTCAGGCTCAACCGGATGAGTATATTTCAGAACATGGGCTGGTTCGCCCCGGCGCTCGTCATGGTAGCCCAAGGGGAACGGTCCTTCTGCAACTGGGACGAAGACAGCATCACCATGGCCGTGGAGGCCTCGCGGGATTGTCTCAGGGGGGTGGACAAGTCATCTGTGGATGCCCATTACCTCTGTTCCACAACCCTCCCCTTTTCCGACCGTCTCTGCGCGGGTATTGTAAAGACCGCCCTCAACCTGAGGGATGATATCGTTGCCGAGGACTTCACCAATTCGCTGAGGGCCGGGACAAGCGCTCTCATCACCGCCCTGGACGGGGTCAAGGCCGGGGAAAGGCATCGGATTTTGGTCACGGCCTCGGACAAAAGGGAGACCAAAGCGGCCTACTTCTATGAGATGTGGTTTGGTGACGGCGCCGCCTCCCTGCTGGCGGGAGACACGGACGTGATTGCAGAATACCTCGGCAGTTATTCCCTCTCCTATGACTTCGTTGATCATTACAGGGGCGCCCAGAAGAGATATGACTACATGTGGGAAGAGCGCTGGGTGAGGGATGAGGGCTATTCCAAGATCATCCCCCAGGCCGTGACAGGACTTTTCGAAAAGCTTTCCATCTCCATGGAGGATGTGGATACCCTTGTTTTTCCGTGCTACTTCAAAGGGGAACACAGAAAGATCGCCCAAAGGCTGGGGGCTGAGCCTGGGAAAGTGGTGGATAATCTGCATGAGGTGTGCGGGGAGACCGGTGCGGCTCATCCCTTTGTGATGCTTTGCCATGCCCTTGAGACGGCGAAACCTGGCGACAGAATTCTAGTGGCGGGCTTTGGACAGGGCTGTGACGCCCTCTATTTTCGAGTAACGGAGCAGATCCAGAAGGCGCCTTCCCGACTGGGCATAAGAGGCCACCTGGAAAAGAAGAAGACCATCGATAACTATCCAAAATTTCTAAAGTTCAGGGATCTTGTCAACACCGAGATGGGTATACGGGCCGAGGCGCCCACCCAAACCGCCATGACCGTGCTCTGGAGGAAACGGAAGATGCTTCTGGGCCTGGTAGGAGGAAGGTGCAAGGAATGCGGCACGCCTCAGTTTCCCAAGACAGAGATCTGTGTCAACCCGGATTGTCACGCCGTTGGCAGTCAAGAGGACTACGAGTTTTCAGAGAGACCTGCTTCCGTGAAAAGCTTCACCGGAGACCTCCTGGCGATATCGGTGGATCCCCCTGCTATTTACGGCATGATCCAGTTTGAGGGGGGTGGAAGGTTCATGGCTGATTTCACGGACTGTGAGCTTTCCGAGGTGAAAGTGGGCCAGAAGGTGAGCCTGGCCTTTAGATGGCGGTATACGGACAGGGAAAGGGGCTTTACGGGATATTTCTGGAAGGCCGTTCCTTTGCCCGGAACAGCACCGGAGGCCCAAGAAGAGGATATCCGTTTTGATGACCGTGTGGCGATCGTGACGGGTGCGGGAGCGGGTCTGGGG
>CAZNLL010000246.1:0-2139 GCA_964573885.1 uncultured Desulfobacteraceae bacterium | reverse complement strand
GCTGAGTCTTAATATCCCCCCCCTGGTTGAAAGGCAAAGCGATATCCCCAAGCTATGCAGGCATTTTGTTGAACTCATCAATGAGGAGACCGGAACCAGTATTAAGTCCATAGACAGGAAGGCCATGGACGTCTTGATGCACTGGAAATGGCCGGGAAACGTGAGAGAGCTTAAAAACGTGATCGAAAGGGCCGCCAACGTCAGTGAAAACAGGACGATTAACGTCTTTGACCTTCCGGATTATCTAACGGCCCACCTGCCGAACCCCAATGGGGTTGACGCCCCGCCGATGCATGGCGGCTCACTAAAGCGTTCCAAACGGGAGTTCGAAAAACAGATGCTTGAATCCACCCTTGATCGCACCAATTGGAATAAATCGAAGGCGGCAAGGCTCCTGGGTGTCTCCCGGCCCCTGCTCTATGCCATGCTCAAAAAATACGGTCTGGAAAAACCTGTCATCCATTAAGATCTGGGAAGAGGTTGCCCTTAAGGGGTCAACTTCTCCTTCAATGCCTCGGCGATCTTGAAGAGGTCATCGGTCACCCCATAGTCAGCGACCCTGAAAATGGGGGCCCCTTTGTCCTTGTTCACGGCAATGACCGTCCCGGCCCCTGTGATCCCCGCCACATGCTGAAAGGCGCCGCTGATGCCCAAGGCCAGGTACACCTTGGGTTTCACAGACTTCCCGGATGTTCCCACCTGGTGGTACTTGGGCAACCAGTTCTTGTCCACAATGGGCCGGGAGCAGGACAGGGTCCCACCCATGGCCTGTGCCAAATCCTTGATCATCTCAATGTTTTCTTCTTCTCCAACCCCACGCCCGATGGAGACCAGGAGTTCCGCCTGGCTGATATCGACCTCGCCGGCCCCTGTGTCCACGAGCTCAACAAATTCCTTTCGACCTGGAGAGAGCCCGGCCGGCACATCCTGGTGCACCACCTCCCCGTGGCGATCCTCCGCCCCCTCAGGCACCGGAAAGGCTCCCGGCCTCACAGTAACCAGGTAGCCCTCACAGGGCATAAAGCCCACCTTTGAAAAAATCTTGCCGCTGTATATCTGCCGCACCGCCTTCAAGGAGCCGTCCTCCAGCAAGAGATCCACGCAGTCTGTGGCCAAAGGATATCGGGTCTTGACGGCCAGGGCAGGGGCCAAGTCCATTCCCCAGCTGGTATGGCCCATGAGGGTGAGGAAAGGCCGATGTTCCTGGATCAAGGCGTTCAAGATCTCCTTGCAAAAATCGGCGTCAAAATGCTCCAGGCCTTTATCTTCCAGAACCAGGACCCGGTCGGCCATGCGGGCCAAGGCTTCTGAGAGGCCCTCATCTTTTCCGGCCAGCACTACAGCCGTCAATCGATGGGAAAGCGCCCGGCAGAGTTCATGGGCCTTATAAAGCATTTCATAGGTCACATCCCTGATCTCACCCTGTCTATGCTCTGCAACAACAAAGATATCGCCCATTTAGATGTTCACCCCCTTCTCTCTCAAGATGCGGAGTATCTCCTCGGCCACCGCCGAAGGATCCCCGCTTAAGATTTCCGCCCCTCCTGTCTTCGGGGGAAGGAAGGCCTCTTCCACGATCAAGCGCGGAGAAAGCGCCTCTTCTTGGATATTGAGGTCCTGGATACCGATCACCCTGAGTTCCTTTTTACCAGCCTTTCTTATCCCCAGGATGGAGACATATCTCGGCTCGTTGATACCGGTCTGCACGGTGAAGAGGGCCGGGAGGCTGATCCTGGAGACCTCGTCCATTCCCCCTTCCAGTTCCACCCTTACAGCGGCCTGATCCCCTTGGGGTTCCACGGAGGTCACCACGGCTGCATGGGAAATGCCCAGGTGTTCTGCAAGCATCACGCCCACGGCGCCGCAGTTGTCATCATCGGCCTGCACGCCGGTCAAGATGAGATCATACTCCAGATCCTTAATCGTCTCGGCCAGGACTTTTGACAGGACAAAGGCGTCTAAAATAAACGCTCCAGGGTCAATCCGTATGGCCCGGTCCGCTCCCATGGCCAGGGCCCTCCTCAGGACCTCTTCATCGTCCTCGCCGCCGACGGTGACGGCTGTAACCGTGCCCTCCGTCTTTTCTTTTATGATCACCGCCTCTTCAATGGCATAGTTGTCCCAGTCGTTGATCACATA
>CAZNLL010000245.1:0-2144 GCA_964573885.1 uncultured Desulfobacteraceae bacterium | reverse complement strand
TACGACCTCAGGGGACTCAATTACTACCAGCAACCCTGGTTTGGAGAAGTGATGTGTAAGGGGATCTATATGAGCGATGTATACATGGGCTATCGCCAGACTCCCCATTTTATTATTGCCGTTCGCCGTCAGGAAAGGGATCACACCTGGATCCTAAGGGCCACCGTGGATCCGGATGTTTTCGGGGCCATCGTCCGTTCCGCCCAGATCGGGAAGACCGGGGACGCCTATATCCTCAACCGGGAAGGTATTTATCAAACCGCCCCCCGTTTCGGCGGACACATACTGGCCAAATCCGATCTCAACCCCAACCTCTTCGGCCAGGAGACCACCCTTCTTCAGCAGGAAGATCAACAGGGCAAGAAAACCCTTTTGGCCGGGACCTGGCTCAGACACGGCCAATGGGTCCTGGTGATCAGCCAGGCCCCTCGCGAGGAGATGAGCGGGCTGCTCGCCACCCGCAATGCGGTCATCGCCATCATGATCTTCGGCATTCTGGCCATTGTCCTGGCCACGGTTTTTACCACCCGGCTCACCGTAAACCGCCTCAGGCAGTCCGATGAGAGGATGAACGAACTCAATGCCCAGCTTATCCAGTCCGACAAACTTGCCGCCCTGGGCAAGATGGCGGCCGGGGTGGCCCATGAAATCAACAACCCCTTGGCCGTCATCATGCAAAAGACGGGATGGATGGAAGACCTGTTGGAAGAAGAAGAGTTCAAGGAAAGCGAGAACATCCAGGAATTCAAAAATTCTCTGACGAAGATCGACGAGCACGTAGAAAGGGCCAGGAAGGTCGTACACAATATGCTCGGGTACGCCAGAAAGATGGAGCCCCATTTAGAGGATGTGGATATTAATCAAACCCTGGTTCAGACCATCGGCCTCCTGGAAAACTATGCCCGGAACAATAACATCGAAATAAAACAGGACCTGTCGGAGACCCTGCCTATTATTGCCAGTGACCAGGCCCAGCTCCAGCAGGTGTTCTTAAACCTTCTCACCAATGCCATTGACGCCATAGGCTCGAACGGGATCATCGAGGTCACAAGCAGCCTACTTGGGTCCACCATACAGATCAAGGTCAAGGATAACGGCCCGGGGATCCCTGAGCAGCAAATGAAGAGGGTCTTTGACCCCTTCTATACCACCAAGCAAACCGGGAAGGGCACAGGACTCGGGCTTTGGGTGAGCTATGATATTATTGAAAAACTCGGAGGCACCATCATACTGCGCAGCACCGTGGGTGTGGGGACCACCTTTACAGTGCAGATTCCAGTGGTCACCCCGGAGAAAAAGTAGGCAGTAAAATGCATAAACAATTCAAATAGGGAGGTTCACATGAATTCTTTTAGAGTGTTGGTCGTAGACGACGAAATCGATTTTCTGGAGACCCTGGTCAACCGATTGATCAAGAGAAACATAGATGCCGAAGGCGTTAAGAGCGGTGAAGAGGCGCTGGAATTGATGCAGAAGAAGCTCTATGACGTGGTTATCCTGGATATCAAAATGGCCGGCGGAATAGACGGTATCGAAGCACTCAGGGAGATGAAGAAGATCCAGCCCCTCACCGAGGTGGTCCTCCTCACCGGACACGCCTCTGTAGAGACCAGTATTGAGGGGATGAAGCTTGGTGCCTTTGATTATCTCTTAAAACCCGTCAAGCTGGAAGAGCTCATGGTCAAACTGGCCCAGGCCTTTGAAAAGAAGAACAGCCACGAGCAGAAGATCCGCAACGCCAAGATCAAGGAGTTGGTCCGTTTCCCGGGAAGGGTCCTGGAACACGAAAAAGAAAAGAAGTAGCCTTTTACAGATTGTAAAAAATACCGACATCCCCTCCCTTAAAGGGCGGGCGCCTTAATCTTTGCCCGGCCTAGAATAACAGTCTTTTTGATCCCTTATACGTTTCTTTTCCCCTCAAGGGTTTGGCACAAAGGTTGCGTTTAGTTGCTACACACCGCTAAAGCGCCCCATCACCTGTATTGTCGCCCGGGAGAAGCGCTCCTTGTGGCGTCTTTACAAAAGACAGGAAGCCATGACCAAGAACCATTATGCAACCATGAGAAGGACACTCCTGGGGGTCATGATTCTCGTTCCCATCATCCCCTTTATCATGATCCTGGCCGTGGGCTATTACTACTTTG
>CAZNLL010000244.1:0-2226 GCA_964573885.1 uncultured Desulfobacteraceae bacterium | reverse complement strand
ACGTATTTGTCATATCCGGTGACCCTTTTTTTGGCTTCAGCCATTTTCTCACCTCACTTTATTGACTCGATTGGTTGGCCCATTCCTTGGAGCCCGGCCGGCATTAGCGCCCCACCGGGCCATGGTTACCAAGGCCCTGTTCCCCGGTCAGCCAAGAGCACCGGGGCCGTAACTGTCAGGTCTCTTCAGACTCCCTGATGATATCCCGGGGAGACTTCATGAAGCTTCTGGTCTGGGCGACACGAATCCTGGATTCCAAGACCTGGCGCTTACTAAAGGCCTCCTCGACCTTTTCAATGAGGTCGTTTACATCGGTGGGTTTCATTAGGTAATCAGTGGCCCCCGATTTGAGACCGTCCACAGCAGATTCCACTGTGGCGTGTCCGGTCAACATAATGACCTCAACCAATGGGAAGCTTCGCTTTATGGCCTTTAGGGTTTCTATACCGTCCATGCCGGGCATCTTGACATCCAGGACCACCACATGAATATTCTGGATCCTCAGCAGTTCAAGGGCCTCGGATCCATTTGTGGCGGTGACAACGTCATACCCTCTCTTGGCCAGCAACTTCTTGGTTGTGGATAAAAACCTCTCCTCGTCATCCACCAGCATCATTCGCAATTCTTCCATTCCTCATCCCCCTGGTTTCTTGATTTTGAATAGTATGCCCCCCGGCTAAGCCGCTCTGGGCAGGGTGATGGTGAAAGTGGTTCCCACGTTTTCTTCACCGGTGACCTCCATCGTTCCGCCCATTTTTCCAATGATCCCGAAGCATACAGAGAGCCCCAAACCCGTGCCCTTTCCCACGGGTTTGGTGGTGTAGAAAGGACTAAAAATCTTTTTCTGGTCTTCAGGGCCTATGCCGGTCCCGTTATCCGATACAAAGATTTTCACCTTGCCGTCCTCTTTGGCCCCGGCGCCCACGACCAGTTCCCCTCCCTGCGGGCCGTGGCGTGCAAGGATGGCATCAATAGCGTTGTTGAAAAGATTGAGCAGGACCTGCTGGAGTTGACCCGGGTCCCCGTGAATGGGGGGGGTGCCCTCTGCAACCTGCTGTTTTAAATCAATACCGTGAACACTGGCCTTATTGGCCACCATACTGGTCACTTCTGGAATAAACTCCCGGAGATCCACATCCCTGGATACAGGTTCCGTCTGCCTCCCGAACTTGAGAATCGCCTGGGTGATTTGTGCACACCGGCTGATCTGAAGCGAGATTTGATGAAGGGAATCTTCCAATTCCTCCAAGGGTGTGGATTCCTCAATCTCCCCGGCCTCTTTCAGCTCGGTGAGATTGACTTCCATAAGGGCCTGTTCGTTCTTTATGATCTGGATGGGATTGTTGATCTCATGGGCAAACCCGGCGGCCATTTCCCCCAGTTCGGCAAGTCGGCTCGCCCGGATAAGCTGTCCACTCAACTGTTCCCTGTCCTCATCCATTTTTTCCATGCGTCCTACAATCCGGTCTGTGAGGTAGAAGGCGGTTCCAATAATGGCGCCGCCGCCCAGAAGGGTGACAAGGAGGGTTAAGTAGATGGCCGAGCGCAGAGCTCCAAAGGCATCTGATTTTTGTTGTCTCACCACGAGGAGCCATTTCTTGTTCTTGAGCCAGGTGGTGGCGTAGAGGAAGGCATCTCCCCGAATATCCTCACTGATAAATGTCTTGATCCCCCCGGAGGCTGGGAACTCGATCTTTTCCGGATCCTTGTCGATGAGGTTCCCCCCGGAGCGGCGTTCGGTCTGGAAGATGCCTTTGGAATTTAAGAGGTAGGCCTCCCCGGTCTGTCCGATACGCACCTTTTCAACGAGCCCGTTGAACATATAGGTGTCAATGGTGGCACGGAGGACCCATTTCCTCCCCGCCTCTTCTTTGGCCAGAGCGATAACGAAGTGGGGGACCCTCCGAAAGCCCAAAAAGATGTCGCTGATATAACAGCCTTCCTTGAGGACCTGGGTGAACCACGTCTCCTGGCTGTAATCCCTGCCGATGAGCTTATAGGGACCTTGGTAGGTCACATGGATCCCCTCTTCGTTGAATACGCCGAGATCGACAAAGGCCTGGGATTCCTTCTGGAGCTGTTCAAAGACGTCATAGAGGTTGCCGGGTTCCGCCAGGTCCCCGTAATGATAGATGTGGAGGATGAAATCGAGATCCGCCTTGCGTTCCTCTAAAAAGGAATCGATCATCTGGCGGTGGTCTTCTACAATTCGTTTCATGGTGGCAA
>CAZNLL010000243.1:0-2275 GCA_964573885.1 uncultured Desulfobacteraceae bacterium | reverse complement strand
TAAAAGCGGCATTTGAAGTCATAAAAGGCGAAATGCCGAATCCTTAAGCGCCTTTTATGCAACAACGGGGTTTATAATACGGGCTTTTTTCCAGTCTGCTCTTGTAAATGGTCTGCCGGTGCGATTCGGCAGCCATCATAATGGCTGCGCCGGAGAAATCCTTCAGGCTGTACTGACAGAGCAAAAGGCCGTTTTCCACGGGAGCCACAAGAGTAGGCGCCTGCTCAAGAACGCTGAGTGCTGCCATATCCCAGCCTCTTCGAATGGTCCATATCATGTCGCCCAGGAGTCTGAATTCCTGGGTTCTCACCGAAAATTCTGCCAGGAATTGGATCATTTGCTCCGGCGAATCCATCCCGGCGCTGATACTCAATCGTCCGCTCTTGAGCCAATCCCCAACCGGGTGCCCCTGGTCTTTCATGTCCGCCACGAGTTGTCTGCTCCTATCGGGAGGCATCACGGCAAGCAAAGCCTCGTCCCGCTCGGTACCTTCAAGCAGGTAGGATATGGCCACATCCAGCCCTTCTGTATTGTCTGCGTAAAAATGGGTCATGTGGGAACCATCCGGAACCTTGTGCCCTCCAATGCCCAGGGGCTTCAATAAATGGGTCTGCGAATCGTCAAGGAATTTCTCCAGGTCCCTCACGCGGAAGCGTCTCTCCCGCTTTCCCCCGACCCGGTAGCAGTTCAACTTCCCTGAATTGGTCCAGCGTCTTATGGTCATCTCGGAGACATTCAGAATCTGGGCCGTTTCTTTTATGTTCAAGAGGTGCTCCATCAGTCAGGTTTTCCTCCTTTTGGTATTGGAATAAATCCATTTTCCCCTCTCAACGCTGATCCATAGGGATCAGGAACATGGCTCCGGTCATTTTCAGAGATTTGTCTCCACTTTTCAGGCATCTTTCTTTAACCGCCTTCAATATCCGGGCCGCGGCGGTTTCCTGCCAAAACCATCGGCTGAACCCCCCGCTCGAGGGGGGTGCTGAACCTGGACGGGCGCTTACGGCCTCAAAATAGAATGCCTTCAGGTCTTGTGCGGCAAGTCGAAGGGCCGTTGCAAGAGAGATGTCCGTCTTTAAGGTTACAGGGTGTCCTTCCGCACCAAAGACGCCGAGCAATTCCGAAGCCGAGCGGGGTTCAAATTCCACCACCGCGGTGCGGCCGTGGTTCTCCATGCTTAGATCGTACCAGGGAAGGAGTTCTGCTACTTCACGGTCAAAGGCCGATCTCAATTTTTCCAAATCGGTCTCCTGCCGGGTCTCAGAAGCGAAACTCATCGGGCAAGTCCACCCCTTTGGATCGCTGCCCCCTTCGGGTGCATCTTCAGGGGCCTCCTCGTGAAAATCCACGAGCAGAGGACCTTCCGGTGCCTCCAAAAGTTGGAGTGCCTTCAGGAGCACCCGTTGCTGAAAGGTTGGATTTTCAGGGACCCCCAAGGGGCGGCCCAGTTCAAAGGGAACCCAGAGTGCCCTGGGGGGACGAATGATTTCCGTATGTTCCCGGATCAGGCTGATCTGTGTGGTGGAAATACCTTCGCCCTCCAGATAATGGGCCAACGCACCCACGGCGCGCGTGCAGAAAGGTCAGACCGGCACCAAAAGAACCCCGTCCACTCGATCTCCTTTCAAGAGTTCGACCAGATTTTGGGCCGCGGGTTCCATCTCAGCCGGATCGGTGGCGCCCATGAACGAGTAATGATAGGCGGCCACGCTCCCGATGATCCCTTCCGCTTCGAGTTCACGGAGCCGGTCCAGAGGAAAAACGATGTTCCAGTCCTGCTGAAACCCGGTACGGTCAAAATTGGTGGAGATATGACTCATCACCAGGTCTCTTGCAGGGATGTCCCCCGGGATTACCCTGTAGTCCCCGGTCATTCCCTCAAAGCGCCGATCACCGCGTCGCTGAAGCCCCGCAGTTGAAATCAAAGAAATCCTTCGGTCGGCAAGGGGTTTTCCTGAAACCCAGGGCTGGTGATCAAAGGAAGGGCAGGCAAGTTCGGCCAGGTGGGATTTCATTGGTTCCATCATCTGTTCTAGACGCGCCATTTAATAACTCCTTGTTTGGTGGTTAAAAAAATTCACAATATTTCCCAATATAATTTATTTTGATATACAATGCTATTCAAAAATACGTAAGTCAAGGCATTTTTGCCAGGGCTTTCCATTACCAGCCGCTTCGCAAGACTTTATAAGGACTCGCCTTTTTGAAGAAAATTAATAAGTGACTTAACTTGATTGCTTTGCTTGATAAGAAATGGCTTTTTTGGGGAAGAAAT
>CAZNLL010000242.1:0-2288 GCA_964573885.1 uncultured Desulfobacteraceae bacterium | reverse complement strand
AGGCTGAGTTTGCCATCTTCAGAATCCTGGTGGCGATGGCCTGATCCGTTACCAACACGATGGCAAGGTCCTTAAAATTGGAACTCGGATTTGCCAAAATCTTGCGAGCCTTAGTGACGGCCTGAGGCATGGGCGGCAAGTCGCCCACTGTCCTCAAGATTTTTTTCTTTAATGCCGCTCCAACGGTTGAATCCTCCCCGGAATCCCTGGATGAAAAAAGGGGGGAAGAGGCGACGGGCTCCGCCTGCTTTGCCCGCAGGTCAAGCTCAACAACTTCCCTGCAGGATGGACATGGGAATTTGACCTTTTTCCCCAGAGGCAATCGCTCATCAGGGATATCATACACCTTATGGCAATGTGCGCATTCCACTCTCATCCTGAGTTCCTCTTGTTGTCATTCTACGAGCACACCTTCCCTTTGACCGTTGACCACCCTCTTCTCCTTTTCATCTTTGATTCGTTTCAGTATCTCGTCCATATCAAATCGCCATGATTTGCCGATCCTGAAACCGGGGAGCTCCCCTGTTGACGCCAACTTGTAGATCGTTGACTCTGTGAGTTTCAAATATTGAGCGATCTCCCTTGCCGTCACAATGTTCGCCATGATTAGACTCCTTCTAGTCCATAACAACTGCCGGAAGTGGTCACTGATGTGTGCTCCTAACAGCAAAGGTTTCTTGATAAATCACCGGTATCTTACGGCAATCCCCGTGCCAAAGCCCTCAGCAGCGTATAAATTTTTTTAAGTTTATGAAATGACTATATAAATGACCTTCGTAAGGGAAAAAGCCAAAGAGGATAGGATGGTACAAATCGTCAAAAGATTGGCATTTTTTCGTTCATCTTAAAGGATCGCGTCAATTGTGATCAAATGTGAAATATAGTGGCATCTGTGTCCCCCACGTCCTCAGATCTGGTTCTCCCATCTGGTCCCTTGTCCTATTGCGGTTATTGGGGTATTGAAGCGACTCATTGGCACGTTGGCCGATCGCATAGATATGGGATACGTGGTCATCGCGGCCCCCGCGGTTACGGCTGTCTAATATGAGTCTTCTCGGCCTTGCTTCCAGCCATGGGGGCGTGGCCCTGTTCTTCTTCGTAGCCGGCTGCAGCGCCGCGGTTTCCGCGTCTCAGGCCCTGTTAGGATTCGACTTCGGATGAAATATAAGGTAAAGTGATTTTCCACCCGCAGAGCGGGTGGCCTCAGGAGGCCCTCAGAGGGGGGCTCGTGTCGGAACGGCTATTTCACTGGCTCAGCCCGACCCATTGTCCCGTAGCCGAGCATCGCAGAACTGGGCCGATCAGGCGCGCAAACTGTCTGACCCGCCCAAGGCGGGGAGTTTTTGCGCGCCCGGCCCGTTCGAGAAGCGCAGGGCAGTCCGAAGGACCAAGGGACAGGGCGCCCTTTCTTTTGGTTCGTTTTCTTTGGGCGAGCAAAGAAAATGAACAATTGATCATTCTCCCCGGATCGGTAGAGTCTCTCCGGGTCCTGGAGGGTTTAGGGAAAAAACTAAATCCTAAAAACTCGGCCCAAGGGCCTCAGACAGTTAAAAAGCCGTCAGGTGACATGGTTATGCCTTCCCTGGGTTGGTCCTTGCCCGGCAATCTCACGGACAAAGGGCATGACTTCTTGTCTGCAGATGACATCCCATATATATTTTCCCATCACATTGCGAAACATTTTGTGCGTGTTCGTGCGCCCCAGGTATTCAATGATGCGCCCGGCAATAAAAAGTGGTGACTCATCGAGCTGGAAAAAGCAAAGACCCTCCCCGAGTTCTTTAAACGGCGGAATGTCAGAGCAAGCAATAGGCAGCTTGATCATGCCCGCTTCCAGGAGGGGCAACCCGAAACCTTCATCCTTACTGGTCATCAGGAGCAGGTCCGCAATGAGATAGAGGTCGCGGATGAAGACACGGTCCGGCACCAGTTTTTCCCCGTCTCGAAACGTATGCTCTGCCAGAATAGCAATATTTTTTTCAAGGTCGAGTTCCTTTATCCAGTATCTGAGCCTTCGGTAATAAGCGACGGCCCGTTCTTCGTGGGGATCGTAAGCCCCTGTGAGAAGAAAAAGGATGTTGTAGCCCAAGAGCTTGATGCCTCGGATGATGTGGATGGAAAGCTCCAGGTTCTTGCGGGGTGTAATCCTGGAAGGCTGAACCACAACCATATCACGGTGAAAAAGATCAAGTTCTTCCGCCAGCCTCTCGGTCTTGGCATCAAGATAGAAAAAGCGCACCGGATCGATCCCGTTGGGGAGAATCTTCCAGGAAACATTGTCCAGATGT
>CAZNLL010000241.1:0-2301 GCA_964573885.1 uncultured Desulfobacteraceae bacterium | reverse complement strand
GTTTATGACCCTCTAATAATCACCTTATCCGCTCTTAAAGAAAGTATTAACAGACACCAGAAAACTATTGAACGGTCTGAAATACCCAAACTCAGAACGCTGGAGATCCCGGTTGTCTATGGCGGCGAATATGGCCCTGATCTGAACTGGGTGGCTGAATATCATAAGCTCTCCCCTGAAGAGGTTGTTCGATTTCACACAGGTTCAACTTACCAGGTCTATATGATCGGTTTCACACCCGGATTTGCCTATATGGGGGAACTGCCGGATACCCTTATCACGCCCCGTAAGGAGACGCCGCGGATTTCTGTCCCGCGCGGATCTGTGGCTATTGCTCAAAGCCAGACCGGTGTGTATCCGGTGGAAAGCCCGGGGGGTTGGCAACTCATTGGCCGTACCCCTTTAAATCTTTTTGATCCGGCCAAATGGCCTCCGACACCGCTGGAAATGGGCGACCGGGTGAAATTCTTTCCTATCAAAGCGGAGGAGATAACCCGTTGGGACGTGTAAAGACTGTGGAAATCCTTGCACCAGGCCCCCTAACAACGGTTCAGGATTTGGGGAGATTCGGATTCGGGCGATACGGTGTTGCCCCCAGTGGGGCCCTGGATTCTTTTTCTCTAAGGATGGGGAACCTTCTTGTGGGCAACCGTGAAGATGAGGCCTGTCTTGAGATAACGTTGTTTGGGTTTAAGCTCAAAGCCCTTACGGACGCGATTATCGCTATTACTGGCGCCGATATGCGGCCTCACTTGAATGGGGCCCCACTGAAAATGTGGCGCTCACATATTTTAGAAAAAGGGGACATCCTTTTCTTTCGAGGGCTCAAAAGCGGTTGCCGAGCCTATCTTGCCCTGGGTGGCGGGGTCAGTGTTCCTCCCGTTCTGGGAAGCAAATCCACCAACCTTTCCACTAAATTCGGTGGTCTGAGGGGAAGACCCCTTCAAAAAGGGGATCACCTGTCATCGGATTCACCCCATCTTCATCTCAAGACAGGAGGGCGATGCCTCGGCCCAAAATGGATCCCTACTTACCCCAACCATTGGGTTTTAAACACTCTCTTTGGCCCCCAGGATGACCATTTCCCGGAGGAAGCCAAGCGCTTGTTTCAAAAATCTTCCTTCAACGTCACTCCCCATTCAGATCGCACGGGTATTCGATTAGCGGGGCCGGTCATTCAAAGAAAGGCCGGCATGGAGGAATCCATCATATCGGAGGGCATGGTATCCGGGGCCATCCAGATTCCCGGAGATGGCCAGCCCATTATTATCCTCGGTGAGTTGGTTACCGGCGGTTATAGAAAGATCGCCACGGTTATCAGCGCAGACCTCCCCTTTTTAGGACAAATCAAACCGGGGGATCGTGTAAAATTTAAACTGGTTTCGCTGAAAGATGCCTATCATGCCGTCAAAAAGGCGGAGGGGATGATCAGAAGATTTAAGAAAAGCCGATAATATCACTCACAACGGACGGGTTGCAAGCATCATCAGATTCCCAAAAAGGCCTGGCGGACTGTATCGCTCTTGAGGAGTTCTTCCCCAGAACCTTCCTGGACGATTCTTCCCGTCTGTAAGACATACCCACGGTCGGCAATTTCCAGGGCCTCCCTGACATTCTGCTCAACCAGCAGGATGTTGATACCTTCCTGCTTGAGTCGCCGAACCGTATCCAACACCTCGTCCACCAAACGAGGCGCAAGGCCTAATGAGGGCTCGTCCAGCATGAATAGCCTGGGATTGGACATAAGACCGCGTCCAATGGCCACCATCTGTTGTTCACCACCAGATAGGGTGAGGGCGGCCTGGTTTCGGCGTTCTCTCAGAATAGGAAAGAGGGTATAAATGAATTGCAGGTTCTCTTGGATCCGCTCTTTGTCATTCAGGGTATACGCACCCAGCAAAAGGTTCTCTTCCACGGACAGCGCGGTGAAAAGCATCCTCTCCTCAGGCACATAGGTAATCCCCATCCGAACGACTTCCGCTGTTTTCATGTCTTGAATCTCTCGCCCTTGGAAAAGAATTTCGCCATTAAACACATCTACTGCCCCCATGATGGCCTTTAAAAATGTGGACTTACCGGCACCGTTGGCCCCGACCACACAGACCGTTTCACCCGCGTCTACGATTAGAGAAAGGTCCTGAATGACCGGTAGGGTTGAGTATCGGACCTTGATGTCTCTGACCTGCAGGATATGTTCAGCCATGGTCTATGTCAACTCCCCTGCATGCTCCCGGACGTACCGTTCTCCCAGGTATGCCTTGATGACGCTCGTGTCTCTGGCAATAGTATTAGGATCCCCTT
>CAZNLL010000240.1:0-2312 GCA_964573885.1 uncultured Desulfobacteraceae bacterium | reverse complement strand
ACCATGAGGCCGAAGGCGATACTTACGGCCATGGGAATGAGAAACTGGGCCTGAAAGCTCTGTTCCAGCAAAAGGGGCAGTAGTCCGGAGACAGTGGTCAGAGAAGTGAGGATCACCGCCCTGAAACGGGCCCGCCCGGACCGGACCACTGCCTGGAAAAGGGGAGACCCCTCCCGGACGGCCCGGTTGATGAAATCCAAGAGGATAATGGAATCGTTCACCACAATGCCTGACAGGGCGACCACGCCGAGGAGACTCAAAAGCGTCAGGGGAAGGCCCATGATCAGGTGCCCCAAGACGGCCCCCACCATCCCGAAGGGCAGGGCGATCATAATAATGACGGGCTGGATGTAGGATCGAAACTGGGTGGCCAGGAGGAGATAGATCCCCAATACAGCGACAACAAAGCCCTTGAAGAGGCTGGAAACAGACTCATTGGTCTGCTGCCTCTGTCCCTCAAAGGAGTATCTCATCCCCGGATATCGACTCATCAGGCTGGGGAGGAAGTCGCTGTTCAGCACCCCAAGAATGCGTTCCGCGTTGGCTACTTTTTCATCCAGGTCTGAAACCACTGTAATCTGACGGTGGCGATCGATCCGGTTGATGGTGGAATAGCCTCGTCCATAATTGACTTCAGCCACCTCTGAAAAGGGGATTTCGGCTCCCTGGGGAGTCCGGATCCGCATTTCTTCAATGGTTCCCAGGGTGCGCCGCTCCGGCTCCGAGTAACGGACCATCACCTTGATGTCATCTCGGCCCCGCTGGAGGCGAAGGGCCTCATCCCCGTAAAAGGCCTGTCTTACCTGCCTTGCCAGGTCAGCCAGGGTGACCCCGAGGGAGCGGGCGGACGCTTTGAGGCGGAGCTTGATTTCAATCTTGCCCGGCTTGAAATTGTCTGTAATGTCAAAGGTGCCTTCATAGCGGCTGATTTCCGCCTTGAGTTCCTGGGCCGCCTTTTTCAGGGCTTCAAAGTCATTGCCTATGAGCTGAATCTCAACGGGATTGCCCCCGGGCCCTCCGGTCAGGGTATTAAAGGCCACTTTTTCCGCGCCGGATATCTCACCCACCAGGGCCCGCCAGCGGTTGACCACCTTGGACACGGCCACGGCCCTGTCTTCGGCGGGGAGCAGTTCAAGAAAGACCTGGCCGGCGTGGCCGCCCACCTCCGGACCTTCGAACCCCGGATTCGCAATAATGCCTGAAAGGCTGAAGGAGTAAAGCACCATGTCCTTCCCTCCCGTTTCGGGTCCTGAAAACTCCCGGTTCAGGCGGGGCACTACGGATTCGATCTTTTTGACTGCCTCCTGGGTTACACTCACAGGCGTACCCAGGGGAAAGCTGACCTGGGCCTGGATATAGTTGCTGTCTGCCTTGGGAAAAAGCACATAGGGCACATGCCCGCCCCCGATGAGGCCGGCCATAAGAATGAGCACCCCCAGGCCGGTCGCAAAGGCGAAGTACCGGTTCCTTAACACCATCTTGAGGAGAGGGGTGTAGATGTGTTCAATGGTGTACTGAAGACCTCTTTGTATGGTGTCCAGGAGCCCGGTGTGCCCTCTCTTCCCGCCTTCGGCCTTGCGGTGGTCCCGTTCCAGGGAGTGGGCCAGGTGGGCGGGGAGTATGACAAAGGCCTCAAAGAGAGAGACAAGGAGGATGGCAATCACGGCGATGGGCAGGACTTTCATGAATTTTCCCATAATGCCGCTTACATAGAGAAGGGGCATAAAGGCAACCACGTTGGTGGTCACCGCAATCACCACCGGTACACCCACCTCTTTTGTCCCGTCCATGACGGCCTGAAAGGGGGTTCGGCCCCGTTCATAGTGGGCATAGATGTTCTCTCCTATGATAATGGCGTCATCCACCAGGATGCCCAGGGTCATGATAAACGCGAAGAGGGAGAGCATGTTAATGCTGGCCCCCAGGACGTAAAGGACACAGAAGGCCCCCATAAAGGATATGGGGATCCCCAGGGCCACCCAAAAGGCCAGGCCTATGCGGAGGAAAACGGCCAGGCACAGGAAGACCAGCACCATGCCTTGGGCACCGTTTCGGACCAGCAGGTCGATGCGGTCCTGGACAATAGAGGAGATATCCCCCCAAACCTCCATATGGATTCCCTTGGGGAGGGTATCCCTGTTCTGCTCCACATAGGTTCGGACAGTCTGGGCGATACTGATCAGATCCTCGTCCCGGGTCTTTCTTGCCTGGATGAGGGCGGCGGGCTCGCCGTTGAAACCGCCCCTCTGGTCGGTATCCTGAAACCCGTCCACCACCCTGGCCACATCTCCCAGGTACAGGGTGGTCCCGTC
>CAZNLL010000239.1:0-2409 GCA_964573885.1 uncultured Desulfobacteraceae bacterium | reverse complement strand
ACGACATAACCGCCACTGCGGGAGGACGTGTGACTCTCGCCGGCTCAGCTGAGAAGGCCGCCCTCGCCGGAAAGATTCATGTTGAGCATGCTGAAGTTCGCATTCCAGACCGACTTCCTCCTGATATAACAGACCTGCAAGTCATCGATGTCCTTGAAACTGCACAACAAGGGGAGCCAACGCCACAACCACGGTCCAATAAAGGCCTTAACCTGCTCCTCGACGTGGCGGTTGATGGTCCGGGTAAAATCTTCGTACGCGGCCGGGGCCTCGATTCTGAATGGAAATGTGCACTGCGCATTTCTGGAACTGCACGTGAGCCGATGATCAACGGAAATCTGTCTGTGGTGCGCGGGCGCTTTGATTTCCTGGGAAAACGCTTTGACATCCAGCGAGGCACCATCGCATTCAGCGGGGCGTACCCGCCCTCCCCGATGGCAGATATCGTCACTGAAGCCCAGGCAACCGACATCACTGCACAGATCCAGCTCTCCGGGTCTCTCAAAAGCCCAAAATTGACGCTTACCTCCGATCCCCCGCTCCCCTCAGACGAGATTCTCTCTCGGGTGCTCTTCGGCCGAACGCTCACCGCTATCACTCCCTTTCAGGCATTGGCACTCGCCGATGCCGCGAGAACGTTGGCTGGCAGTGGGGGTCCCGGAGTCATGGAAAAGACGCGGAAGGTTTTGGGCGTTGATCAGCTGGAACTAAAGACAGACGGTAAAGAGATTGACCAGGCTACCGTTGGTGCCGGCAAATACCTGAGTGACAAGGTATACCTCGAAGTGGAGCAGGGCCTGGATCCTCAAAGCAGCAAGGCGAAAGTGAACGTTGATGTGACACCGAACGTCACGGTTGAAAGTGAAGTGGGGGTAAATGCTGAAGGTGGAATGGGGGTCAGATGGAAATGGGATTATTAGGAAAAATGGGTCGATGAAGTTTTGCTGAAAAGTGGCGTTGGGGATAGATAAGTGGCCCCCTTTTTTGATGAATAAGGTCTTGTTCTTTCACGATCAATGCTTGCCGGGTAAAAAAGAAGGTTTTGACCTCTTGCATGATTTATATTATAACATATTCCCAAGCCATGCAGGATTTGTAACGTCATAGGAGGAGACTCTTTTAAGGATCATCGGTTTTGTTCCAATGCCAGTTCAAAAAAATGCTGCGCTGTACCCTGTCTCTTTTTCTGTGAGGATGAGGACAGCCTACTGAGGCAACCTTCTTCCTAAGGACCCATTGAGTGCGTCATGTCTGAAAATTTTTACGATATTCTGGGAGTCAAGAAGAGCGCCTCCCAGGATGAAATAAAAAAGGCCTACCGTAAACTTGCCAGGAAATGGCATCCTGACATAAATCCCGGGAACAAAGAAGCCGAGCAGAAATTCAAGGGAATATCCCGTGCCTATGAGTGCCTCGGGAAGGAAAAGAAGCGGAAGCTCTACGACGAGTTTGGGGAAGAGGGGCTCCAGGCAGGGTTTGATGAAAAAAAGGCCAGGGAGTATCGCCAATGGAGTGATTTCCAGGAGGGCGCGCGTGCAGGCGGCGGACAGGAATTCGGGCGCTACCAGCGCTATGAGGATGTCTTTGGTGACCTGTTTAATTTCAAAACAGGAAAGAACGGCTTTAGAGCTACCGCACCCGCCAGAGGGAGGGACATCGAGCATGATATGACAATTGACCTTATCTCGGCACTTAAAGGTTTTGAGACCGATCTAACCATGGAAAAACCAAAGACCTGCCCCGGGTGTAACGGATCGGGAATGGATCCAAATTCCCCCATTGCCAAATGCGAGATATGCGGTGGTTCAGGTCGACTCAATGTTGCGGAAGGCCCCTTACAATTCACTAAGCCCTGTCCAAAATGTAAAGGTCATGGGGAAACAGGTCGGACCTGTTCACAATGCCGTGGCAGTGGGCAGGTCCTGGGGAGGGAAAGGATCCGGGTCACAATCCCACAAGGCGTTAAAGACGGCTCAAAAGTGCGTGTGGCGGGTAAAGGGGAGCCAAACTTCGATGGGGGGCAACCCGGCGATCTCTACCTCAAGATCCATATCAGACCACACCCTCTCCTCAACCGGGAAGGAGATAACCTCTACATGGAGATTCCAGTAACCGTCCGTGAGGCCATGGCGGGCGGAACCGTTACCATCCCCACCATCGAAGGCCAGGTGAATTTGAAGATACCTCCCAAAAGTCAGAGCGGTCAAACTTTAAAGCTAAAGGGGAAGGGAGCCGTTAACCTCAAGACAAAGAAGAGAGGGGATCTCATGGTAAAACTTGTCGTCAAGGTGCCCAAGACAGATGACAGGGAGATTCTGGAAACGGTTGAGAAGATGGACAAATTGTATCAAGGAGACTTGAGAGAGGAAATAAGGCTCTAAGTTAACCCCCTTGAAATTGATCAGGGCT
>CAZNLL010000238.1:0-2600 GCA_964573885.1 uncultured Desulfobacteraceae bacterium | reverse complement strand
GAGGACAAGGGTGCCGATGATCCAGGTCCAGTTGTCCTTTACAATGGTCACCGTGGTGGGTTGACCCCCCTCCTTGGAGATGGTGATGGAGTGCCAGGGCCGGTTGGAGTCGTCTTCAATATAGGTGGCGTCTTTCCATTCCCGGAACTTGATATCCTTGAGCCCCTTCAGGGCCTCTTTGTAAAAGCCCACCACCTGGTCATGGGAGAGGTTCACCTCGGTCTCCAGGCGGCTTTTGGTCTTTTTTAACACCGTGCCCCCGGGGATGACGGGGGCCTCCAGAAAGGCCTCGGACCCGGCAAAGGCGGGCAAGGCCAGGAGCAACAGAATGCATATGCCTATAGTTCTTGTCATTTTTTTGTCTCCTCTGCTTCAAGGGCCTCTGGGGTGGTTCATGCCTCAAGGGCGCCCTGCTCAACAACAGCCACAGGGTAAGGGGCGCTCCCTTGTCGATGATCCAAGTCTCGACCCCTTCTATGGGCCCACAAAGAGGTTTTCCCCAGGCTTTCTGGGCAGAAGCCCTTTTATCCCGCCCTAGTCGAACATGGCGATAAACATGCCCGCCGCAGCCGCCGACCCGATCACCCCGGCCAGGTTCGGCCCCACGGCATGCATCAAGAGGTGATTGCTCTTGTCATACCTCAGCCCCTGCACCTGGGACACCCGCGAGGCCATGGGCACGGCAGAGACCCCGGCGGATCCAATCAAAGGGTTGATCTTCTCCTTGAGAAACAGGTTCATGATCTTCACCGTCACAATCCCCCCTATGGTGCACACCGCAAAGTCCACCAGCCCCAGACCAAAAATAAACAACGGCTGCCAGCTCAAAAATTTGTCCGCATGCATGGTGGCACCCACAGAGATCCCCAGAAAAATGGTCACAATGTTCATCAAAGACCCCTGGGCCGTCTCCGTGAGCCTGCCCACCACCCCGCTCTCCTTCATCAGGTTGCCCAGCATGAACATGCCCATCAGGGGAATCACCGAGGGCACCAAAAGGGCAATAATCCCCGCCGTGATCAGGGGGAAAAGGATCTTCTCCTGCCTCGACACAGGCCTTAACTGCCTCATCCGGATCTTGCGCTCCTTGGCCGTGGTCATCAGCCTCATGATGGGAGGTTGAATCAGGGGCACCATGGCCATGTACGAATAGGCGGCCAGGGCGTTGGGGCCCAGAAGCTGCGGGGCCAGATGCTGGGTCAGATATATGGTGGTGGGACCGTCCGCCCCCCCGATAATCCCCACAGAGGCCGCCTCCTTGAGGGTGAAACCGGCCAGCACCGTGCCCGTAAAGGTAATAAAAACTCCCAGCTGGGCCCCCGCCCCAATCACCAGTGTCTTGGGGTTCGCAATGAGGGGACCAAAATCCGTCATGGCCCCCAGCCCCAGAAAAATGATGCACGGGATCACCTCCCACTCAAGACCGTAGTGGTAGAAAATCTGCAAAAGCTGGGCGTGGCCATGGGAATAGCCCATCAAGGGTACCAAAGGAAAATTCACAATAAAGATCCCAAAACCAATCGGTAAGAGCAGCAGGGGTTCGTACTTCTTGGCAACGGCCAGGTAGATGAACAGGCATCCCACCCCCCACATGACCACCACGTTCCACTGAAAATTGAACAACCCCGTGGTATAGGCCGTGCTCCGCAAAAGATCCATTATCTCGTTCAGCGTCATGACGTAAGGTCCTCTTCTAAAATTAAGTCAAAAAGTCAGGGTAAGCAGCATTGTAGCTATAAAGGAGCCATTGTCTTTTTGTCAAGGTCTTTCACCTCGAAAGTTATTGACATGTCGGCGGTTATTAAAATATTTTCTACACAGGAAAAAGGCTGACCCCGGGCAGGAAGCGTCGGTGCGTATGCTCCCCGTGAGGGCGGTCGGTCCTTTTTAAGGTCCTATTTATATTATCCTACACTTTTGCACGAATGAGTTAAGGGGGACGGGATGTCGGTTGAAGGGAATCTGAAGGAAGTCTATGAGAAGTGGAATGAGGGAGTGGAAGAGAAACTTAAGAAGCGCCCGGAGCGCAAGGCGCATTTTGAGAATAGCTCCGAGATTCCTGTTGAGAGGATCTATACGCCGCTGGATGTGGAAGGCATGGATTATCAGGAGGAGATTGGTCTTCCCGGGGAGTATCCTTTCACGCGAGGGGTTCAGCCTACCATGTACCGGGGCCGTTACTGGACCATGAGGCAGTACGCGGGGTTTGCCACGGCGGAGGAGTCGAACAAGCGGTACAGGTTTTTGCTGGACCAGGGTCAGACGGGTTTATCGGTGGCCTTTGATCTGCCCACGCAGATTGGGTATGACTCGGATTCTGAGCTGGCCATAGGGGAAGTGGGCAAGGTTGGTGTTGCCATTGATTCCCTCAAGGATATGGAGGTGTTGTTTGGGGGGATCCCGTTGGACCAGGTAAGCACGTCCATGACCATCAATGCGCCTGCGGCGGTGCTACTGGCCATGTATATGGCCATGGCGGAGAAGCAGGGTGTGAGCTCAGACAAGCTGAGGGGAACGATTCAGAATGATATATTGAAGGAATACTCATCACGGGGGACGTACATCTTTCCGCCAAAGCCGTCCATGAGGATCATCACGGA
>CAZNLL010000237.1:0-2627 GCA_964573885.1 uncultured Desulfobacteraceae bacterium | reverse complement strand
CGTAGAGCTCACAATCCAGCATGTGCGAAAGCCAGGTGAGGGGGTGCCAGTAAATATTGCTCTTCCCTTCGAAATTGAAGG
This sequence comes from uncultured Desulfobacteraceae bacterium, assembly GCA_964573885.1. Taxonomy (GTDB): domain Bacteria; phylum Desulfobacterota; class DSM-4660; order Desulfatiglandales; family Desulfatiglandaceae; genus CAZNLL01. The sequence goes on along the minus strand of CAZNLL010000237.1, from coordinate 2,546 downwards.
CCCAAAGCATGCCTTCCCGGGAGATGCCGGACCGGACATGATCATTCAGCGTGATGTAGGCATTGTCGTCGAAATTAAGAAATTGATGGTCCTTGGTCTGCCAGTAGACCGCCGTAACGGCCGCCGCAAGGACGAGGCCCACAATAAAGGCAAGGGCCTTGGGTCGGTTTTTTATGTCAATCATACATCCTCATAGAGCTTGCATCTCTGGTCCCGGCGGCATCGGGCAGAGGGTGTTAGTGCATGGGTGAGGTATCCTTTCGAAAGTGGCCTACCACATAGATAGGGCCCAACAAAGAAGGGGCGCCGCGCATTTCCACGATCTTTACCTTTTCCAAGCTCCGGGCGGCGGCTCGAAACACATCCTTTTCCGTAGAGAAATGGTGCTCACGAATGTTGTATCCCAGGCACCGGAACATCCATTCCATAAGGGGCCGCTCAACAGGCACACCGTAAACCACCTGGCCTCCCGGTTTCAAGATGCGGGAGATTTCGCTGAAGGCCTTGTCTTGCTCATCGGGTTTGAGGTGTTCAAGGATACTGATCAACAGCACCGTATCAAAGTATGCCCCGTGGTAAGGCATGGACAGAATCGATCCCTTTCGGAGATGAACCCTGATATGCCTGGTCTCAAAGACCCGGGCCACTTCGTCCACCGGGGCATGTAGGTCCAGGCCGTGGATTTCCTGGTAGAGGTCACAAAGATTCAAAAAGGTGGCTCCGGAACCGAAGCCTACCTCAAGGACCCTTTGCCCGCCGGTGCACTGAGCCAGACAGAGTTCAACCCGCCTGCGGTAAAGGATGCCGATAAGGGGCCAGTAATAAAACCGCAAGGGATCGTCCCGCCGGTTCCCCCTGTAATGGTGGTAGGGCAGGAGTTTGAGTTTGGGGATTGGACCTTGTGTGGACATTTCTCCTCCGGGATCCGGGACCCGGTACCACCCTCAGGGCCGATAACAGCGAATATATAGGGACCCTGAGAACTCCCTCAAGAAGGGGATTTTTTCGAGAATCCTCCCGATACGACTTACGGCGTTGATGAAAGGCCGCGGGGTGAAGGGGTGAAGCCAGTCAAAGGGTGTTATTTCTATGCCTTTGAAACCAATCCTTTTCAAGAGAATGCGGAGGCGGTGCCGCACAAAGGCCGTTTCATCGGGGGAGACGTACCAAAAAAAGGGAAGAAAGGCAAAGGTCCTTTCGGCAAACACCTGGGGATTGAGCATGTTGGGCTCGGCGAAACTCATGACCCCGCCCGGCTTGAGGAGAAGGTAGATTTTGTTAAGGGCCGGTTCAACGTCCAGGTGATGGAGCACAGATGAGCCGATGACGGCATCAAAGGGCTCATGGTTGTCCAGTTCCTCAAAGGGCGTTTCAAGAAATCGCACCCTATCTCTGGGCAGATCCCGGCCGCGGGCCTTTTCCAGCAAGTGGGACGAGAGGTCAACGGCCACGATTTGAGCTCCTGTGCGGCAAAATTTTTCCGTAAACAAACCGGTTCCACAACCGATTTCCAAAACGCGTTTCCCAACGCCCAATCGGGCACCATGGGCCAGCAAATGAAAGCGCCTTTCGGCGCGCAATCGTCCAGCAGGTGTGTCCCAGCCCCAGATGAACTCCGGGTCTAAACCTGAAAGCAATTGGCCATGGTCGATTTCGTGTCTGGTTCGCATAAAAACGATAAACCGTTCCGTGGACGAAGCCCAAGCCCTTCAGGATCGCACCAAAACGATCCGGGCAAACATGGCAAGGCTTCTAAACCAGGGGTGGAGCATCCTTTCTACATGGCGCCACAGGGTAAAACTCCATCCCGGCATGAGACCGGGGTGGGACACGCCGCCCGAAAGCAGATACCGGAAGGGCATGGCGGGTATAAGGGAATGCACCCGCCACTCTGGGAATTCCTGTTGAAATCTGGCCCGGTCCCTGTGAAAGATGATCCATGGCAGGGCGCTGTTCGCTCCGGATAAAGGCCCCCCGGCCGGGTATTCCCATCCGGCACCCCGGGGATAAAAGGGTTCATGGTGCAGTTTGGAGTATACGAAACTCGACCAGGCCGTCACCCACGGTTCCACCATGATGAGCCTTCCACCGCGTCTTACGCATCGAGAGGCCTCCTTAAAAAACCGGCGGGGTTCAGGCAGGTGGTGGAGGACATTGGTCATGACAACGGCCCGCAGGGAGTTCCCTGAAAAGGGCAGGGTGCAACCGTCCAGCACAAGACGGATGTCATCACAGAAGAAGACTTCCGAAGTGATAAGGCCCGGTATAAATCTCGATAAGAACCCACCCCCTGAGCCCAGTTCAAGGACCGGTTCCGCCCCTGGAGGTAAAGAGGAGGAAATGTCCCTGTACCATTCCTCGTAAATCCTTCTCAAAAAGGGCCTACCCTTGACAAGAGCGGTGCGCTGTCTTGCCCGCTCCCTTTCATCGAGCCCCCTGTCTTTTTTCATTCTCGGCCCAGGCTTGATGAATTCGTAAAAAGTCATCAAATTGGACGGCACAGTAAAAAGCTTCAGATGCAAGGCGCGCAAATCTTGAGGAATGAG
>CAZNLL010000236.1:0-2685 GCA_964573885.1 uncultured Desulfobacteraceae bacterium | reverse complement strand
ACGGCCGAATACAAACCACTTGAACCCTAGGATCGATGCTAAGGCGGGAAAAGCGGGAAAGGAATGGGGGGGAGTTTTTTTAACCGCCCGTTCGCCAAGCTCACTTGATTACGGGGACAAAAACCTTTTCCCCGGGGCGACCCCATGAAATGCTTCGCGACACTTCGTGTATTTCACGGGGCAGGCCCTCCCCCCGGGGAAATATGTCCCATGCGTAAGCGCGTAGGATGCCCAAGGCCTGGGAGATAGCCTCATTCCCTTGTATGAGGCGGCCGAATACAGTTCACTTGAACCCTGGAATCCTTGGATCCTCGGATCCTGACTTTGAGATGGGAGATGGGGGCAGGAAAACCGAGAAGGGGTAAAAACTTTTGAATTGTGCATCAAGGAAAGATTTGGATGTGATTTAAATGGGTTAAAAGGAGGGATGGGGTGTTGAAGAGAAAATGGGGTAGGGTTTTTGCTGTTTGGTTTTTGGGGGTTTTTTTCTTGCTGGGTGGGTGTGCAACAACAGATCCAGTGGCCGTTGACCTGGTGAATTATGTCAACCAGGGGGTGTTGAGCATTGCCGGGTTAGAGCGGAGCGCCCTGGAGAGTTATGCGGCGGTGACCGGGAAGAATTACACCACAGAGCAAAAGGTTTATGTGGCTTTACGAGACAAGGTGATCCCCGAATATGAGCGGTTCTATGACAGATTGAGGGACATCAGGCCCACTACCAAAGAGGTGGCCGAGCTCCAGCGGATTTATGTGCGGGGGGCGGATTACCTCTTGAACGGGTTCAGGGCAAAGATGCTGGGTATTGAAAAGAAGGACCCTATTCTCATCCAGGCGGCGAACCAGCAGATTCAAAAGGGGAGGGTAGAGAACGAGAAGTGGCGGGAGAAGCTGTATGCGCTTTATAAAGAACACGGGGTGAAGGAGAAGGAGGAGAAGGAAAAGAAAAGTGATCAGTGATCAGTGAGCAGTGAACAGTAGGAGACCCTGCGGGAAGGGCGGGAAAGGCGGGGGGAGTTTATTTAACCGCCCGTTCGTTTCACTCACTAGATTACGGGGACGGGGGAGGATGTTTTTCCCTCGGGCGATACTCCCCGAGGGAAACATGCCCGCGGGGATTAGGTGACTCAGCGGAGGCCGTGGAAATAGTTCCGATTGTGGGTGTGAGACGGCCCGGTTAATTTCGAGACGGTGTCAGGGGCGTTTAAAATGTGCATCTGGTTCATTTCGTTTGGAGCGTTGGGAGTAGGAGATGGGTAAGAAGGAGAGGGCCGTGTTTGTGTGTCAGGGGTGTGGGTATCAGGCCCTGAAGTGGCTGGGCCGGTGTCCTGACTGCGGCGAGTGGAACAGCATGGTGGAGGAGATCGCCGGGCCTGCGGAGAGAGAAAAGCGGTCCTCGTCCATGGGCCAGGCCCAAAGTATTGATGCTGTCTCTATGGCCCCGGAGATGAGGATGAAGACCGGGCTGGTTGAGTTTGACCGGACCCTGGGCGGCGGGGTGGTGCCGGGCTCCCTGGTGCTGGTGGGCGGGGATCCGGGCATCGGCAAATCCACACTCATGCTCCAGGTGCTACACAAGCTCACCAATGAGGGCCGGCGGGCCCTTTATCTTTCAGGCGAGGAATCGCCCCAGCAGATCAAACTGAGGGCTCAACGGCTCTCGGTTCATTCCGAAGACCTCTTTATCTTGACCGGGACCTGCGTGGAGGACCTGCTTGAGAAATTGGCCTCCTTGAGGCCGGATATCCTGGCCGTAGATTCCATCCAGACCATGTATACGAGTGCCATGGCTTCGGCACCCGGGAGTGTGGGCCAGGTCCGGGAAGTCGCGGCCCGGCTAATGGCCTTTGCCAAGGAATCCGGCATGCCCGTTTTTCTGGTGGGACACGTGACCAAAGAGGGGGCTATTGCCGGGCCAAAGGTTTTGGAACACCTGGTGGATACGGTCCTCTATTTTGAGGGTGATAAGGGTCACGTATACAGGATATTGCGGTCGGTCAAAAACCGTTACGGGTCCACCAATGAGATCGGTGTTTTTGAGATGAAAGACACGGGGCTCTCCGAGGTGGGCAATCCCTCCCGCCTTTTTCTGGAAGAGCGGCCGAAAGAGGTGCCGGGCTCCGTGGTCATCCCGTGCCTTGAGGGGACCAGGCCGGTGCTCGTGGAAATCCAGGCCCTGGTCGGGCCGAGCCCCTTTGGAATTCCCAGGCGGACAACCAGCGGGGTGGAATCCAACCGGATTTCCCTGCTTGTGGCCGTGCTGGGTAAAAGGATCGGCATGGAGATGGGAGACCAGGATATCTTTGTCAACGTGGCAGGCGGCCTCAAGGTGGATGAGCCGGCTGCGGACCTGGGAATCGTGTGTGCCATGATGTCCAGTTTTCTGGATAAACCCGTGGATCAAGACCTGGTCATGTTTGGAGAGGTGGGTCTGGCCGGTGAAATTCGAGCGGTGAGCCAGGGTGAAGTGAGGATTCAAGAGGCGAGGAAGCTTGGATTTTCGAGATGTTTGCTTGCGCGGGGAAACCTGGAGGGGGTAAGAGGGGTGGGTGATATGGAACTGGTGGGGGTGGAGTCCATTGGGGAGGTGTATGAGGGGGTGTTTGACAAAAGATAAGTGAACAGTGAGCAGTCATCAGTGATCAGTAGAAGACCCTGCAAAAGGTAAAAAGTGAAAAGTAGAAGGCG
>CAZNLL010000235.1:0-2740 GCA_964573885.1 uncultured Desulfobacteraceae bacterium | reverse complement strand
AAGGCGATCGAGTTACCTTTGACGTAGAGCAAGGTAAGAAGGGACTCGCTGCGGTAAATGTCACCGTAGTTTAAGTTGCCTTGATGTCTTAGAGAGGGCACTTCGAAGGTTTTCGGGGTGCCTTTTTTTATTCTCCGCCAGGGTCCCCGGGGCCCCCAAGACGTCTCAATGAGTTGATAGTGCCGGCATAACAACATTCAAGAGGAGTCAACGCATCATGACGGACAAAAAGAGATTGCGAGAGCGGGTTCAGGAATTGGCTTCACGGGACTGGGACCTCCCCGCCATTGAGGCCCGCTTTAACCGGCTGGCTGCGGAGGGAATTCCGAAAAAGGTCCTTAACCCCGCGGAGCTGATCCCTAAAAAGGAGGAAATCCTCGACAGGGTTCAACGAAGAGGCGAGGAGTACTGTTATGTTACCCGGAACTGTGCCAAGGGTTCTGCCACGGCGCTTCTGGAGGAATTCGGTCTGGGCAATATGGAGATTATCCGGGCCATGGCTCCCTTCCCGGGTATCGGCATGACGGGAGGTATTTGCGGCCCGGTGACAGGAGGGTTGATCGCCCTGTCCCTGTACTTTTCGCCACAGGATTTGACCCATTTCCAGGATCCGACCCACTATCTTGCGGCCCGCAGGTTTACTCAACGTTTTGAGGAAACCCTGGGAAGTCTCCTGTGCCCGGACATCCAGGAAACCTTGCTGGGCAAATACTACGACCCTATGGCCAGCCTGGAGAATTTACAGGCCTTTGACGAGGCCGGTGCCCGGTCCAAATGCCCTCTGGCCCCGGGTCTGGGCGCGAGGATCGCCGCCGGGATCATCCTGGAGGGCATGGAGGGAAAACTTTAAGGGATGATAAGATGATCACTGGAGCACCTCCAGCCTGTGCGAGAAAGAGGCATGAGGGGTGCCCGCGCTTGCCAGTTCGATAATGGTGATCATAAGACAGTCCCCGGAAACGGCATCGGTTGATTTGTGGGAAGAAACGACCAGCCGCAGCCCTGGCTTGTTCCACCAGATCCCATACTCGTGGTGGTGACCGAAGAGGAGGAGCTCACAACTGGTCTTGAGCGCCCTTAGGAGCCTTTGGGAACCGTAGAGTTTGGTGAAGAATCCTTCAGTAAAGGGGTGGTGGTGAAGAAGGGCCACCCGGGTTCGGCCCCGGTATTTGTCCAGTGATCGCTGAAGGGCATCCGCCAGTCCTTTACTGATAAAGCCCCGGGCCGAGATCTGCTTGTCCTTGGGGTCGCCCGAGTCTATACCGAAATACACACAAGGGCCGTGTTTCCAGACGCCGAGTCCGTCGATGCCCACCGGTTCCTGGTCCACACCCATCCAGGGCACCTCCTTCCGCCCCCACCCGAGGGGGCAACCGAGATATTCCATCCAGTTTTCCCAGCCATCCTCGCGGAGGATGTTCCCCTTCCAGGCGTAGTCGTGATTTCCCGGAACGGTGAGGACAGGGTTGGTTTTTGCCAGATCCTCCAGGAGCTTCCTGGTTTGCTTGAACTGGGTCTTGGTGGCTGAATCCGTGAGATCACCTGTGATGATTACTGGCACGCCCGGATAGGCAGAGGAGAGTTTCTCAAAGATCTTTACCGTGCGGGTCCTCTCTGTTTGTCTGAGGCCGATGTGCAAGTCGCTCAGGTGGATAATGGTATACCCTGCCATAGTGCCCCCTCCTTTCATGGCATTTCCCAGACCCCGCCTGTCATCAAAGAACGGTCGTGTTTACATCCTCAACAGGCCTTGCCTTTCGTATCTCAACGCGCCTGAGCCACCCTCTGGCATATTTCTCCTGGGCCGGGTTCCTTTTCATGTACTCGATGTAGTGACGGCCTTGGAGGATGTTCATGATTTTGAGAAGATACGAGGGATCTCCCCCCTCAACGCGGAGGGCCGCCTTGAGGACCTTGAGGGTCCGAGGTCCTAAACGGCCGTCCTCGGCGATGTCGAGGTAATTTTCCTGATTGCGGTTGAGAAGGTTGAGGCCCTCTTGGAGAAAGGTCACGGCCCGATGAACCCCCATGTTGACGCCTGTGTCAAAGAGTTCTTCTGCCAGGGCTTGATCTTGGATCTCATCACCCCTGAATTTGTCCCAGTAGTGCTGCTTGTAGAATACCTGCACCTCGGCCTGAAGCTCGTGGCTTTGCTCCAGGCTTTCGGGGAAGGGAGGTGCGGATTCGCTTTGGACCTTGAGTTCATCAATCAGCCGCCATCCTATCCAGGAAGGGTTAAATCGGCGGGAGACCCCTTTGTAGGTCTCGCCGCCCGCATCATGGGGGTCCTTGGCATATCCGCCCTCCAAGGAAAGGGTCTTTTTGTAGGCCTCTTCAAAATGGGCCATGTCCGCTCCTCCAGGTCCGCTAAGGATTCTACTCACAAGTTCCATGCCAAAAATCCTTTTGGGAGCTCCTTTTCAGGCCCAAAAAGACCGGAGAGACGGCCTGGAGGCCCTGGATCCTATCCAATGCCTTTATCTTTAAGGGATTTCTCCAGCCAGCCCGAATCCATGGGGGCCGGGAAAGGAATGGTTATTTCCAGGGGGGGAGCCCCGGTGTGGAGGTAGAAGGCAAAAGGGGGGTGCTAAAAATGCACAAAAAAATGTGCATGTGCACATTTTTTTGTGCATGACCAATCCTATGGCTTTTTACCCCGCACTTGGCTAGCTGTGAAAGCCATACTTTCGGCGCATAATCTGGGATATCTCATGGGCCATGGAGAAGGCGAGATCCGCGT
>CAZNLL010000234.1:0-2791 GCA_964573885.1 uncultured Desulfobacteraceae bacterium | reverse complement strand
CGTCATATTGGACAGGAGATAGCTTACCCTCAAAGGTATCCCTGATATCCTGACGAATGACTTTCTGCAACAAATCATAATTGTCCTTGTCTATCATCTTAATCGTCCATAAATAATGCGGGGAGGGGGACCTCCCGTAAATATCCTCCAGTTTCTTAAACAGATGGCGAAGGATTGGCGTATCAATGGAGCCATTTAACCTTGGCATCAGGTACTCCGCCTTTGCCGAACTTGGCATGTTGCAGTAATAAACATAGACTTTGAGAGCGAGATCGAGAACCTTTGCAGCATGACCATACGATGAAGGTTCCCCGCTTTTCGCCAACCTGATGGTTTTGACAAACCACTGGCAGAAGTCTCTGTGCATCTTACTGAAGTCTTGATCCGAACTGATTCTGTCAAGACCGTCAAATAATTCTGTCAGTTTCTCTTTGATAAGGTCGGCTGACCGCTCTTGGAACAATGGCATCATGGCAGTAAACCCAACTGCCATATCCATCATGTTCTGCTTCTTTGCTTCTTCCGCCTGTTCCAGAGCATCCATCCCGTCACCTCTTCTCTTGAGCCTTTATCTTCTTCAAACACTCGGTCATAACCTGTGAGAGACATTAATACACGTCCTCCGGTGGCATGTCGGCCGCCGAGGGTTTATCCTTTTTAGGCTTTTCAGCCACCATCGCCTCCGTGGTCATGAGAAGGCCGGCCACGGACGCCGCATTTTGAAGCGCAAATCGCGTTACTTTGGTCGGATCCAGAATGCCGGCCTTTATAAGATCTTCATACGCCCCTGTTTCGGCATTGAATCCAAAACTCCCTTCACCTTCCCTGACGTGCTGAACCACCACGGAGCCCTCAAAACCGGCATTATTGGCAATTTGCCTCACCGGCTCTTCAAGAGCACGTTTAATAAGGTTAGCCCCAAGTTGCTCTTCGCCGGGGAACCGGGCCTTTTTAAGAACCTTCAGGGCACGCATATAGGCGACACCGCCACCGGGGACAATGCCTTCCTCTACCGCTGCGCGAGTCGCATTGAGGGCATCCTCGACCCTGTCCTTCTTCTCCTTCATTTCAGTCTCCGTGGCAGCGCCCACATTGATAACGGCCACGCCCCCAATCAATTTTGCCAGGCGTTCCTGAAGCTTTTCCCTGTCATAGTCGCTGGTCGTCTCTTCGATTTGCGCCCTGATCTGTTTCACGCGGCCATCCAGAGCCTTGCGATCGCCGCCACCATCCACAAGGGTCGTATTCTCCTTGTCTATCGTAATGCGTTTGGCGGTGCCCAGATCTTCCAGGGTAATGCTTTCCAGCTTGACGCCCAGGTCCTCGCTGACCACCCGGCCCCCGGTCAGGATGGCGATATCTTCCAGCATGGCCTTTCGCCTGTCGCCAAAGCCGGGCGCCTTGACCGCCGCACAATGCAGGGACCCTCTCAACTTATTAACCACCAGGGTGGCCAGAGCCTCTCCTTCCACATCCTCTGCAACGATCAAGAGAGGTTTACCGCCTCTTGCAACCTGCTCTAAAATGGGAAGCAGGTCTTTCATGACACTGATCTTCTTCTCGTTTAAAAGGATATAGGGTTCCTCAAGATCAACTTCCATCTTCTCAGGATCTGTCACAAAGTACGGGCTCAGGTAACCCCTATCGAACTGCATCCCCTCAACGACCTTCAGAGTGGTTTCCATGACCTTGGCTTCCTCTACGGTAATCACACCCTCCTTGCCCACCTTTTCCATGGCATCGGCGATAATGTCCCCGATAGTGCGGTCGTTGTTTGCCGATATAGTACCGACCTGAGAGATTTCTTTTCTATCTTTTGTGGGTTTAGACATCTTTTTCAGTTCTTCAACCACCATACCAACGGCCTTTTCAATGCCCCGCTTGATGGGCATGGGGTTGCCACCCGCGGCCAAAAGCTTAACCCCCTCACGATAGATGGCCTGTGCCAGGATTGTCGCCGTGGTGGTGCCGTCCCCGGCGACGTCGGATGTCCTGGAAGCCACCTCCTTGACCATCTGTGCACCTATGTTTTCAAACTTGTCTTCCAGTTCAATCTCCTTGGCAACGGTCACCCCATCCTTGCTGATCTTGGGGGAACCCCAGGACTTTTCAAGAAGGACATTTCGCCCTTTCGGTCCAAGGGTCACCTTCACCGCGTCGGCCAGGATGTCCACACCTTTCATCATCTTCTCTCTTGCCTTTGCGCCATATTTAATCTCTTTTGCCGCCATTGCTTAAGACCTCCTTCAATCACTTTTCTATGATACCCAGGATATCATCCTCTCTCATAATGAGATGTTCCACCCCATCGATCTTGATTTCATTTCCCGCATATTTACCAAAAAGTACGCGATCATCCTTTTTGACTTCCAGGGGAAGCCGTTTCCCGTTTTCATCCCATTTTCCGGGACCAACCGCGACGACCTTCCCCTCTTGCGGTTTTTCCTTCGCCGTGTCAGGAATGATGATCCCGCCGGCGGTCTTCTCCTTCTCCTCAATTCCGACAACAAGCACCCTGTCGTTTAATGGTTTTATTTTCATTTCTATCCTCCGATTCAAAAAGGTTATGGGAAACTGAGCGGCGTGCGCCATTGCTCCGCAGGGCTTTTGCCCAGCATCTTTCTAAGCCCCCCTCCCTGTACACTTTCCTTCTGCGAATTCATCACCCGGTTCTTTTTCCCCATTGGATGGGATATTCCCCCCTTCATACTTGCAAAAATTGATATTCACGAAAAGAATCCTTAGCGCAGTTTTGCGTGCGTCAATCCGAAAATCACTAAGCTACCGCGCA
>CAZNLL010000233.1:0-2846 GCA_964573885.1 uncultured Desulfobacteraceae bacterium | reverse complement strand
AGACAATGCCCAGCGGGATTCCCCACAGGATAAAAGCGGTGATACTGTCCGATGGGCCCCCTGGCTTAAGGGATCGATAGATCTCACCGAAAACGGCTGATTTATTCGGGGAAAGATTGATCACACAATTGGAGATGACCCCATCCACAGAGTTGTCGGAAACGGTAAGTTTTTCGATTTTTCCCAGACGGAAGTCCACGTTGGATATATCCAGCTTTTCAGCATTTATTTTGGCTTTCTGAACCATTTCCGAGGTCATGTCCACTCCGATCACTTTTCCCAACTCACCGACCCGCTTAGCTGCCAGTAGGGCATCAAATCCCGCTCCGCTACCAAGGTCCAATACCGACTCTCCCGGTTTTAAATCCGCCATGCTGATGGGATTCCCGCAGCCCAGTCCGAGGTTTGCTTCACCGGGCGCTAACAAGCGATCCTCTTCTTCGTAGTCAAGGGCTTTCCCAAGCTCCTTGAGGGGCATCAGGGAAGTTGGTCCGTCGCAGCACGGGGGAGTACATCCTTGGCCTCCACCGCAGGCAATATCGGCGTATTTTTCTATAACCAGCTCGTGTATCTTATCATTGCGATTTTCCATATCTTTCAACGGCTCGTCTGTATATGTCAGTTCTTCTTTATCCATCCCTTGATTTCATCCTTTGTAGGGATCTTGCCCACACTCTTAACCTCGCCGTCCACAACGACGGCCGGGGTTCCGAAAACACCCTGTTTGGCAATTTCCATGGTATCAGTGATCTTTGTGATATTGGCGCTCAGACCTGCTTCAGCCACAGCTTCTTCCACATTCTTTTTGGTAGCTTCACACCTGGGGCATCCAGGTCCTAATACTTTGATTTCCATGATTGTCCTCCTTACACGTTTTTATTCTCTTGCTCTCTTTCGTCAGCTTATTTTAACCATTCACTGAGGTTTACTTTCGGCGGAACCTTTCCGATCGATTTGACGTGCCCGTTGATAAGCAGAGCCGGTGTGCCCATCACGCCGTATCCACCAATCTCTTTGATATCCCGGACGTGTTCCATATCGGCCACGATCCCGGTTTCAGCCATTACCTGCATGAGCTCCTGCTCAAGTCGATCACACTGTGCACACCCCGGTCCCAAAACCTTGATCTGAATCCCTTCTGGGGTCTCATCTTCAAAGGGCCTTCCCAGGAATTTTTTGAATTCCCTCATGAAAACGTTTTCATAACTCTCCTTTACCTTTTCAGGAATGTAATTCCTCCTACACAATCGATTCAGGAGTTCTCCCTGGACTTCCCTATCTCTTTTGTCCCCATATTCCTGGTTCACCTCCTCCATAACAGCCTTTAGCCCAATGATGCCGACAGCAGAATTCCCGATTCGGATCTGTGTCACTTCATCCTGTTTCAAATATTCTTCTCTTTTCTTAATGTCTTAACCTTTATGTTTTGCGCCTTTGGCCTATTCAACCTGCAATCCATCCATAGCTCATGCCCGCAATAGTTGACAGGATGACAATGATGACACAAAAGGCAGTCGTCTTTTTAACACCCATCACTCCCCCGATTACCAGCATGTTGGGAAGGGACAGGGCCGGGCCGGCAAGCAGCAGGCTAAGGGCAGGCCCCTTACCCATCCCGGCGCCAATAAGTCCTTGAAGAATGGGCACTTCGGTCAAGGTGGCAAAGTACATCAGCGCTCCGGAGACCGAAGCAAAGAGATTCGCCCAGATAGAATTTCCGCCAACCAGAGACTGGATATAATGATCAGGAATTAAGCCGGAATGCCCCGGACGCCCCAGCATGAAGCCGGCGACCAGCACGCCCGCCCCCAAGAGCGGAAAAATCTGCTTCATGAATCCCCAGGTGGACTGCACCCAAGTGGTTCTTTCCTCTTTTACGAACCAGCCCTTGAGCATGAAACCAAGGACAACGAGAAGCCCAGCCGTGATATACCATTTGGCCGCAAAGATGCTGGGCCAGAGCCCGGTGGAACCTTCTGCCGGTTTTGCAAAGGCTGCAAAAATGAGGATCAGGACCAGCGTCAGCATAAAAAGGGTCTCCTGGGTGAGTGTCCGGCCTTTCTCCTCTTCATTCGGGAGGTAGATTTGCCCTGATGTCCGGGCCGCATCGTCTTTCCTGAAGAAGAAGGCCATGAGAAGCCCGGTCAAGATTGCGAAGAAGACCGCCCCAACGGCCCGGGCAAGACCCAGTTGCCACCCCAGTATCCTTGCCGTTAATACGATAGCCAGCACGTTAATAGCTGGCCCTGAATAAAGAAAGGCTGTCGCAGGACCGATACCGGCCCCTCTAGTATAGATTCCTGCAAATAATGGAAGTACTGTACAGGAGCAGACCGCCAGGACTGCTCCTGAGACTGATGCTACGGAATAGGACAAGATCTTGCTCGCCTGAGCCCCGAAATACTTAAGCACCGATGCCTGGGAGACAAAGACAGCAATGGCCCCTGCAATAAAAAAGGCGGGGATCAGGCAGGTGAGCACATGCTCTCGGGCGTATTCCTGGAGCATCATAAAGGCCTCCAGACCCGATTGGCGAATGGTTTCATTCGCCCAGGGGATATAGTAGGCCGCCGCAAAAATCAGTATAATAGCCAGTAACTTGGTGCGCTCTTTCATCGATTGGGTTTCTCGAAAATAGTTATATGACGATTTAGAGATATAAAAAGGTCAAAAAAATTTTATCTTTTGCAGATTTCCTCCCTTCGGATATGTGGGAGTTTTTTGATAAGTTCTGCCATCTCCGGCTCATCTTCCAACCAATGGCGCAGATTTCCCATGGTGCTGGATGCATAAGGGGATTCCTTGCCGTCCGTAAGGTGATAATTTACCCAGAGGCCATCTTTCTT
>CAZNLL010000232.1:0-2855 GCA_964573885.1 uncultured Desulfobacteraceae bacterium | reverse complement strand
ATGCTTTTTTACGGCCTTCAAAGGGGACCCGGATCTCTCAAGAAAGGGGGTGCCATTCCCCGGGGCAACAAGTTTTTTCAAAAACACGAAGTCCTCTCTTGAAAAATGATTAAATAAAAATCTATATTATAAGTTTACGAATCAAAAAATGGAGGCCACCCGATGAAAATTGCCGTAAGCGGTAAGGGGGGTGTGGGCAAGACCACCTTTGCAGCCTTCTTGATCAAGGCCCTTTCAGACGAGGGGCGGAAGGTCCTGGCCATTGATGCGGACCCGGACGCCAACCTGGCCCAGGGTCTTGGGGTCAAGGACAGTGAAAAGATTGTGCCCATTTCGGAAATGAAGGAATTGATCGAAGAACGCACCGAGGCCAAGCCGGGCACCATGGGGTCCTTTTTTAAGCTCAATCCCAAGGTCAATGACCTGCCGGAAAAGCTTTCCCTTCAAGTGGACGGAATCCGGCTCATGATCATGGGCACGGTCAAAAAGGGAGGATCCGGGTGTGTGTGCCCGGAGAGTGTCCTCCTCAAAAATCTGATCAGTCACATTGTCCTGGCCCGGGACGAGGCCGTGGTCCTGGATATGGAAGCCGGGCTTGAGCATCTGGGCCGGGGCACGGCCCGGGCGGTGGACCGCTTGATCGTGGTGGTGGAGCCGGGCAGGAGAAGCATTGACACGGCCTATCACATCCGCCAGTTGGCCGGGGATATCGGCCTAAATAAATTGAGTTTTGTGGGGAACAAAATCCGGTCGGACCAGGACAGGGATTTCCTGCAAAACCGGATGGCCGAGTTTCATTTTCTGGGCTTCATCCCTCACAGGACCAGCATTATCGAGGCTGACCTGGAGGGGCAGGCGCCCTTTGTGAATGACCAGGAAGATCTGGATCTGGTCAAGGCCATGATCAAAGAACTCGAGACCTAGAAGGGAGAGCAGAACCATGGGGAAAAGAATCCATAATTTCAACGCCGGGCCGGCCGCGCTGCCCCTGCCCGTACTCGAACAAATGAAGGAGGAGCTTCTTGATTTCAGGGGCTCGGGCATGTCCATCCTTGAGGTGAGCCACCGGTCCCCGTGGTTTGACCAGGTGATTAATGACGCGGTGGAAAGGACCAAACGCCTCCTCGGCCTCGGTGACGACTTCCAGGTGCTCTTTATCCAGGGGGGGGCCAGCCTTCAATTCTGCATGCTCCCCATGAATCTGGGCCTGGACGGGCACCCCGTGGACTATATCAACACGGGGACGTGGTCCACCAAGGCCATCAAAGAAGCCACCATCCAAGGCAAGGATGTCCGGGTTGTGGCTTCCTCGGAGGATCAGAACTTTTCCTCTATTCCCAAAGGCTTTCAGGTGGACGAGGACGCCGCCTACCTCCATTTCACCTCCAACAACACCATCAAGGGGACCCAGTGGCCCGATTTTCCTGAAAGCGGTCAGGTCCCTCTTGCTTGTGACATGTCCTCGGATATCATGAGCCGCCCCTTTGAGGTGACCCCCTTCGGCCTGATCTATGCGGGGGCTCAGAAGAACATCGGCCCTGCGGGGACGGCCATGGTGATTATCCGGAAAGACATGCTGGAGCGGGTCCCGGGAGACCTGCCCACCATGCTCAAATATACCACCTATACCGAGAAGAACTCCATGTTCAACACTCCGGCCTGCTTTGTGATTTATACCATCGACCTCGTACTCAAGTGGCTCGAGGAGACCATTGGGGGCCTGGAAAACATGGGGCGCACCAACAGGGAAAAGGCTACCCTTCTCTATGACGCCATTGATCAAAGCGGTTTTTATCGGGGTACCACATCCCGGGAAAGCCGCTCACTCATGAACGTCACCTTCAGGCTGCCCAGTGAGGACCTGGAGTCGGAATTCGTGGCCGAGGCCCTGAAGCAGGGCCTTGGAGGGCTTAAAGGCCACCGGTCCGTGGGCGGCTGCCGTGCTTCTATTTACAATGCCACAGGCCTGGAGGCGGTTGAGGCCCTGGTCGCGTTCATGGCCGAATTTGAAAGAAAAAAGGGATAAGGAGAAAAGGGATTAGGGCTTTGAAAAGGACCAGGATCGCGGAAATTCTCGCATCAGAAGAGACGGGCGCCACCTTCACGGTCATGGGGTGGGTCAGGACGAGGAGGGACTCCAAGGGGGGATTTTCTTTCATCGAGATCAACGACGGGTCCTGTCTCAAAGGCCTCCAGATCATCGCGGAACAGACGCTGCCCAACTACCAGGAGGACGTCCTTAAACTGAATACAGGGTGTGCCATCAAGGCCGTGGGGACCCTGGTACCCTCTCCTGCAAAGGGGCAAAAGGTGGAACTCCACGCAGAGGAGATCCAGGTCCTGGGATGGGCCGACCCCGCCCATTACCCCCTCCAGAAAAAACGGCACTCCTTTGAGTTCTTGCGCACCATCGCCCACCTCAGACCCAGGACCAACACCTTTGCCGCGGTGGCCAGGATAAGAAACGCCATGAGCCGCGCCATTCACACCTTTTTTCAGGATCGGGGATTTATCTACATTCACACCCCCATCATCACCGGCAGTGACTGCGAAGGGGCCGGAGAAATGTTCAAGGTCACGACCTTTGATCTGGATCAAGTGCCCAAAAAAGACGGTGACACCGACTTTGCCAAGGACTTCTTCGGCCTCCCCGCCAACCTCACCGTGAGTGGACAACTGGAGGCGGAGATATACGCCCTGGCCATGGGAAACGTATATACCTTCGGCCCCACCTTCCGGGCCGAGAATTCAAATACCTCCCGCCATCTGGCCGAGTTCTGGATGATTGAACCGGAAATGGCCTTCTGCGACCTGCAAGGGGATATCGATCTGGCTGTTGAATTCCTGAAATACAT
>CAZNLL010000231.1:0-2890 GCA_964573885.1 uncultured Desulfobacteraceae bacterium | reverse complement strand
TCCTTGCTCATTGATAAGCCGGCCCCTCCCGGCAAGGATGTCCGGGCCGTCTCCTCCCACCATGTTGGCGGGGGGCCTTGGGGTGGGGAGTCCTCCCAGTTGTTCCGGGCAGAAAGGAATAAAAGAAACGGACGCCGCAAAATCAACCACCTTGTCCGAGCGGGAGTGTTCGCCGTCGTATCTGCAGCATACCCCCAGGAGGCACGCACTGATCATGATAGGGGGCGTTATCTTCAACGGGATCTAGTCGGAGAAGCGGACCGCTTTCTCATCCTCCTCCTTTGACTCTACTGAGCCCACGTGGTAGGCCGTCTCCCCCATGGCCTTAAGCCTCAAAAGGACTTCGTCCGTCTCCTCCTCGCTGACCACCACCACCAGGCCGAGTCCCTGGTTAAAGGTCCTGAACATTTCCTCGTCACTGATCTGTCCCGCCTTTTGGAGCATGGAAAAGACAGGCTGGGGATTCCAGCTCGAACGCCTGATCACCGCTTTGCACGCCTTGGGAAGGATACGCGGTGGGTTGTCGATGAGCCCGCCTCCCGTGATGTGGGAGATGCCGTAGATCTTGAAGTCCCGCCTCAGGTTGCGGATGGTCCGGGCATAGATTCGGGTCGGCTCCAGGAGTTCTTCCCCGAGGGTCCGGCCGAAGTCTTCCACGTAGTCGGTGACGGCCATTTTGAGTCCTTCAAAAAAGATCTTCCTCACCAGAGAATAACCGTTGCTGTGAAGGCCGCTCGAACCGATACCGATGAGCTGATGTCCTACAGCGATCTCGGAACCGTCCAAGAGTTCTTCATTGTCTGCCATACCCACTACAAAACCCGCCAGGTCGTACTCACCGGGGGCATAAAAATCGGGCATTTCAGCGGTTTCACCCCCAATGAGGGAGCAATCGGCCTCGCGGCATCCTGCGGCAATGCCTTTTACGATCTCCTGGGCCTTTGTCAGTTCCAACTTCGCCATGGAAAGATAATCCAGGAAGAAGAGGGGGCTGGCGCCCTGGACCATGATATCGTTGACACACATGGCCACGAGGTCAATGCCCACGGTATCGTGTTTGTCCATCATAAAGGCTATTTTGAGCTTTGTGCCCACCCCGTCGGTGGAGGCCACCAGAACGGGCTTCTTGATGTGCTGGGTGTTCAGTGAGAAGAGCCCTGCAAAGCCCCCGATGTCTGTGATGACACCCGACTTGAAGGTCTTGTTCACAATCGGTTTCAAAAGTTCCACCAGCCGGTTGCCCGCCTCAATGTCCACACCCGCTTCGGCGTAAGTGATCTTATCCTGGCGTTTTTTCATGGCGCTAGATCCTGCTCTCTTTCCATAATCCCGGGGCTGTGGACCTTGCGGGTCCCTGGAGGACCTCCATTGAGGCCTTGGATACGTGACAAAGCCTTTGCCCAGGGTTGGGTCTTTGCCTATCACATCAAACAAGCGTATTACCTACCGGATTTCTTGTCAAATCTTTTTACGTGGGATCAGGGTTAAAGGGGCGTAGGGCCGGCGGAAAAACGTCCCCGTAATCAAGGGTCCGTTACGCGGACCCGGGCGGTTAAATAACCTCCTGACCCGTTGATTCCTGGACGATTCGACGCGTTGACCCGTCCACTCCCCGGGCAGCGGTAAGCTTGAATCCGGAATTTTGAATCTGGAATTCGGAATCCCGGCGCTAGCCGGAAAAAGACCAAACACACCAGACAGACCAGACAGACCAGATAGACCAGAAAGACCAGAAAGACCAGACGGCCGGCAGTTTTCCCTTGCCCGCGTATTTTAGATTTGTTAATGGATTTAAATGATTGCCCGCCCAAAAGACCTCCTTAACCATCCCCGCGAGTTGCATACACCTTTGAGTTCCCTGAAAGGGATCGGTCCTAAGCGGGCCCAACTCCTGGCGCAGAGAGGGCTTGGCAATATCCGGGATCTTCTCTTCTTCCTCCCCCTGAGATACGAAGACAGGAGCCGGACGGTGCCCATCAAGGAGGCTGAAGAAGGCCGGGCCGTCCTGGTGAAGGGAGTGGTCCTCTATGGGGGGGAGGTGACCTTTTTTGGGACCGGTAAGCGGGTCTTCAGGATCATGATACAGGACCGAACCGCTTCTCTGGAATTGATCTGGTTTCAGTTCAAGGGGGGACACCTCCGTCCCTTCACCCGAAAAGGCCTGGAGATCATCGCTTTCGGCAAGGTGGGATTTAACCGGGGCAGGAGGCAGATGATCCACCCGGATCTGGACCGGGTTGATCCAGAGGATAAGGGAATACCGGGTGTTAGACCCGTGTACCCCTCGGTTCCCGGCGTGCCGGGGCGGGTGCTCCGGGAGGGTGTGGGCCGGGCCCTGGAGAAGTACGGGGAGATGTTGGAAGATCCCCTTCCGTCGGAAGTCATCCAGATCACGGGGTTACCCGGGTTGAAGGAGGCCTTGAAAGGGATTCACGCTCCGTCTCCAAACATCCCCATGGGCCTTCTCAACAGCCAGAACACGCGGTTTCACCGAAGACTGGTCTTTGACCGTTTCTTCTGCTTCATGTTCCCCATGGCCTTCCGGAAGAGGCACCGGCGCAGTCAGAAAGGGCCTGTCCTCGATGCACCCCGTGACTTGCAAGGCCGTCTCAAGGGACTTTTTCCCTTCACCCTCACAGGCGATCAGTTTAAGGCCGTCCAGGAGATCGCGAGGGACCTGAGCGGGGGGAGACCCATGAATCGGCTGCTTCAGGGAGATGTGGGGTGCGGGAAAACGGCCGTGGCCGCTGTGGCCACCTACCTGACCATTCTTAAGGGATGGCAGGTGGCGGTCATGGTGCCTACCCAAGTCCTGGCCAGGCAGCACCACACGTATTTTTCAACCTTTTCCAGGTCCATGGGTTTCAGGCCCGCCCTTTTGACGGGGGCC
>CAZNLL010000230.1:0-2898 GCA_964573885.1 uncultured Desulfobacteraceae bacterium | reverse complement strand
GCACGGCTTCTTATCCGGGGGAGGTTCTTTCACCGCCATTGATTTCCCGGGCGCATCGCATACATACGCATACGATATCAACAATTCCGGTCATATCGTCGGCAGATTTATCGAAAGCGGAAACGAGCACGGTTTTCTCTATGATGGGGCGACCTTCACGCGTCTTGATTATCCGGATTCGATTTCCACCATAGCATACGGTATCAACGACTCGGGTGAGATAGTCGGCACTTATGATGATGCTTCGGGTGCACACGGTTTTTACTATGACGGGGCGGGCTTTACCACCATTGATTTCCCGGGCCTCACCCCGCCCAATACAATCCTTTTCGGCATCAACGAGGCCGGTGTGATTGCAGGCGGGGCCCTTACACCGGAGGACTCTCAGGGCTTTTTGTATGACGGGACGGATTTTACGCCTGTCGAATACCCCGGCGCCCCTTTCACAGAGGCATGGGACCTTAACGACCGGAACCAGGTCGTAGGCTGGTATAGGGACACCGATGAAAATGCGTATGGTTTCTTGGCCGAAACCCGGGTGGAGCCGTGGCGGAAAGCCTACAACGGCCTATTTGACAGTTCTTCAAATCTCACGCTGTTACGGAAATACCGCGACGCCTTTCTTTCCAAGACTTTTGAGGGCAGATTTTACACCTTTTTACTCTATAAGAACTCTAAAGAGGCCCTGGAGGTGTTGCTCGATAATCCGGACCTGATGGAGGAGGCCGGATGCCTTATTGAGAGAAATAAGGGGGCTGTCTTGGCCGTGCAAAATGGTAAAAGGGGTGTCATTTCCAACACCGCTGGGATCGCATCCTTTTTGACCAGGTTTGCGAAGAAATCTCCTCCGGCACTGAAATGGCTCGTAACGGCGGTCAAGAAAGACATGCTCCGGAAAAAGTGGCAGGGGCGGGAATTCCTGGGATTCAGCCTTGAATAACGATTTTGGGGACCTTGATGACTTCGATGAATCAGTGAGGTTTCCCGGGCCGTCCCTTGTGTCAGAGCAGTTGTGACCAGGGTTGTGATGGGCGTTGATATTCCCGCTGAAAGAAGAAAGCGGCTCAAGGAACTGGTTCGGCTCATGAACAGGCAGAACGAGATGCCGGTCATGGCCCTTCGCCAGGTGGTGGAGGTCCTTGATTACGACATCACCGACCAAGAGATCGATTTTTTGTTGAAGGTCGGCACAACGCCTCGGACTCAAGAGGAGATGCAAGCCCTCTCCGGAATGGACCCTGTGGCATGCGGGCAATTGGTGAACCGGCTCATGCAAAAAGGCCTCCTGTGGCCCGAACCCGGGGATGATGGATGGGAAAAGGTACAGCTCACCCCCTTTGCCGTGGGCTGGCTGGAGGTCCAGCTCTTCGCAGGCCAGGATTCCCCCAAGAGCCGGGAGTTTGCCAGGCGCGTTGAAAACCTGTTCCAGGCATTCGGCAAGTTCAATGTCTTCCCCGTGAGAGGTCTGACCAACCTGGCCGCGCGGCGGGTGCTCAAGCCCTATCAGAGTATCGGGCCTGTCCGAAAGGCCACGAAAGGGAAAAGCGGGACCCCAATACCCATAGACAGGCGCGTGGACTATGCTTCATCCACCGTGTTTCCCTTGGAGGACGCCTATGAGCTCGTGGACCGCCACGGGGCCCACAACCGGGTGGCCGTGGTCCACTGTTTCTGCCGCAGGTGGAGGCATTTGATCGGCGGGTCCTGCCGTTTTGATCTCCCCTTTGAAGCCTGTTTGGGCGTGGGTCCCCTGGCCGAGTATATCTGTGAGCGGGGTTTCGGCAGAAAGATCGGGAAAGACGACGCCTTGAAGCTCATGGAGGACCTGGCAAAGGCGGGCGCCATCCATACCCTGTTTCATGAAAGAGATGACACAACGCTCCCCAACGTGGCCGTGTGCAATTGCTGCTGGGATTGCTGCGGGCTTTACGGGTCATTCAACCGGGGGATCATCCCCCTCTATTTCAAGAGCCATTACCTGGCCAGGGTGACGGACCCCGAAGCCTGCAAGGCCTGCATGAAATGCGTGGACCATTGCCCCACGGGCGCCGTTTCCCTTGAAAACAACCGCCCCCGGATCCAGGAGCACAAGTGCATAGGCTGCGGCCAGTGCGCCCTTCAATGCCCTACCAACGCCGTCACCCTGGAAGCCGAGACCCGGGACGTACTCGTGCCCCTCCAGAAGAAATCCGAGGCCAGGATCTCATGAGGGTGAAAAAAACGCCGGCCTTGACTTTTGGACCATATTAGGCACTATATACGGACTGGAGGTGATAAAATGAACATAACGAGCGACATTAAGCCTGTAACTTACCTCAAATCAAAGGCAGCACTTTTATTGAAGCAGATCAATGAGACCCGTCGTCCCGTGGTTATCACTCAAAATGGTGAACCCAGAGCTGTCATCCAAGACCCTCGGAGTTATGAAAACATGCGGAAAGCAATCGGTTTGCTAAAGCTCATATGCCAAGGAGAGAGTGACATTTTGAAGGGCAGCTTCAGGTCGCAAGAGGCCGTTTTTAAAGATCTTGAGCATTCCTTAAAAGAAAAAGCTTGATGAAGTCGAAATATCAAGTTGTCTGGACGAGTGTTGCTGAAAATGATTTAAAGGAAATCATTGAATATATTTCGAGGAACAATCCAAGAAACGCCTTAAAAACCCTCCAAAAGATCAAAGATAAAACTTCTGACCTCTACACGCTTCCTGAAAGGGGCCGCGTCGTATCGGAGTTTCAGGAACAAGGCATCTCGCAATACAGGGAACTGGTGGTTCACATAGGCGCCTATCCGCTTTTTCCCGGCATGTTCTTTGTATATGGTGATTCTTTCATCGATATTTTCCTTGGTGTTTTCGAACTCCAAGGGGGTGAGACCGTTCCGGTTCATGGCCTCGGCCAG
>CAZNLL010000229.1:0-2959 GCA_964573885.1 uncultured Desulfobacteraceae bacterium | reverse complement strand
AAATCTCAATCAATAATCATGCCAGCGGGGTCCAAAAACAGCTGTCATTATATAAGCCATCGAAATATAGATCATTTTTTTGAAAAATGCCGGCCAAAAACCCTGAAGACAAAAGGCGCCGTTGACAGGAGATGGAGCGTTACCTAGAATGAGGGTAACGTTTTTGTAACGATATAGATTTCTCACAACGGGAAGGATCCTCTCATGTCAAACAAGACCATATTGGACCCGGAGTTTGCCCGTCTCCTCTTGGAGTCCATGGCGGATGGGGTGTTTACCCTGGATGAAAAGGGGGTTATTACTTCGTGGAACCCGGCCATGGAGCGCATTACCGGTTACACCGCGGAAGAGGCCGTTGGCAGAGGATGCATGATGCTCGATTTCAGCCTCTGCTTTTCCAAGAGCTGTCCCGCAGGGATCAACGAATGCGGCATTTTTGAGCACGGATGGGTCCAGGCCAAGGAGTGTTTTCTGCGCCACAAAAACGGCTTGGACATCCCTGTGGTGAAGAGCGCCAGGCTGGTCACAGACCGCCGCGGCTCCATCAAGGGTGTGGTGGAGACGGTTACCGATCTTTCAGACCTGGAAAAGGCGCGGAGAAAGGCGGAAGAGGCCGGCCTGCGCCTGGGAGAAATTCACAAGTTTGACAACCTCATCGGCAAGAGCCATGCCATGCAGGGGGTGTTTTCCTCCATCCGGGCGACCACCGCGAGCGAGGCGACCATCCTGGTGCAGGGGGAGAGCGGCACCGGAAAGGAACTGGTGGCCGGCGCCATCCATTATAACAGCAATCGCTCAACCATGCCTTTCGTGACCGTAAATTGCAGCGCCCTTTCAGAGTCGCTCTTGGAGAGCGAGCTCTTTGGCCATGTGAGGGGCGCCTTTACCGGGGCTGTTCGGGACCGTGTGGGACGTTTTGAGGAGGCCAGTGGGGGAACGATTTTTTTGGATGAAATCAGCGAAATCAGTCCCTTCATCCAGGTGAAACTGCTTCGGGTGCTCCAGGAAAGGGAGGTCGAAAGGGTGGGGGAATCGAAAAAGCGAAAAGTGGATATCAGGATCATTGCCGCCACCAACAGGGACCTCTACGGCCTTGTCAAAAGCGGGGATTTCCGGGAAGACCTCTATTACCGCCTGAAGGTTTTTCCCATCCATTTGCCCCCCTTGCGAAAGAGAAGAGAAGACATCCCCCTTTTGGCCGGACATTTCATCAGGGCCCAGAACAAGAAGACGGGCAAGCACATCAAGGGCCTTGTGCCCTCTGCCATGCGCATTCTCATGGACTACAACTGGCCGGGGAATGTGCGGGAACTGGAAAACGCCATTGAGCATGCCTTTGTCCTGTGCAGCGGCGACCACATCGACATCTTCGACCTGCCCGTTGAGATACGCCAGGTGCCGTATCACCCTGCGGTCTCCAGGGCCCCCGATCCCCCCTTGCCTTCCTTTACTTCGAGGACAAGGCTTTCCCGGGACATCTTATTGGAGATCCTCCGGGAGTGTGACTGGAACAAGGCCGAGGCGGGCCGCCGTGTGGGGGTGAGCAGAACCGCCATATGGAAGTATATGAAAAAATGGGGCATCCCCCTTCAGAAGCCGGAAGCGGGCCCCGGAGGCGTAGAGCTGTGACGGTTTCCCTCTCCTCCATAAGGCCCTATGAGGTCTGTTCCATCAGACCCCCCACCGAGAATGACAGCCTCACCTTCAGGCTCACCAGGAACTGTTACTGGAACCGGTGCACCTTCTGCCCGGCCTACAAATTCGGTGCCCGTTTTTCCAAGCGGGGTCTTGCCGAAGTCAAGGAAGATATCAGAAGGGCCAGGGTGATCTACGACTTCCTCCTCCAGGAGGGGCTCGGGGAGGCCGGGTACACCGCCTTTTCCCGCCTCCCCCGACTGGCGCAACAGATCAGGGACGCGGCCGGGCCGGACCTGGAAGAAGAGGCCCCTGAGGAGAAGGCCCCGGAAGAACTGCCCCCCGGCCTGGCGTGGTTTTTGCGCTGGTTCAAAGACAGGCCGGAACTGGAAGAAAGCCTCAATCATGTGCTGGCCTGGCATCTGGGCGGAAGCCGGACCTGCTTTTTGGGCGATGCCGATTCCCTGATCCTGAAGCCGGAATTCTTGGGAGAAACCATTCAGGAAATCAAGCACCCTTTTCCCTCCCTCACACGGTTTACCATATACGGCAGGACCAAAACGGCCGCCCGCATCCGGACCCCGGAAGAACTGGAGGCCTTTCACCGGGCGGGCCTTGACCGGGTCCACTTCGGGGTGGAAAGCGGCTCCAACCGGGTCCTCAAGTTTGTGCGCAAGGGCGTGACCCGGGACGAGCATGTGGAAGGGGCGGTCAAGACCCAGGAAGCGGGCCTTTCATGCGGCGTGTACGTGATGCCCGGGCTGGGGGGTGCGAGGTGGTCTGAAGAACACGCCCGTGACACGGCGGATGTGATCACCCGGATCTCCCCGGACTATGTCAGGTTGAGGTCGCTCCAGGTCTTCCCCCAGACCCCCCTTGACGAGGCCCTCAAAAGGGGCGATTTCCAGGAAGCGGATGAAGCGCAGGTGGTGAGAGAGATACGCATGATGGTGGAGGAGATCGATACGGAGACGGATATCGTAAGCGACAGCGCCTCCAATCTCCTGCAGATCAACGGCCGCCTGCCCCGGGACCGTGCCGCCATGATCTATGAGATAGATGGCTTTCTCTCCCTCTCCCCGAGGGATAAACGCCTTTTCAGCCTGGAATCGCGGCTCCGGGCCTTTGTGGGCCAATACGGCGGTCTTTCCCGGGACCTGGCCCGGGCCTTGGGGCCCTACATGAAGGGGGGCGGGCTGGACCCGGGCGGGATCCCCACCCCGGAAATGGACCGGCTCATCCGCCTCATCCGGTCCAAACTCATGCCTTAGGGCTCACGCAAAAATAAAAGAGCATTTGGTAGGGCCAACTGTATCATATTGAA
>CAZNLL010000228.1:0-2980 GCA_964573885.1 uncultured Desulfobacteraceae bacterium | reverse complement strand
GTCCTGATCATGGTCACTGCGGTCCTGGTTGTGGTGAAAAAGGCCAAAGCGTTTAACCCGGGCCTTAATGGCCAGGTCCAGGGCGTCTAAATAGGTGGAGTGGCCCCATTTGCGGCGGGTTTCATACTCGGCCGGGGTGTATTCCGTATCATGAATGAGCAAATCCGCATCCTTTGCGAACCGGGCGTAGTCGTCAAAGCCCCTTCCTCCCCTATGCCTGTAACCCAGTTCATTGTCCGTAAGGAAGACAAACCGCTTTCCCTCCTCCTCGAACCTGTATCCCATACCCAGGTTGGGATGGCTTAAATTGATAGGGAAGATCTCCACAGAATCCAAACGGAAACTGAGGGGGCATTCTCCAGAATAAATGATACGCCCCCTGAGAGCATCAAAGGGAAAGGGGAAAAAGGGTGGGTTCATGGAATTTTTGAGAAGCTTCTGGATGTTGCCCTGGGTGGTGGGACAGCCCAGGAGGTTGACACAGGTTTTTTCCATGTAGATGGGTTTAAAAAAGGGGAAACCCAAAATATGGTCCCAATGGGAGTGGGTAAAAATGAGGTTGTATTGAAGCCGCTCCTCCTCCAAAAGCCTGTTGCCCAATCTCCTGATCCCTGATCCCGCATCTACAATAAGGATCTCATCGTTCTTGGACCGGATTTCGAGGCAGGTGGTGTCCCCCCCATATTTGAGGTATTTTGGCCCTGATACGGCGATTGAACCCCTCGCCCCATGGCATCGAATGATCATCCGGTTCCTTCCCTCCTTTCAGCCATATCCTTATAACATCCTTTGCCCTTTCTTTCCAAGCCCAATTGCCCCGCAGGAGGCCTTGAGACGTCCCTTGGGTTCATCCAAAAAGGGTTCGGTCTTGACCTTTAGATTTTTATCCCCGTATATTTTATCTGCTTCACCTTCTTTTATCCCGTCCCGGTTCGTATGAGCCCACAAATCCCGGTGAGGAGCCTCAAAAGCAGGGGATATTTTATGGAAGATGTTGAAATTTCCGGTTATCGCCCCGGGGCCATAGGCAAGATCACGGAACTCCATGCCCGGTATTACAGCCAAGAATCGGGTTTTGGGCTCTTTTTCGAGTCCAAAGTGGCCAGGGAGATGTCCGAATTTTTGGGCCGGATGGATGAAAGCCGTGACGGCTTCTGGGTCGCCATTGTGGGGGAAGAGATCGTAGGCTCTCTCGCCCTGGACGGCATCGAGGCCCGGAGCAAGGGGGCCCACCTGCGCTGGTTTATTGTTTCACCCCCATACCGGGGGCGGGGAATCGGGAACAGGTTGCTCAGGGAGGCCCTGGATTTTTGCAGGGAGTCCGGCTTCAAGCGGGTGTATTTGTGGACATTCGAGGGCCTGGACAGGGCCCGCCACCTTTATGAAAAATATGGATTTACCGTGAGCAAGGAGTTGGACAACAACCAATGGGGTGTAACCGTGCACGAACAAATGTTTGAGCTTTTCCTGTGAGCATGGAAGTAGCCTCTAAGCACGGACCCCTCAAGAAAGGACGTTGCCGATCTCTTCGGCCACACGCTTTGCCCCGTCCCGGGGGTCGGCCGCATCCCGAATAGGACGGCCCACCACCACGTAGTCAGCACCGTTTTTGATGGCATCGGCAGGGGTGACGATACGCCTTTGGTCATCCCCCTCCACCAGGGACCAGGCGGGCCTGATGCCCGGGGTTACGGCAATCAATTCAGGTCCGAGGGCCCTCTTCACATTAGCCACCTCCAGACCCGAGCAGACCACGCCGTGACACCCGGCTTCCTCGGCCATGCGGGCCTTCAGCAGGACAAGGGCCGGGAGATCCTCCGCGTACCGGGGGGCATAACCCGCGACCTTCAGCTTGTTTTGATCCAGGCTCGTGAGCACCGTCACGGCCAGAATTTTGGTTCCCCCCGGATTGTTCATGGCAACGGCCTTGAGCACGTCCCCGCCTTCATCGCAGTGAACGGTCACAAATTGGGGGCCGTAGCGGCTGGCGGCCACAAAGGCCCTCTGGACAGTGGCAGGTATGTCATGGAGTTTGAGATCCAGAAAGATGCCGGCCTCTGTCTGGTCCCGGATTGCCTTCAAAATGGCCGGTCCTTCACTGATGAAGAGTTCAAGGCCCACTTTGAAAAGGCCCACATCCTTCCTGAGAGCCTGGACGTAAGGAATAGCCTTATCAAGAGAGGGGAGATCCAAGGGGAAAATAATGTACTCTTTTGGCTGTTTCATGGGCACACCTCTTTTCATAATGATGCGTGGACCATGCAGAGCGAGAGGGGGACTGTCGGACAGAAACCCGTGGCGTTTCCCCATATAATGCCCCACAGTGGAAATATCAAGGGCCCATTCCCGGATCAGGCAAAAACAAGGGGCACACCTCATGAAATGGATTGACCGGATCGGCCAAATCTGTTATGTCACAAACTCTCGTCCTACTGTTTTAGCTGCTTTCTAACCTGTTGATATTATTCCTTGAGCCACCGTAGCTCAGCTGGAAGAGCACCTCACTCGTAATGAGGATGTCTCCGGTTCGATTCCGGACGGTGGCTCCATAAGAGAAAGGGTGTGGAGGACGCGGTAATGGGGGATAGCCGGGATTATTTTGTCTGCGACGTATGCGGGAGCAAAAATTTTCAACTTATTTATAACTTTTCGCTTCGGTTTCATGGGGTGAACTTCTCAGACGAACTCATTTATGACAAGCTCACCGATGAAATCTATCAGTGCACCGGGTGTCACAAGGATTTTACGAGAACTCAGATAGAAGAAGGTCTAGCTGAAATCAGAAGACAGCGAAAGAAGGCCTAAGCCCCTGGAGCGTCCTTTTGATAGAACTGGAATTTATAAGAGCCCAATTCGATGGTATCAAAGTCCTTTAAGGGGACGCTTTCCTTGACCACCTGGCCGTTCACTTTCAGTTTCGTCATTCCTCCCGTATAAGTAATGGTGTAACCTGACGGCCTTTTGCTGATGGTGGCGGCAG
>CAZNLL010000227.1:0-2995 GCA_964573885.1 uncultured Desulfobacteraceae bacterium | reverse complement strand
TCGGCAGGGCCATCCACGGCAGCGGGGTGGAGGACATCGGCTGGTTCACACCGGACGGCATCGAGATGGCCGAAGAGAACTGGGGAGAGGGATTTGCCAAGTCCATTGCCGTTTTCCTGAACGGCAGGGCCATACGCTACCCGGACCTCCGTGGCGAAAAGATCGTGGATGATTCCTTTCTTCTACTTTTCAATGCCCATCACGAATCTATCCCCTTTGCACTTCCCGGCCCGGAATGGGGCAAGCAGTGGGTCCGGGTGCTGGACACCGAGGAAGGGGACTTTAGCGACGATGAAAAGGGTTATCCCGCAAAGGAAGAGATTGCAGTTCAGAGCCGGTCTCTGGTGCTGCTGAAAAGGAAAGAATGAAATGATCAACGTTCCACGGGCTACCTACCGGCTCCAGTTTCATCCCGGCTTTACATTCCAGGATGCCGCCGCCCTTGCGGATTATCTTGCGAACCTCGGGGTCAGTCACCTCTATGCCTCCCCTTATCTCCAGGCCGCAAAAGGGAGCACGCATGGATACGACGTGGTGGACCCCGGGTGTTTCCGATTTCTATCAGGGCACGGAGCTGTGGGACCTGAGCCTGGTGGATCCTGACAACCGCAGGCCCGTTGACTTTGACCTCCGCCGCCGGCTTCTGTCTGAGTTGCGGGAGCTTTCTCCGGAAGAGATCATGGCAAGAATGGATGATGGTTTGCCTAAGTTGTGGGTCATTTATAAAGCCCTGGAATTGGGCAAGCAGTTGCCGGAGATTTTTGGTTCAGGGGACTATCGGCCCTTGAATGTATTAGGACAAAAGGCGGGCCATGTTGTCGCCTTTTTGCGGGGCGAAAAGTTTGGGGCCGTGGTTCCCCGGCTCCTCCTCACCTTGAATGGAGAGTGGCAAGACACATGGCTGGAAATGCCTAAAGGTCAATGGCACAACCATTTGACGGGCGATAGATTCAAGGGCGGGAAAGCGATGCTCCGGGATATCCTGGCCCGTTTTCCCGTGGCTCTTATTTCAAAGGAGTAGATCCATATGGGAAGACTCAAGGTCTGGGCGCCCGATGCCCGCCGCATAGAGGTAGAGATAAAGGGCACCCGCCTTGACATGGAGAAAGGCCCAAACGGATGGTGGCAGGTGGATACCCCTCTTGCCGAGCACGGGGCGGACTATGCGTTTGTCCTGGACGAAGGCACTCCTTTGCCTGACCCTCGATCCCCGTGGCAGCCTGAGGGCGTTCATGGCCCTTCACGCATCCTGGACCACGGTGTATTCCAGTGGACGGATTCAGACTGGCAGCCGCCGCCCCTTTCTTCGGCGATCATCTACGAGCTTCATATCGGCACCTTCAGCCCTGAGGGCACGTTCGACGGCGCCGTAAAGAGACTGGACCATCTGGTCAATTCTGGGATCACCCACGTGGAGCTCATGCCCGTGGCCGAATTTTCCGGCAACCGCGGCTGGGGCTATGACGGTGTCGACCTCTATGCTCCCCATCACGCCTATGGCGGACCCGAAGGCCTCAAACGCCTGGTGGATGCCTGCCACACCCGCAAGCTCGCCGTGATCCTGGACGTGGTGTACAACCATCTAGGCCCGGCAGGCAACTACCTGGGCCGTTTCGGGCCGTACTTCACCGACCGGTATGCCACGCCGTGGGGTGAAGCGGTCAATCTGGACGGTCCTTATAGCGATGAGGTACGCCGTTTTTTTAGCGATAATGCCTTGATGTGGTTCCGGGACTATCACATGGACGGGCTGCGGATCGACGCCGTGCATGCAATCATAGACACTTCCGCGATCCATTTTCTTGAGCAACTCGCGAGTGAAGTAAATGACCTGGAGTCCCACCTGGGCCGGCACCTGGTGCTCATCGCCGAAAGCGATCTCAATAATCCCCGGGTGATTCGTTCACCGGAGGTAGGAGGATACGGTATCGACGCCCAGTGGAACGAAGACTTCCATCACGCCCTGCATGCCACCCTTACCGGCGAGCAGGACGGGTACTACATGGACTTCGGGAGCCTGGCCGACCTGGCCAAGGTCCTGACTCTGGGACTCGTTTACGACGGGTCATATTCCCATTACAGGCGCCGGAGTCATGGCCGGCCGGCCACGGGGCTGGCCGGTTACCAATTTGTGGGCTGCCTTCAAAATCACGATCAGGTGGGCAACCGCGCACTGGGTGAACGAGCCAGCCATTTGCTTTCGCCGGGCCGGATCAAGATCGGGGCGGCCCTGGTGCTGACCGCCCCCTTCGTGCCCATGTTGTTCCAGGGGGAGGAGTGGGCCGCTTCAACGCCGTTTCTCTATTTTACCGATCACCAGGACCCGGAACCGGGTCAAGCCGTGAAACGCGGTCGGAGTGAGGAGTTCGCCGCGTTTGGCTGGGAACCTGATAAAATCCCCGATCCGCAAAAAAAAGATACCTTTCTCCGTTCCAGGCTCGATTGGGATGAATTGCGACGTGATCCCCATGACAAAATCCTTGACTGGCATCGGTCCCTCATCAGGCTGCGCCGCCAGTTACCGGAATTGAGCGATGGGCGGATGGAGCAAACGTCTGTGCGCTTTGACGAGACGGCTCAATGGCTCATCATGACGCGCGGATCTGTTTTGGTGACCTGTAATTTTGAGGGCGCATTTCAACGAATTCCATGTGCGGAGCTTGGGGGAAAGGAAATAGTCCTGTCTTCAGACGAAGGTATAACAGCGGAGGATAATGAGATTTTAATGCCCGGAGAAGCGGTTGCGATATTGGTGGATCGAGAAAACCACGATAAACGAAAGGATGGGAGGTGAATAAAATGCCAAAAGGAGATAGAACAGGCCAAAGAGGCCAGGGACGGGAAAAGCGTAAAGAGATGAGAGGAAAAGGCCAGGGTGCACGTGGTCTGGGGGGTGGCTCTGCAAAAGGTCCGGGCGGTTATTGCGTCTGCCCGAACTGCGGTGGAAAGGCGGCCCATCAGCAAGGCAGCCCATGTTATGAACAGAAATGCCCCA
>CAZNLL010000226.1:0-3057 GCA_964573885.1 uncultured Desulfobacteraceae bacterium | reverse complement strand
TGCCTCACGGTGATTGCCCTGATCCTGTTTACCCGTGAAAAGATCCCTCTCGAGTCCTCCAGTCTCCTGGTTCTCACCGGCCTGGCCGCGGGATTCGAGCTCTTTCCTTTCCGGGCAGGGGGGAGCACGCTGCACGCCGTGGATTTCTTCCAGGGTTTCGGGCACGAGGCACTGGTTGCCGTCTGTTCCCTGATGATCGCGGGACAGGGCATTGTGCGCACAGGGGCCCTCGAGCCGGTGGGGAGGGCGCTGGCCCGGATTTGGAAGGTCAGCCCCGGTCTTTCCCTGCTGTTGACGCTTCTGGTCGGGGCATTTATCAGCGCGTTTATAAACAATGTTCCTGTTGTCGTATTGTTTCTCCCCCTTTTGCTGAGCGTTTCCCTGCGGACGGGGATGAAGGCCTCTTCGGTTTTGATGCCCATGGGGTTCGCTACCCTGCTTGGCGGCACCTGTACGACCATCGGGACCTCTACAAACCTGCTGGTCGTCTCCGTAGCCGCGGACATGGGCATGAGACGGCTGGAGATGTTCGATTTTCTCTTGCCCGCCGCTATTGCCGGAAGTATCGGAATTGCCTATCTGTGGCTGCTGGCACCGCGGATCATACCCGCAAGGGAACCGACACTGGCGGACACGTCCCCCAGGGTTTTCTCCGCCCACCTCGTGATTCTTGAAGAAAGTCCTGTGGCTGGCCGGTCGCTGGCCGAAGCGCTAAAAAAAGTCGACGGCGCCATGAAGGTCATGAGCGTCGGACGCGGGCCTGACAGCTTCATTATGCCGTTTCCCAGCCTGAAGCTCAGGGCCGGCGATCACCTGATCATCCGTGACACCCCCGAGCGCCTGAAAGAATTTGAAAAGATACTCGAGGGAACGCTGTATCTAGATGCTTCGATGGGGAAGCCTGTTGATGATGAACACCCCCTGAAGGCCGAAGATCAACAGATCGCGGAGGTGGTCGTCACAGAGGAATCGAACCTGCGGGGGAGAACGCTGAGCCGGATGCGATTTGCGGACCGGTATGGGGTGATTACGCTGGCCATCCATCGAGCGGGCAGACATCGGGAAAAGATTGAAGATGACATCGGGGATATCCCACTAAAGGCCGGGGACATCCTTCTGGTTCAGGGGCCCCGTGAACAGATCACCATTCTTAAAAAAGAGACGTCGTTCCTCGTACTCGATGCCACCATGGATTTGCCTTTTGCTCGAAAGGCGCCGGTGGCCTTGATCATTATGCTGGGCATCGTCCTGTCCGCCGCTCTGGGAATTCTGCCGATCGCGATCAGCGCGCCTCTCGGGGTGGTATTGATGATCTTCACCGGATGTCTGGGCTGGCGTGATGCGACGAGAGCCCTGAGCGCCCAGGTTATCCTGATCGTGGCCGCGAGCCTGGGCCTCGGCGTCGCACTGCTGAAGACCGGCGGTGCGGATTATCTGGCGCGGCTCTTTGTAACTGTGACGGGGGGCGCTGCACCTTTATTCGTGATCAGCGGCCTGATGCTTTTGATGGCGGTTCTCACCAACATTGTATCCAACAACGCCGCCGCCGTCGTCGGCACCCCTATCGCCGTTTCCATTGCCGCCCAAATGGGGCAACCCGTGGAACCGTTTGTCCTTGCGGTCTTGTTCGGGGCCAATATGAGCTATGCCACCCCCATGGCCTACAAGACCAATCTGCTCGTCATGAACGCCGGGAAATACATGTTCAGTGATTTTCTTCGAATTGGGGTACCGCTGGTTTTCATACAGTGGATCGCACTTTCCTGGTTGCTCCCGACCCTCTATGGTATTGGATAACCATTGCATTTTCCCGGGCGGACAAGGCTGAGGGTTTCTCGTTATCATGACGCGTGTTGATGATTGAATCCCTTCCCATGGCGGGCGCCCGGGAGAGGGACAGCTTTGGAGAGAGGAGGCCTGCTCGTTTTCCAAATAGCAACGCAGCGGTTAACTTTTTTGATTGAATAACCGGTGCAATTATAATATGTTGAAGCACCCGATGCCAGACAGGCGCTTAAACTTTTGAACGTATCGAACGTGCACGGAAAGGAGGCCCACTGCATGGAAACCAAATTGGTCAAGGAAGTTATGATACCCATAGAGAGTTATGTTAAGGTCAGCAAGGAAGATTCGCTTTTTGACGTCATTCTGACCCTGGAACGCTCCAAGGAAGTTAATCGCGGCCGTGCCCACAGGGACGCCATTGTGGTTGATAAAGACGGGAAATTCATAGGCAAAGTGACCATGCTCGATATATTTCGCGCCCTGGAGCCGAATTATAAAAAGATAGACGTGGACAAAATCATTGAAAGCGGTAAAGGGGAACTGACGGAAGAGGTGATCACGGAGGCCTACAAGGATTTTGATTTCTGGGTCGCGCCCTCCAAAACCATTTGCGATCGGGGTTCAGCAAAGAAGGTCGCCGAGGTCATGCATGTGCCGTCCACCGGGGAGTACATTATGGAAGAGGACAGCATTGAAAAAGCCCTTAGCCTTTATGTATTGGGGGCCCATCAGCCGCTTATCGTAAAAAAGGGTAAAACCGTCACAGGAATGCTCCGCTTCGGAGATGTTTTTGAAGTGATACGCGAGAATCTCCTGGCCTGCTGATAAATCGTTATTAATCCACCCCGATTTATCGGGGTGAGAAATAAAAAGGGTATAGCGTTTCAGGCGAAAACCGAAAAGAAAATATTAGAGTAGAGTAGAGGAATAGATGACAACGTTTAGGCTTCGGCATACCTTGGTTACAGGGTTTCCCCGTTGTGGCTCAATATCCGCATGCCATGCCTTGCGACCTATTCCCCCCTCATCAAACCCAGCGTGCGGTTTTCCCGCACTGGGCTTTCCCGGAAACTCTCGCCGTGGGCATTCGCAGGGAGTTGCGCGATGTGGGCAATCACAAGGTCACCAGCCCCAGGCTCATAAGGTGCTCGTGCATCGCCCTCCCCTTTGGTCGTCGAAAGGGTCGCTGGCTCCGACGTTTAAGATGCGCTATCAGTCGCAGCTCAAGGAAGCTGTTGATCTCCCGAAATGCCTTCCGTGGGTACCCATAAT
>CAZNLL010000225.1:0-3276 GCA_964573885.1 uncultured Desulfobacteraceae bacterium | reverse complement strand
CGGAGGAAAAAGGCAAAGGGACACTTGGCCAGGTCTTCCAGCCGGGAAGAGGACATGACCGCGTCCGTGTTCACGGGGTCAAGGGTCCCTTCGGAGGACGGGAGCCACCCGTCATACTGGGTAAGGATCTCCTTTTCCCTCTCCTCTTCGGCCAGTTCCCCTTCCAGGAGGTGGCCATAGGTCTCAAGCACTGAATCGCTTCCATAATTCCCATGCCTCTGGCTGAGCCACCACTCCGTGTGGTTCAGGGGGAAGGCCTGGTTTGGGGGGATAAAACCTGCGGGTGGGCCGAGGAAGCCCTTGAGAGCGCTGTAATCCCCCTGGTGATCCCCCGTGATCAACCGGTAGGCGCTGAGCATGAGGGACGACGGAAACACGTCCCGGTCCTCATGCAAATCACGGCAGGAATAGCCCAGGCACACCTTGCCCTTGAGTGAACAAAGCACCTTGCACAGGGTATAGAGGTCTTCTTCCAACAGGTCCCTGGCAAGGGGCAGGGCAGGGGAACATCTTTTTCTTTCCCTGTCCAGGATCACCGGGTCCTGGAGCAGGGGACCGGGAAACCTGGCCTGATCCAGGCCCAGGATAAAGGTATTTGAACGCCCGCTGTACCCGCCCATGCGGTAATGGGAAACGTGGACATGGCCGGGCCTGGGATTGGAATGGCGGATAGAGGTCTCTTCGACCATGTCAATGACCCGCTCCAGCATATCCTTGGCCGTGTCGGATTTGGAAGGGGCCCGGGCGAGTGCGTTTAATGTCTCCACCAGTTTGTTCCTGGCGGCCCCATCCATGTCCCCGGCAATGCGGCAGGATTTCTCCAGGAAGGCGACCCCGGCCTGGCATAGATTCTCGAGGGTCAACTCCTCGCAAGGATCCTTCTGGGTGATGGAAGCGAGCATCTTTTTAATGAAACGGGAGACCCAGTCCACCTGGGCCGCCTGCTTCTCCGCCCATTCCGCCCTTTCCTGTTTCCCCCGTTCTCTTAGATCGCCGGCCCTGGCAAGGTAGCTTCCTTGAAGGGCCTTTAGGCGGCCTTCATAGCGTTCCCTGCCCCACCCTATGCCGGCCTCCCGGATGACGGCCGCGGCTTTTCCCGGTGAGGGCTTTTCACCCTTCAATGGGACCCTTTCCAGGTCAATATAGCCCCCTGAAAAAAGGCGTCTCAAAGGGGCGCTTAAAAAATCCTCTGCCTGCCACTGGAGATAAAGGACCAGTGCCTTCCCGGGCCGCGTATAGGTGATGGGGATGCCCCCTGAAAAGGTCACCGGGATATCCAGGGTGCTGGCTATTTCGTGGATCAAGGAGATGTAAGGCTCGGTCTTGGTCACCAGGATCTCGACATGGTCAGCCGGAATTCCCTGGCCTAAAATCCCCCGAAAGACCTCCCTCACCTCATTTGATTCCCCCAGGGCATGAAAAAGGGACACGGTCCCGTCCTTCATGGGAGCAGGGGCTTTCTCGGCGTCAAAGACCCAGTGCCACAAGTGGATGTCGGCCTCTGGTTCTGGGGTTTTTTCTTTGACCTTGTTGATGGGCTGAAAGAACCTCGGCGGGGTCTCTAAAGCGGCGGGCCTGGAATGGGGGATGACCTTCAGCTCTTTCCCTCCGACCAGCCTGATAAATTGCTTTTCCAGCGCAGCCAATGGGAAATCGGACAAGACCAAGACCAGCCCTTTTCCACCCGGCCTTCCCTCCTTTTTCATTTTCTGGAGGGCCATGGTGATCACGCCGGCCCGGTCGATGAGGCCGTTATCCGAGAGAAACGTCTGGTATGATTGGAGAAGCCTTTGGAGTTCTTCACCCTTTTGGGCCACAAGAAAGACGGCCGGATCAATATTCCCTGCTTTCATACCTGCCATCCTGAGTTCCTGGATGGTATGTCCCAGGCACCGGATAATCCCTGGGATATCCGGCGCCCCCTTGAAGTAGCCACCCATGTCTTCCAGACCGTCCTCTCCCCGCAGGATCTCTTCGATGATCAGGAAGTGCTCGTGGGGATCGATCAAGCGGATCCCTGCCTCGCCCAGATCCGGCGTCACCAGCTCCTGGGCATACCCCCCCACCGTGCTCATCCTCAGGTTGATCCACGAACCCCTTTCCCTTGCCAGGACCTCACCCACCTGGTGACCCACACCATAGGAGGGTACAAAAAGGAGTTTCTCCTTAAAGGGGTATTTCTCGCAAATCTTGGATAGATATTGGATGGTGTGATTCATCTCATGCAACCGATTGCTTTTATCCTCCACCATGCCAGACCCTTTTGACACATCCGGTCAAAAGCCCGCCGTTTTTTGCATTTATTCCGATATAAAGACCATCACGAAACACAGGTGTCCAAGAAAATCTTGAGTAAAGCCAAATCGCTCAGGACGCTTTCTGCTGAGATTTAGGGGGCCGGGAAAGACACCACTTATTCATCAAAGTCATCAACGTGCCCCAGATTTATAAGAGCATCCCCCCGTCTTACATTGTAGGGGTCTTTGTAGGTTCGAAGTTTTGCCATATTTTCGCTGATTCCTAGCTGAAACACATCGATATTTTCACCCTTTTTAGTCAATATTTCTGGAGGGAGCGGTGGCATTTGAAAAGGGAAAAGGCTTGGAGCGCTAAACAGGGAATTGATTTGGTAGATACCCCGTTCTGATGCGTGCAGAAGGGCCTCGATGATCCATGCGATGATTTCAGGTTGATCGATATTAATCGTTTTGCCTTTTTTGTATATTCCCTTGTTTTTCGTGTCTAAAATGACGCTCCAATCCGCAAAGGAACGGATTACACGCCTGGCCGCTCGACTGACGGTTTCCCGTTCGCCGTATTGCTCTCGAACTCGCCGCTGAATGTGAGAGGCGACAGCTTTTCCCTGAAGATTGAAAAGACGGCCAGTGTGACCTGCCACAGACTTCCAAAATGGATAGACCGCCATGACCATCCCCCAATGGAGAGCGATGCATTTTTGTTGAGGAAGTCGCTCTAACATCTCGAGGCCTTGGCTCCTGAGATTTTCAAGCTCAGGAGGCACTTTAAACCAAACCTTCATCAAGATGCTGATAATCTTTTCGCGGTTCCCTCTTTGAGCATTTCCCCCAACCGATACTTGATCTTTGAGTGTGGTCTGAAGGGCATCGTTGATCGCTTGCTTGTCGTAGCCAGCCAATACCAGGCATGCTGTCTCCTGAAGCCATTCTATGCGTATGCGTTGGCTGAAGCCGATCTGTCCCTTCCGTCCGTTCATGTGTCCCTCCTTTCGACCTGAACAAGAGGGACGATGAGTTC
>CAZNLL010000224.1:0-3310 GCA_964573885.1 uncultured Desulfobacteraceae bacterium | reverse complement strand
GGTCTGTTGATAGATTGGAAACCGGGATGTCCAAGGCCTGAGAAAGGACAAAAAACCCCGCCTCCTGAGAGCGAAGGCGGGGTCAATAGGCTCGGAGGAACTTGTTACGCTTTAGATCCCGGCAAGGTCCTTTGCAAGACCCGTCATGTAATCCCAATCCACCAGGCGATAAAGGGTGCTCTTCTGGGCCTGGGGCGGTCCCGCGCCATGGACCGATTCAACTACATAACCGACGGAGTTAAAACCAAAGAGCAGCGACTGGATCAGATATACAAGTCTCATCCTGTGCTCGGCGGGTACGCCCTCCACGCCCTTAAAATACTTGTTGACAAACTTGGCCACTTCCGGATTCTTGAAGTCCTTGCCGCCGGGGCCGTCTCCGAGGATTCCTCCGGCCACATCCACGGCCCGCTTGGCGATCTTAAAGGGGAGTTCGGCCACGTTGAGCTTACACACATTGCCCAAAAGAAGGTTGACATAGTAAGACCCTGTTTCAACCTGTTCTCCCTCCAGGGCCGTTGCCAGCCCGCATGAATAAATGGTTTCCGTAAGGGCCACCATTTCCGTGATTTTGTCCCGGATGTGGGGTATCTTATCAATGCCCGTGTATTCCGCCAGGAGCTTGGTGGCCCCGATAAGGACGTCGCTTACCCCGGCCTTGCAGCCCCCATAGGTCTGCCTGTGGTTGGCCCCGAAGAGGGTGGGAATTCTCCCGGCCCATTGCACCTCTTTACAAAGAAAGACCTTGTCCCAAGGTACAAATACATTGTCAAAGACCAGAAGGGTTTCCTGGGAACTGAACCTGGGGTTGCCCATATCGATCAGGTCCGGCTCATATTTGCGGTCATCACCGGGATTGCGGCCATATATATGATACACCCCTTGTGCATCACCCGGTACGGCACAGGCCACGGCATAGTCTTCCTCCCCTTTTCGGAGTCCTGCCGTGGGGGCCACGAAGGTATAGTGGGCATTGACCGTGCCTGTCTGGCTGGTTTTGGCCCCCTTGATCACGATACCATCGCTCTTTTCCTCCACAATATGGAGCCACATGTCCGGATCGGGTTGCTGGGTAGGCCTGAGAGAACGGTCCCCTTTTGCGTCGGTCATGGCCACGCCCACGTGATAGTCCTTTTCCTGCATCTCTTTTAAAAAGCTCAAGAAACGTTTGTGGTATTCCGTACCCAGGGCCTTGTCCATCTGATAGGTCACGATAAAAAGGGCGTTGGCCGTGTCAAGGGTGGTACAGCGCTGGAAGCAGGTGGCGGTCTTTTGACCCAGAAGCCGCGCCATTTTAACCTTCTTTACCATGTCATCTATGCTTTGATAGATGTGGGTGAAACGGTTTACCTTCCCCTCAATGTAAGGGGAATAGGCCGTCATAAGGTCTTCGTGCTCCGGATTTTGTGCCATTTCATAGGTCATGGCCGCGGTATTTTGAGCCGGAATGACCACGGGATGATCGAGGGGGTCACTGACCTTTTCCCCGCCGATATAAACCGTCTGATCCATCTTTCTAATGCTCTCCCGATATTGATCTCCAGTCATCAAAGTCATTTTGGTCTCCCCCTTTGGATTTCGGCGAGATAAACCCCCATTATCTCCATGTCGGGGGGTTAAGACGCACATTCATGTTGTCAGGGTCGTCAGGATTTGAAAGTCCCTGTTTCAAAATAAGCCCTGCCCCTTGGGGTATCAAGCTCAGTGCCCCCGAGACCGGTTCCGTGATCACCCGATATTTAAGATGAATGGAAAAAGCATGCCAATTCAATTGGGCCAGCTAACATTATTATAACAATAAATTGCCGGTAAAAGAGCTCAAGAGAAAATGATCATTTGATTTTACATGTTCACTAAAATGGACACCTAAAGAAGGCTTCTGGCCACAATGAGGCGTTGTATCTGGTTGGTGCCGTCAAAGATCTGAATCATCTTGGCATCCCTCCACATCCTTTCCACGGGATAGTCCTTCATCACGCCGTATCCACCCAGGACCTGTACCGCGTCTGTAGTCACCTTCATGGCCACGTCTGAGGCAAAACACTTGGCCGCTGAAGTAAGACGGCTCCTTTGGGGCCCCTGGTCCTGGTCCGAATCTAAGAGAGCGGTGGTCCTGTAAAGCAAGGAGCGGGCGGCCTCTATCTGGATACACATATCGGCCAGCATAAATCGTATCGGCGCCATATCAGCCAGGGGGCTTCCGAACTGGACCCTGTTTTTGGCATAGGAGGCTGAATAGTCCAGGGCTCCCTGGGCCAGGCCAACGGCCATGGCGCCCGGACCATAGGCCCGCATATCCGCACCGCTGGTCATAAGGATATCCCACCCCTGACCGGGACTGGAGAGGAGGTTTCTTTGGGGCACACGGGCATCTGTAAAGAGTAGTTCACAAAGATCCGAGCCCCTGAGTCCCAGTTTCTGTTCGTGTTTTCCCAGGGAAAAACCGGGTGTCCCCTTTTCTACCACCAGGGCGGAAAGGCCTCTCTGCCTCTCCCCTTCCCCGGTGCGTACAAAGACCACAAAGAAATCGGCGATGTCCCCGTTGGTGACGAAAATCTTGGTCCCGTTGACCACATAATACGCTTCTGAAAGAACGGCCTTGGTCTGAATGGAGGCCGATTCTGACCCGTAATTGGGTTCGGTTAGAGAGAAGGCGTTGATCTTGTCGCCTGAAGACATGTTGGAAAAAAAGTGCTGCTTCTGTTCCTCATTGGCCCACCTTTTCAAAATCTGGATGAGTGACTGGGTGACAAAGACGATCATGGCGGCGGAGGCATCGGTCTTGGCCATCTCTTCCACCACCAGGGCAGTGGTCGTATGGCCGGCCCCGATTCCCCCGAACTCCTCAGGGAGACCCATTTTAAGAAGCCCCGCCTCTGCCAAGTGCTCCACTATTTTGGGTGAGGAGTAGCCTGAGATGTCCGCGTCTTTGGCCAGAGGACCGATATGGTTGCGGGCCAGCTTGGAAACCATGTCCTTGATCATGTTTTGTTCCTCGGAAAAGTGAAGCATATCAGGTCCCCCTATGGTTATTCATTGAATGGATCTATATTTATAATAAATGAAACCAAAACATAGCATCTTAGTGCACCGGAATTAAAGGACAAAGATGGCCGGGAACAAAATGTAAACAATACGAGACATGTAAAGTCAATTGCTCATTGTGGAAGGCGCCCCCTTACGGTTAAGCCATTAAAATAAAAATAATTTTTAATCATTGCATCATTGGCATGTTTTTTCCATAATAAACAAAAAGTAACATTTTAGCTGTTTGAAAGAAAAAATGATATTTTTGCAAAAAAAGACTGGC
>CAZNLL010000223.1:0-3403 GCA_964573885.1 uncultured Desulfobacteraceae bacterium | reverse complement strand
TTTATAAATATATGAGTCTAAAACATGTAAGTCAAGGAAAATGGTTTTATTTTCAGGAGCTTTTGGCATGAAAGGGGTGCAGAAGCTGTCGAAGGCCGGAAGATGTTGAATAAGAACTAGGAAAAGGACGATTTCATTACCTGTCGGGTCGAAGGTATCACAACCTGGTATGCGCCCGTTTCCTGTTGACATAAAAGACAAGATCTCCTATATTCCCGTTCAAACAAAGAAGCATTCTATAAAATAATTGGTTTTCCACCCTGAGCAGCGCTACATTCAGTTGTAGAGGTCTTCCTCTTTCAAAAATCCTTTCTGCGTATTTGCAGACCTTCCATGTAGCCGGGGTTTGCCGGACATGCTGCGGTTAAACAACCTCGAGGCCGTTTATAACGATATCATTCTGGTCCTGCGGGGCATTTCCCTGGAGGTGCCTGACGGCAAAATTATCTCTTTTCTCGGCTCCAACGGCGCCGGCAAGTCCACCACACTCAAGGCCGTGTCCGGCCTTTTGGATTACGAGGACGGGGAGATCAAGAAGGGGACCATTGAATTCAACGGCCAGCCGATCCATAGGAAGGGTCCCCAGGAGATCGTGCGAATGGGGATTACCCAGATTCCGGAGGGGCGTCGTGTCTTTGCCGAACTCACGGTGGACGAGAATATACGGGTGGGCGCCCACACGCGTCGCCGGAAAAAATCCGAGGCCCAAAAAGACTACGACAGGGTGCTCACCTATTTCCCCGTACTCAAAGAGAGGCTGCGGCTTCAGTCCGGATTCCTGAGCGGCGGAGAGCAGCAGATGCTGGTTATCGCGAGGGCGTTGATGGCCCGTCCCTCTCTCATGATGCTTGACGAACCGTCTCTGGGTCTGGCCCCCCTTCTGGTGAAAGAGATCTTCGAGATTATCCTTAGAATCAACAAAGAAGAATCCGTCTCCATTTTACTGGTGGAGCAAAACGCCCTGATGGCTTTGGCCGTATCCGAATACGGCTATATCATGGAAAACGGCAAGATCGTACTGGACGGTCCCAGCAAGAAGCTCATTGTCAACGAGGACGTGAAAGAGTTCTACCTGGGCGTCAAGGAGAACGAAGAACGAAAAAGCTTTGCCGAGGTCAAGCATTACAAGCGAAGGAAACGCTGGCTTTCTTGACGGAGTATTTCCCGGCCGGCGTCTTTGAATCCCTTTTCTTTGCACCCCTGTGACCATGAAATTGCTGGACGTTGAACAGGTATCTCTCCGTTTTGGCGGCATCCAGGCACTGATCAATGTGTCTTTGTCCGTGGCGGAGGGAGAACTGTACGCCATTATCGGGCCGAACGGCGCCGGGAAGACCTCTCTGTTGAACTGCATCAGCGGCTTTTACAAGCAGGATGAGGGCGGCATTGTCTTCGAGGGACGGGACCTGGCCGGCCTTCGGCCGGACCATATCGCCAAACTCGGGATTGCGCGTACTTTTCAAAATGTGGAATTGTTCGCGAACATGTCGGTCACCGATAATATGCTTCTGGGCCGTCACAATCATTTCAGGGGGGGCATTTTCAGAAACAGCGCCCTGGGCCGGTTTGCGGCCGAAGAGACGGAACATCGCCGCAAGGTGGAAGAGATTATCGATTTCCTGGAGATGGAGCAGTGGCGAAAGCACCTAGTCTCAAGCCTGCCCTACGGCGTCCAGAAGCGGGTGGAACTGGGCCGGGCCCTGGCCCAGGAACCGACGCTGCTGCTTTTGGATGAACCCATGGCCGGGATGAACCTGGAGGAGACGGAGGACATCGCCCGGTTCATCCTGGATATACATGAGGAACTGGGTACTACGATCGTCATGATCGAACACGATATGGCCGTGGTTATGGATATTTCCCAGAGAATATGTGTTTTGGATTTCGGCAAGAAGATCGCCGAGGGGACGCCCGTGGAAATCCAGGAGAATGAGGCGGTGCAGAGGGCCTACCTCGGCAAGGACTATGAGACACTGAT
This sequence comes from uncultured Desulfobacteraceae bacterium, assembly GCA_964573885.1. Classification (GTDB taxonomy): domain Bacteria; phylum Desulfobacterota; class DSM-4660; order Desulfatiglandales; family Desulfatiglandaceae; genus CAZNLL01. Next base: position 1,425 of record CAZNLL010000223.1, on the reverse strand, counting down.
CAAGGGAGTGGGGCTTTCATGAGACAGGATACCTTGCCCCATATTTTTCTGGAGAAGGTCAAAAAATTCGAAGACCGCGTGGCGTTGCGGGAAAAGGAATTCGGCATCTGGGATGAGATTTCCTGGAACGAATACTGCCGGCACGTCCGGCATTTCTGTCTCGGCATGATGGAACTGGGCCTCAGGCGCGGGGACCATGTAAGCATCTTCGGGGAAAATGAGCCTGAATGGCTGTATGCGGATCTGGCCACGCAAAGCGCCGGCGGGGTGGCCGTGGGCGTTTATCCCACGAACCCGGCAAAAGAGGCCTGTTATGTCATTGGCCATTCCGAGTCGGTATTTGTGGTCTGCGACAACCAGGAACAGGTGGACAAGGTCCTTGAGGTCAAAGGTCAGCTGCCCCTCCTCAAAAAGATCATTGTCACGGACATGAAGGGCCTGCGCCGCTACAAGGAACCCATGATCATGTCCTTTGAGGCCGTTGAGGAGGTGGGACGGGAAGCGGAAGAAAAGGATCCCCAACGCTATTACCATACCGTGGAACAAGTCAGGCCCGAAGATGTGGCCATCATGGTCTACACCTCCGGCACCACCGGCCCGCCCAAAGGGGCCATGTTGAGCCAAGACAATATCGTCAATTTTCTGAAGGCCCAGAATCGGGCGATTCCCCAATTCGAAACGGACGAGGTGGTCTCTTATCTCCCTTTATGTCATGTGGCGGAACGCATGATGTCCGTGTTTTTGCCCCTTTATTCCGGGGCCACCGTCAATTTTGCGGAGAGTGTGGATACCATCACGCTGGATATGCGGGAGATCCTGCCTACCCTTTTCCTGGCGGTGCCGCGAATCTGGGAAAAGATGATGGCCACCATTATCATCAAGATGAAAGACGCCACCTGGCTCAAGAGGAAGATTTACCACGCCTTTGTCCCTGTGGGAGAACGGGTGGCAAAGAAGCGGTTGGCCGGTGAGCCGATTCCCCTGTCACTCAGAATATTGCACGGCCTGGGATACTTGACCCTGTTTCGCCATCTCAAAAAGGAACTGGGACTGCTGCGAACACGGCTTGCCCTCAGCGGGGCCGCACCCATTGCGCCGGAGGTCCTCCTTTTTTTCCATGCCCTGGGTGTTCCGGTCCTGGAAGGATGGGGCATGACCGAAGAGACGGGCATCGGCACCTTCAACCGGCCGGACAAGGTGAAGTTGGGCACCGTGGGTCACCCCATTCCCGGAGTCCAAATCAAGCTGGCCGAGGACGGGGAGATCCTCCTTAAATGCAACCATGTCTTTGTCGGTTATTGGAAAGATCCGGAAGCCAGTGCAAGGACCGTCCAAGAGGGCTGGCTCTATACGGGAGATGTGGGAGAGATCGACGAGGAAGGCAGACTGACGATCGCCGAGTTCAAGGACGTGTGAACAGCAGGC
>CAZNLL010000222.1:0-3415 GCA_964573885.1 uncultured Desulfobacteraceae bacterium | reverse complement strand
ACGGCATCTGCTACCACGGCTATCACGGCCACGGCTACTGCGGCCACACCTGCAATGGTCACCCCGCTGATGCCTGCGGCGGCTCCCATGCCTGCTCCACCGGCCCCGACGCCTGCTCCAGCACCTCCGGCCCCGGCGCCAGCGCCAGCTCCTACGCCTGCGGCCCCTTCAGCGGCCAGTGAAACGGCCGGGGAAAGGGGTAGACAAATTAAAGATATGAGTAAGAAGAGCAAACCCAGTTTTGCGGGAAATCGCAAGCGTTCTTTTTTCATGAGAACCCCCTTATTAAGAGTTCAGGTTTTTAAGCAGCCAAAGGCTTATAATTAAAGCAATTCCATTTATTGATGTCAAGGCCTTTTTAGGCCCAAATTCCCTATTTTTTGAGCTTATCCAGATCTTCCTTGAACAGGGCCGGTGTCAAATCACTGGCAAGCCCATACAGATCTTTCCAGTGGCGTACGGCCTGAGCCACATCCCTGGTCCAAGGAGATATAGCATAATAATATCTTGAGGCACTATCGCGGGTCAAGAGCATTCTTGCGGGCAAGCTGAGAAAAACGCCTTTATCGTTATAGTCCTTATTATAGCCTGTGAAATGGTCCGTGTCCGTGAAACTGATCCAGGCGCCCAGGACCACGCCGGTGGAATACTCCCGGCTCACGATGAAGCGCCAGCCCACATCCTTTCCCAGGAACCGGCCGTACTGGGCCTGGACCGTGGTATCGAAGGGGGAGAGGCGATAGTAGAGGTTCCCAAGCACGGTGTGGGCCTCAAAATCCGCAAGATCCAGCAGGGTGCCGGGTTCACGCTTTCTGGCCCAATCCGATTCAATGCCTATGGCCAGTTTGCCATCCAAGAGGTAGGTGAGGATTTCGCCGCCCACTCCGGCATACATGTATTCAAAGTAGCCTGCGCTCAGGCGGCCGAAGGTGTGATCCGTGAGCCGGACCTCCTGGTTGAATATGAGCCGGTCAAAGGTGTAATCCCTGTCCAGGTATTTCCAGGAATCGCTCCTCACGGCATCTGGGGGCGGGATATTGCTCGACGAGATGTTGGAGTAAAGGGGGGCATCAAAACGGCCATAGGCCGCGGCGCCCTTCCAGGGGTAGGTAATGGCATAGGGCTTGACGCCCACACGGTATTTGAAAAAACCCGAGGGGTCGTTCAAATAGGTGATGAGGCTGGGTTTGACGCCGAGGTTAAAATGCATGGGCCTGGGGTCCTTTTTTTCGGCAACGGCCATATCTCGAGCGTCATAGTCCTTTTTTACGGTCTCAATACGGATGAGCTTTTTAAAAATTTCAGGCGAGATCTTGCCGAGGAGGTACTTCTCCAAATGATCCGGCTTGACCGAGACCTCCAGGAGGGGCATGCGGGAGGCCTTGAGGATGACCGTCAATTCCCGGGCGTCTTCCGGGGAATAGAAAAGGAGGATCCGGAGGATCCTTCCTACGGCTTTCTGGTTTGAGAGATACCGGCCGTTGGTGACCTCGGCGGTGATGCTTTTGCCGTCCGTGTACACGGTGGCGTCTTTAAAACCTTGTTTGTATATGGCCTGGTAGATCTTATCCACCATTTCCTTGAGGTCTCTCCGGCTGAAGGGCCGCCTGTCCACGCTGTGCCGGAGGGGGGGGTCAGGCCTCTGGGGAAGAACGGGATCGCCCAGGAGGAACTGGAGGTGGCACATGAGGCCCAGGGTGTCGCCCCGCTGGTAGGAGATCCCCAAGTCCAGGCCGGGGACGACCTTGAACCTGAGGCCCACATTGATGGGGGATTTGGCGCCTTCGGGTACGGCCCGGCCGGCTGACCCCACATCCTTTTGATAGTCTATGGGGTTGTATTCGGCCAGGAGGTGCAAGCGCTCTGTCAAGGCCCACTCAATGCCGCCGAATACCTTGATCTGGTCCCACCATTCCCGGGGAGAAGGGATGCTGAACATGTGGTCCAGGGGCTCATCACCTAAACGGCCCCGGCCGATGCCCAGGGTGAAATCAAAGGGGAAGATCTGGCGGCTCAACACCACATACTGGGCCCGGAAGAGCGCTGTCCCCCAGAAGTCGTGAAGGCCTATGGCCACGGCGGGAAGCTTTTTTGATTCCGGGAGAATCTGGTACTTGAGGTCAAAGGCCTTGTCTTTGTATGCTCCGTAATCGGGACCCAAAGCGGTGCTAACCCCTTCCATCCTTGTAAGGCGGCCACTGAACTCCAGGCCGGGAAAGATGCCCATGCCCATGGAATACCAGCGGTAGGGGGAGGCCTGGGCCACGCCTACGCGGACCACCCCGTCTTCCAGGATACGGGCGGTGGGTGTTTCGAGGAGGCCGGTGCCGCCCCAGTTGGCGGCGTTGTTGAAGGGGCGGTCGAACGCGAAGGAGAGAGATGAGGGGAGTAAACAGTAAAGAAACAGTGAAAAGTAAAAAGAAAAAAGAAAAAAGAGTTTTTTAACCGCCCGGGCCGCGGTGCGGCCCTTGATTACAGGGACAGGGAATTCTTGAAACCGCCCGTTCGTTTCACTCACTAGATTACAGGGACAGGGAATTTTTCCGCCGGGCGATGCGCCTACGCTTTTCGAGCTTCGCCCCACAGGTGCGCCTTCGCTTTTCAAGCTACGCCCCACAGGCACTCCCCGGCGGAAATATGTCCACGGGGGAAGTGCGCAATGTGGCCACGGCGGTGAAAATAGCTTCTGGTTTGGGTGTGAACCGGCAAGATTCAACCACAACTTGGGAGAAACATGTCTCGGGTAATTGCGTAAAAGCCCTTGGCTGCCCAAATAGTTCGGGCTGTCTATTGTAAATTCGGTCATTTGGGTCGTTTTTAAGCTTTTCAGGTCTGGTTGACACCGGGGGTTAGCGTTGGTACAAGGCTAGATTGAGCGTTTAACAGAGGCAAGGGAAAAATGCAATGGGTTCTAGGGGGATGTGGGGTTTGGGATGTGAGATGTGGGATTTGGGATGGGGGAGGGGGGAGTTTTTTTAACCGCCCGTTCGCAAAGCTCACTTGATTACGGGGACAAAAACCTTTTCCCCGGGGCGACTCTCCCCCGGGGAAATATGTCCCAGGGGGATTCAGGTGTCGGGCTGCGGCTGTGGAAATAGTTTTGAGCGTCGCAGTGAGACGGCCGGGTCCGGCGGAGCCGGGATTCAAGATTCGAAATTCAAAATTCAAGATTCAAGATTGGCGGTGTGCAGAGCGGAAAAGGCGGGAAGAGCGAGAAAGGCGAGAAAAGTGCGGGGGCTGGAGGAATTTATTTAACCGCCCGTTCGCAAAGCTCACTTGATTACGGGGACAAAAACCTTTTCCCCGGGGCGACTCTCCCCCGGGGAAATATGTCCCAGGGGGATTCAGGTGTCGGGCTGCGGCTGTGGAAATAGTTTTGAGCGTCGCAGTGAGACGGCCGGGTCCGGCGGAGCCG
>CAZNLL010000221.1:0-3512 GCA_964573885.1 uncultured Desulfobacteraceae bacterium | reverse complement strand
TCATCGGGGACAGACAAATCTCAGCACCGGGGTGTCGCATTGTTTTGCGAAAACCTGCAGGCCTATTTGGATGGACGCCCCCTGTCAAATGTGGTTGATTGGGAGCGTGGCTATTAAGACTTATCACAGGTTTTTGAGGTGGATGATCACTTCACTTGAATGAGTACTATCACAGATCTGATGAGGTGCTCACAACAGCAGGGGAATGGGGGTATGCTCGACCGGCAGCGACTCGAAGAAAAAATGGGGATACTTACCTTTACTCCGAGTTTACCCTAACAATTGATATTTTAGTCATAAGCCTACGATGATCAAAAACTTTATGACTTGGTAAAGAATACTTGAAAGTGATGGTGAAGGAATGACATCAAGAATACTCCCTTCCAACCCCGCATTCTTCAAAAAAGTGTTTGGCCGTTGGCCGGGAAACCTTCAATAGGAAATCCCTATAGTGGAGTAGATATCTATCGGAATTTCCAGTTTGACAAATCGGATTTGTTATAATATTTAAACTGCGTTCAATCATTCCAAAGGAAAGTGGTCTTTCTATGTATCGATTCTTCGGCTTCACCTGACGCAGCGCAGACAGCATTACCCGGGTTCGGTAAGCACAGGGCCAGGCCGAAGAATACCTCTTGACACATAAATAAGTGCACAATTCATCACCCACCCAATCCCCTTCAGCCTGAACCTCGTGCCGTTTACTTTTCGCGGGCATGAATAATTCGGCGCTGGCTTCAAACGGTTCAATGAAAAATCCATCGCTTCAACATGAAAGGTTCGAACGATGGTCCAAACAGAACACTTAGAAGGAGAGGGAAATGCTACAACTAAAAAACATCTTTGCAACCAAATGGGGAATTATCGGAGTGGGCGCGTTTATCGGGGTATTTGCGGCCCTACTCCAGAAGTGGGGCAATCCCGGAAACATGGGCATTTGCGTGGCCTGTTTTGAGAGGGATATCTCTGGCGCCCTCGGCCTACACAGGGCGGCTGTAGTCCAGTACATCAGGCCCGAAATCATCGGCTTTGTGCTCGGATCGCTCATCGCCGCTTACATCTTCAAGGAGTTCCGTCCGAGAGTCGGATCGGCGCCCATTGTTCGATTTGTCCTCGGGGCCTTTGCCATGATCGGGGCACTGGTCTTTCTCGGATGCCCCTGGCGGGCGCTGTTGCGCCTTGCCGGCGGCGACGGAAACGCCATACTGGGACTGGCCGGCCTGGCATTCGGCATCTGGATCGGGACCTTGTTCCTCAAAGGGGGGTATAACCTCGGGCGCACGGAAAAGACCTATACCTCCGTAGGGTGGATGCTGCCCCTCATCATGGCGGGTTTTCTGGTCTTCAGACTGCTTTTTCCGCCGGTTGAGGGGGAGGCAAAAAGCGGGATCCTGTTCTACAGCCTCAAGGGGCCGGGCGCCATGTATGCTCCTCTGGCCGTTTCCCTCATCATCGGGTTGGCGATAGGCTTCATGGCCCAGCGCAGTCGTTTCTGCACCATGGGCGCCCTGAGAGACCTGATCCTTTTTCGTCAGACCCATCTGTTTCTTGGGCTTCTCACCTTGGTGGTTTTCGCCTTCCTCACCAACTTGTTGGCAGGTCAATTCCATCCGGGGTTTGCAAAACAACCCGTGGCCCACACCATGCACGTCTGGAATTTCGGAGGCATGGTCCTGGCCGGGCTGGCCTTTGCCCTGGCGGGGGGATGCCCCGGGCGGCAGCTATTCCTGGCCGGTGAAGGAGACGGAGACGCCGCAGTATTTGTCCTGGGAATGATTGTTGGCGCGGGGCTTGCCCATAATTTCGGGCTGGCAAGTTCACCAAAAGGTGTGGGCCCCCACGGTATCGCCGCCGTCATTATCGGGCTGCTGGTTTGCCTGTTCATCGGTTTCACCATGAGAAAAAAACGCATATAAGGAGGTGTTGTCATGAGTATCATCGTAGATGCAAGAGGACTGAGCTGTCCCCAGCCCGTCCTGATGACCCTTGATGAGATCAAGAAACAAAATCAAGGAGAGATCGAGGTCCTGGTGGACACGGACACGTCCAAGGAAAACGTGAGTCGTGCTGCCGAGAGCCAGAAATGGCAGGTAGAAAAAGTTGCCGAGGAAGGTGAGGGATACCGGATTTTCATCGGCAAGGAATGAGGTTGAATCATGGCGTTTTTGGGCTTTTTGAGTCAAAGAAAAGCGGATGATCCTTCCAGGGGAACCAATGCGGATCTCGGGATTCTGGTCTTCGAGAACACCAGCGAGGTGATCCGGGCGGAAAGCGTTCTCAAACACGATGGATGGGAAGTCCGCGTGATGGGACCGCCGCCCGAAGTGCGCAGCGGCTGTGACCTGGTTATCGAGTTCCCCCTTATTGAGGAGCTTAATATCTTGCGGGCGCTCAGGCAGGCGGAAGTATCACCCGTTCAAGTGGTGCCGGTGACCAGTCCCCTGCTTCAGCCTGTGGATCTTTTCCAGACCAAGGACTTTGGCCGCTACCTCATGGTGAGGGCTGCCAACATGAAGCTGACCGTTGACAAGGAGACACAGACCATCGTCAACGTTTCGGGAGGTGGGTGTCCGGACGTCCCTTACCTGGCGCATGAGATGGTGGGGAAATCACTGGCTGAGGCCCCCGGCCCGGGTGAGATCGGCCACACACTCTGCGGGTATGCCCTTCAATTGGCCTATGAGGAGATGGGAAGAAGATGCTCGCTGTGGTAGGAACCGTGCCGGATGAAAACTTCCCCCTCATTAGCGGTGAGGTCCACCTTGAAAAAGACCGCATCCATGTCTGCGATAAGCAGGTCCCCGTGAACCGCGGGACCCCTGCCATGCTGGCCGCGGTCATCAAGGCGGGGGAGGTCCTGGGTCTCCCTCCTCCGCTGGCGTACCTCGTGGGAGACATCGGCCTGGGTCATGGGAGCCGCCGCCTTTACGATCATCTCGTCCGTCATCTGAACCGGTCACCGGCCGGTGTCATCACCTTCCATTACCTGCAGCCGGATGTGGACTGGCACAATAAGGTACTCTTTGCCGTGGAGGAAATGAGCCCGAGGCCGCGCCTAATTGCCGATGCCGGGTTCATGTATGCGGCCAAGATGAGCGGTCAGTCAACGGCCTACGACCTTTTTACGCCGGATGCAGGCGAGCTGGCCTTTCTGGCCGACGAAGCGGCCCCTCACCCCTTTTACACGCGAGGCTTCATTCTTCACGAGGAAAACCGGATACCGGATCTCATTACGCGGGCCTATGAGCACAACAATGCCGGGCGCTACCTCCTGGTCAAGGGCAGACAGGACTATGTCGCCTCAAGGGAGGGCGTCCATGCGGTTATCGACAGCCCGGTGGATGAAGCATTGGAGGCCATGGGCGGCACCGGAGACACCCTTACGGGGATTGTCTCTGCCCTCATTGCATCAGGCTTGGACACCTTGGCGGCTGCGACCCTGGCGGCCCGAATCAATCGTCTTGCCGGCCATTATGCCAGACCGACTCCTGCCTCACAGGTGATGGAAATGA
>CAZNLL010000220.1:0-3514 GCA_964573885.1 uncultured Desulfobacteraceae bacterium | reverse complement strand
GGTGGGAGGGATTGTTGTAATCATCGTGGTTGCCCTTCTGCTCATCCCTTTATTTGTGGATGTTGAACAGTACAAACCCCAGATTGAAAAGCAGGTGTCTGATTTCACAGGACGTCCCTTCACCCTGGGGGGAAAACTTAACTTATCCCTTTTTCCCTGGGCTGGTCTGCATCTTTCTGATCTGCACCTTGGGAATCCCCCCGGTTTTGAGGAAAAAGATTTCGTCAGTGTAAAATCCTTTGAGGTGCGGGTAAAGCTGCTGCCGCTAATTTCAAAGGATATTCAGGTAAAGCGATTTATCATGGAAGAGCCCCGGATTGTTCTTGAGAAGGGAAAAGAGGGTCGGGGGAACTGGGAGGGTATTGGGAAACCGTCAGAGGCGGTTTCTGGCGAGGCGCCACAAAAAGAGGAAAAACCCGCCGCGGGAAAACCCATGGGATCGCTCCCCATCAAAGCACTCGCGGTGCATGAGTTTAAGATTACAAATGGTCATGTGCTCTGGATAGACTCGGTCAAAGGGGAGAGAAAAGAAATATCGGAGGTAACCTTCCAACTTGAGGATGTCTCTTTAGATCGTCCCATTGGGATTATCTTTTCGGCCCTGATGGACGGCAGACCCATTTCATTGGATGGAACCGTGGGGCCTGTGGGCAGGGAACCGGGCAAAGGAACCCTCCCTTTAGATATCTCCCTAAAAGCGCTGAAGCAAATAGATATGAAACTCAGGGGTAAACTGATCAACCCTGCTGTCAGCCCTCAGATTGACCTCTCTTTTGAGCTGGCCCCCTTTTCGCTCCGAAAGCTCATGGCGGCCTTGAACCAGCCTCTTCCCATGGAAACTTCAGATCCTGAAGTATTCAACCGTGTAGCTTTAACGGCCAGGGTGGAAGGAAGCCCGGAGAGTGTATCTGTTACGGATGGGGCACTTAGCTTGGATGAATCAAAGCTGAAGTTTTCAGTTAAGGCCAGGGAATTTTCCAAACCCGATGTAGCATTTGATCTTGATTTGGATCAAATAGATGTGGATCGGTATCTGCCGCCAAAATCTGAGAAGGCACCGCCTGAAAAAGAAAAACCAACCCAGGCCCCCGGACCCAAGCAAAAGACCGATTACAGTCCGCTTCGAAAGCCCGTTCTGGATGGGACGATCCGGGTCGGGAAACTCAAGGCGAACGGTGTAAAGATGCAGGACCTTTATCTGAAGGTCACCGGAAAAAATGGGCTCTTTAATATGGACCCCTTGAAGGTCAAGTTATACAAGGGTGATTTATCGGCCAATGGGTCCTTTGATGTGCGCGAGGATACGCCAAAGAGCCGTATGACACTCAATGCAAAGGCGATCCAGGTCGGTCCCCTTTTAAAGGACCTACTCAATAAAGAGATTATCGAGGGAACTGCCCAGTCCGATGTGGCAATCACTATGGTAGGAGACGATGCGGACAGGATCAAGCGGAGCCTCAACGGAAAAGGCCAATTTATTTTTGCGGATGGGGCCATCGTAGGAGTTGACCTTGCGGGGATGGCGCGCAATGCAACAGCCGCTTTTGATAAGGCTGGGAAGGGGGAAAAGCGCCCGAAGACTGACTTTACAGAGCTAAACGCCCCCTTTACCATTGCCAACGGTGTTGTGGAGACATCCAATACAACCCTTATATCTCCTTTCCTGCGGGTGAAAGTTGAAGGAAAGGCAAAACTGGTCAAAGAGAAATTGGACTTTCGGGTGGAACCAAAATTCGTGGGCACCATTAAGGGTCAGGGCGACAGCATGGAGCGAGCCGGACTGACGGTCCCGGTCTTAATCACCGGCACTTTTGACTCGCCAAAGTTTCGGCCGGATTTGGAGGGGATGCTAAAAGAAGGTCTTACAGAGGGTATCCCGAAGACCGATGAGCTGCAAAAGCTTCTACCCGGCAAAAGCGGGGATAAGAGTAAGTCGAAAACCCTCGAAGACGCGGCAAAGGGGCTTCTGAAAGGGTTTAAATTGGGACAATGATGACGGGTTCAGGTCCTGTAATTTGCATTGATTGATACATACTCATGGGTGAGATCGCAGGTGATCATGCGGTCTTCAAAATCACCTTGATGGAGATCAATGGTAAGGGTGTATTCCTTCTTCAACATGATTTCGGCGGCCTTTTTCTCTGCCGCCTCACCCTTTCCCAGACCCGCGGACACAATCAATATATCATTGACCCATATATCGACCGTCTCCTCATCCATGACAATATTTGCCCGTCCAAGGGCCGCCATGATCCTGCCCCAGTTGGGATCCTGACCGTAACAGGCGGTCTTGACAAGACTGGAATTGCCCACCGTCCTTACCGCTTTCAGGGCATCGGAGGCACTGTGGGCGCCTTTTATCTCCATATGGATCACTTTGGTGGCACCCTCTCCGTCCCGCACAATCATTTGAGCCAACTCACCCATGACAGATTCCAAGCCCTTGGCAAATGCTTTAAGGTCCGCTTCCGTCAGCGCCCTGTTTCCTGCCATACCATTGGCCATGACCAGGACCGTGTCATTGGTGCTCGTGTCTCCGTCTACTGATATCCGATTAAACGTGGTCTCGACCGAGGAAGAGAGGATACCGTTCAGGTCATGAGAATCGATCCGTATGTCGCTCATCATAAAACATAGCATGGTGGCCATATTCGGCATGATCATACCGGCGCCTTTGGCAATACCCAGTATCCGGTAGGGCCGTCCGGCACTGCCCTCGAAATGGCTGATCTTGGCAAATGAATCCGTGGTCATAATGGCCTGTGCCGCATGGGGTATCCCATCTGGGGAGAGCCCTTCAATGAGTGAGGGCAGGGCTTCTGCGATCCTGCCCACATTCAGGGGTTGACCAATAACCCCAGTGGAAGCCACGAGCACCTCATCAACCCCAATACCCAGCTTATCCGCCACCAGTTGAGCCGTTCGCCGGGCATCATTAAGCCCTGCTTTTCCCGTACAGGCATTGGCATTTCCCGCATTGGCAATAATGGCCCGCGCCCCTCCGCTTTTGACATGTTCCCGGCTCACGATAACGGGAGCTGCCACGACTTTGTTGGTAGTGAAAACGCCGGCAACCGCCGTTTCCTTTTCTGAAACAATCAGTGCCAAATCCAGGGCTCTGTCTTTTTTAAGACCCGCCTTAACAGCTGAAGCCGTAAATCCCCGAACCCTATATTCACTTTTTTGCATCACTTATTCGCCCCACAGCACTTTTTATACTTTTTCCCGCTGCCACACGGGCAGGGGGCGTTTCTCCCGATCTTCTTCTCCTTGCGTCGGATCGTGACGGGCTGTGACCCATCGCCACCGTGGCTCAATTGTAAGGGCTTTTTCTTCTTCCTCGGTATCTCCTCAGGTCGTTGCCGTATCAGTTGTATCCGGAAAAGGGTGTTCAGGGTCTCCTCCCGAATTCTATCCATAAGCTCTTCAAAGAGGGCAAATCCTTCTTTTTGGTACTCCTTGAGAGGATCAAGTTGTCCGTAACCCCTGAGACCAATGCCCTCCTTCATATGTT
>CAZNLL010000219.1:0-3548 GCA_964573885.1 uncultured Desulfobacteraceae bacterium | reverse complement strand
GTCATAGAAGGCGAAATGCCGAATCCTTAAGCGCCTTTTATGCAACAACGGGGTTGATACTCCTCATCAAAGGTGCGGATTTTCTTGTAGACGGGGCGTCTGCCATTGCCAGACGATTAAGGGTCTCTGATTTGGTGATCGGATTGACTGTGGTGGCCTTCGGTACATCAACCCCTGAGCTTTTCGTCAATATTATCGCCAGCATCAAAGGAAACACAGAAATCGCCATCGGTAATGTGCTGGGCAGCAATATTTCCAATGTATTCCTTATTCTCGGTATATCCTCAATTATTTATCCCCTGACGGTCACAAAAGGGACCGTGTGGAAGGAGATCCCTTTCAGCCTTCTGGCTGCGTTACTCCTGGGGGTTTTAGCCAATGATCAGCTTATTGATAACAGCAATGGTTCCTCCCTCACAAGAATAGATGGCTTAGTCCTAACCGGTTTGTTTTGAGGGCGGAACCGTATCCATGGATAGACTCCTTTTCACGTTATCTTGGTTTGAGGGGTCATTCGATCCTCTAATGCATGCAATGCCTGCGTTCGAGTCATTTATGAGTGTTTTGGGTCCTCGCCCCTGTGGGGATCATCGGGTTTCTTTTCGGAGTCCTTGTCTTGCTGATCAATATTTACACCCAGGCTTTCCGCCTCCCGGGCCGCATTCTCTGCTTTGGCCCAGGCCTTGGCAGCCCGGCGGGCCTCCTCCAGGGCCTTTGCTTTGGCCTCTGAGGCGGCCCCTATTTTTGATTCCAGATCCTCTTGGGGACCCGAGGCCATGGCGAATTTTACCTCATGGAGTTTTTCCTCGGCCTCCTTTGCGGCCTTTTCCGCCTCTTTTTCCATATCCCGTGCTTTCTTTTCCGCGTCAGCGAGAGCGTCAAGGGCCGCGGCCATTTCTCCCACCGTACCCTCTTCGGGTTCTGCATCCAGCTCAATGTCCTTGGCCGCCAGGACCATGGCCACGATAGGTAGTCTGGAAACCAGGCTGTCGAGCTCGGCACCCATCGGACTCACCACTTGATTTCTCTTAAGACGAAAAGGCAAAAAGACCATGGACGCTTCGGACGAGTGTCCCACGATGGTGTCCTCGTTGAGGTTCTTCACAACGATCGGCTCCGCTTCAATACGTACATCCTGTAGTGTTTTGTGCAAATTTTCCAATGCGTCCTTTTCGCCAGCCCCCTTTTCGGCCGCCAACACCCGAATTTTCGCGCCGTCCCAAGAATCATTCCTGGTCATGAGATAGGCGAAGAGGAGCATCAAGTGGCTCGTCGGGTCGTCCCGCCACCAGATATCGATGGTGCGCTCCTGTGACGGCCGTTCTTCAAGGGCGTTCCATTCATCCTCATGGGCCTCCAGTATGACAATGCTGCTTCCGAAGCGGAAGGCGGTCCTCAGGTTTTGACTGTATCTCGCCTCTCCTAATCCGAGAATGCCCTTAGGAAGTTGTTCGAGCCAGTTGAGCAGAATGGTATTGACCTTCAAGGGACCGACCCCGAACCCCTGCACAAGGATCTGAACCCCTATAGAGAGTTTCGGGGCCACCACCACGAGAGGAAAGGCATTCAGCCCATGGCTGTCGATATCTCGGCTCAGTTCATCTTCGGCCTCCTCTTTGAGTTTAAGCATCTTTATCCCCTCGCCCTCCAGGATTCTCACCGCGGAAGTCAGGCCACTCCCTCCCTCCAGCCAGGAAGCGAACCGGAGGAGTTGAACGCGTCTCCGGGAATCATTGGAGAAGGCGAGGATCTGTGGACGCCAATCCCTGGGATGTTGAGGCTCCAATGCCGCTGAAAGGAGGTTCTCCCGGACCCGCTGAAGATGATAGGATCGACGGCTATCGGCCCAGCGGGCCGGTCCCGCGGTTCGTTTGAGATACTGATGAATGGCGAAAAGGATGGCAATGGCGACGGCACCGGCCGGGAGATTGATGGCCAGCATGGCCCCGAGACATGCGAGAAAGCCCAAAAGACTCAGGCGGGGGTCAAACCATTTAAATGTGGGGCGGAATGAGGGACTGGCGGCCCGGGCCTCATAAAATGTTGCATAATTGAGAAGGCCATAAGAGATCAGAAAGAACATGGAAACCACCGGGGCAATAATGTTCAGTTTTCCAAGACCGATGGTCAGAAAGGCGATACAGGTGGATAGTAAGACTCCGCTGCGGGGATTGGCGGTCGGCCCTGACCCCTTGGCAAAGGGTAAAAGGAATGGAAATATGCGGTCCCCTGCCAGGGACTGGAGAATCCTCGGTGCACCCAGGAAAGAGGCCATGGCCGATGAAAGGGTGGCTGCCACAACCCCCACCGGGATTAAGAATCCTACGATGGCCACTCGCTCCATGGACGCGTAATCACCGGCCAGAGTCTGGGAAGGCAAAACCGCGGCGAAAACGATCGCGGCTCCAAAATAGACGATGATGGAAATCCCCACGGCCATAAAGGTCCCCCGGGGAAGACTTTTGCCTGCATCCTTAAGATCCCCGGACATGCTTACACCCTGGGTGAATCCTGTGACCGCAGGAAAAAATATGGCAAAGAGGAACCAGAAACCGGGACTTCCAGGAGGTGATTTCCAGTTTTGAGCTATGGTGGCGGGATCCCAATTGGCCAGCCCGCCGGTAAAAAATGAAATAAGGGCGGCAGCCAGGATACCCATAACCACATACTGAAACCGGGTGGCCCAGTCCGCCCCCATCCAGGCGAAGATAAAAAGAAACGACACGGCAAGGGCTGCGACGATCTGGGGCAAACCTTTTCCTGCCCATGGCAGGAGAGTAGATACGGCTTCGCCGAAACCGATACAGTAAAAGGCAATAGACACAGACTGGGCCAGAAAGAGCACGATTCCGATGGCGCCGCCAAATTCCACGCCGAGAGTACGTGAAATAAGATAGTAATCTCCACCGCCTTTGACCTTGAGATTGGTGGCGATGGCAGAGAGGGAAACGCTGGTGAGAACCGAAATCGCGTTTGCAAGACCTATAATTGTCAAGGCCTTACCCAACCCGGCGTTTCCGACAACATAGCCCAGCCTCATAAACAGGATAATGCCGAGGATGGTCAGAATGCTGGGCGTAAATACGCCGGGAAAGGTTCCCAGATTTCCCTGGGGCGGGGCATTTCGGGTTCCTTTTTCGGCCGATTGTTCCTTCATGTATTTTTCCTTCTTTGAACCAAGATAGGTGGTCAGAGCTATGACCGCGTCCTGTGCACTAGAAATCAGGCTGGATTGCTAAATTTATCTATTCCCTTGGCAAATTAAACACATAATACCAAAGTTTACTCAAATATCAATATGATATACATGCTGATGTTGCGGGAAAAGAGGCGCAGAGAGGAAGATTACCACTCAGCCATGCAGTACTGTTTTTCCGAGGCCCCTCGCGAATTAAAGCGGTGCGGTAAGAAGTATCCCGGGCGCGAGGAACTCCATGAGCGATAGTATCTTCTCCGACGCCTTTACTGCTAACGCTTTTCGTGATATCTTGACCTGGTTGCTGCAACCGCACTGACTTCCTTGAGATATAAATAGAGTCAAAGAAGTT
>CAZNLL010000218.1:0-3555 GCA_964573885.1 uncultured Desulfobacteraceae bacterium | reverse complement strand
CTTTGCAATTCCACGAAGGCCTTTTTAAAGGCCTGGAGGATTCCAAAATTGGGACATCCGGGGCACCACTGGATCTCGGCATCACTCTGATAATCTTTTACCTCAGCCATTAAAAGTCCTCCTTATATATTCTGCCGTGAGGGGAAGCCCGTCGTATCGGCTCAGGGTCCCCTTGATTTTAAGGTCATACTCCGATCTCAAGAGCCTGGCCAGTTGACCTGAAAGATTGCTCTCCACCGTCCAGTAGTCTTTATTTGGGGGGAAAGTATAATCCGGCAAGGGCCAGAGCTCTGTAAAATGGATCATACCCACGTCCTTGCCCTCTCCTTTAAAGAGATCCGTCGCTTCCAGGATGGCTCCCCTGGACGAGCCCCATCCGATGAGGACGGTGCCGGCCTCGTCCAGTCCCGTCTCCTCCGGGGGGCTCACCTCTTTTCTCAGTCCTTGGTATTTGGCCATCCGCTTCTCGGCCATACCCTTTGCGGTTTGAGCCAAGTCCTCGGTGATGTGCCCCTTTTGGTCATGCTCGTCGCTGTCCACACAGACCAGGTGATGGCTCTGTCCTGGATGGAGGCGGGCCGAGATCCCCCCCTGGGCTTCCTGGTAACGGCCGTATTTTTCTATGCCGGAAGGATCGGCCAGATGGGTCTCGGGATGGGCTTTATCCAGGTCAAAGTCTTTTATAGAGAAGTGGGCGTCGGCCAAAAGCTGATCCGTCAGAATAATGACCGGGATCTGATATTTGTCCGACAGGTTGAATGCCCGGACCGTCTTGTGAAAGGCATCCTTGGCATCAGAAGGAGCGAGGACCAGTTTGGGGAACTCTCCATGACCGGCGTTTACGGCAAAAAGAAGGTCCCCTTGGGCGGTCCGGGTAGGAAGACCGGTGGCGGGTCCCGGGCGTTGGGCCAAAACCAGGACTATCGGTGTCTCCGTCATCCCCGCGAGACTTATTCCTTCCACCATCAGGGCAAACCCGCCCCCGGAGGTGGCCGTCATGGCTCGAACCCCTGCATAACTGGCCCCGATGACCATGTTTATAGCGGCAATTTCATCTTCCGCCTGTTCGGTGAAGACCCCAAGGCGTTCCTGTTCTTTGGTGAGAAAGGTGATGATCCCGGTAGACGGGGTCATGGGATAGGCGGCCATAAAGCGACACCCGGAGAAGGCCGCCGCCAAGGGAATGGCCTCATTGCCGCTTACAAGGTAAAAGGTTTCATCTCTTTTAGGGAGGGTCCACGGGCAGCGATCTTTGCAGTCCTGGTCCGCCCGTTGGAATCCTTTCTCCGCAGCGGCCTGGTTGTCCTGGATGACTTGATCTCCTTTTGCCGAAAAACGGTTTTCAAGAACCTTCTTCAGTCTGTCCAGTTCCATTCCAAGTACGGCGATCAGGACCCCCAGGGCGACCGTATTGGCATAGACCTTGTCTCCTATTTCTTCTTTGGCGATATCTGTGAGGGGGACAGCGATCATCTCTTCTTCCTCCGCTTCCTGCGCCACCAGAATGCCCCCTTCCTTGATAAGGGGTTTATACTTTTTGACGGCACCCTTATTCAGGCATAGCAAGACATCCGCCCCTGTCAAAGGGGCATTTTTAGGGTTTTCACCGATTCGGATGGAATAACTGTTTTGCCCACCCCGGATCCTGGATTCATACTCCTTCCAGCTGAAAACAGCATACCCCTGGGCGGAAACGACCTCCGCCAGGATATCTCCGATGGTCTGGACACCTTCACCGGCGGAACCGGCAATCACCACGTTGATATCTTCCATAGAACAGCCTCCTGAATATACGTCGCTGAAATGATGGGTTACCTGAAGCCCGTAAGGGAATTCTCAACTATTACACATAGTCACCGGCCAAAAAGCCATACTTAAAATCATGTATTTGGCGGTTCAGATCTCGGATTATTTTAAGGTGATCTCCTCGTAAAAGCGGTTATATCTACATTCCATTTTACTGCAAAATACGCGGTTTACCCCATTTCCATGCTGCGCCGATCTCATTTACACTTTTAAAGACACGTTTTGCTCAACTCACCCTTGGTCTAATAATGCAGAGAAAAATTTTCTTGAGATAAACATGTTATTTGGAGGTGGAATCCATGGCACTAGAAAGACTCGTGGTTATCGGGGGTAACGCGGCCGGTATGACGGCTGCGGCAAAGGCCAGGCGCCTCAACAAGGACCTGGAGATTAAAGTATTTGAAAAAGGCATGCACATTTCCTATGCCCCCTGAGGGATTCCCTATCTTATCGGCCAGGTGGTCGATAGTGTGGAGCGGCTCATAGCCCGGGAACCGGAGGAGTTGTGGGAAAAGCAGGGCATTGCCGTAAAAGTGCTTCATGAAGTGAAAGAGGTCGACCTGAAACAAGGGAGGGTACACCTTCAAGAACAGGGTAACCCAAAAACCTGGTGGGAACCCTTTGATCACTTGATGATGGCCACAGGTGCCCTCCCCCTCAAACCGCCTGTGGAGAACATAGAAGCCCGGGGCATCTTCGGAGTCGGAACCCTGGAAAGCGGGCTGGACGTGATAAGTTTTGTTGAAGAGATCCAACCCAAACGCGCGGTGGTTATCGGTGGGGGGTACATCGGACTGGAGATGGCGGAAAACTTGGTTTTAAGGAAAATGGATGTAAGCCTTATAGAAAGGGCCCCGGAGGTTATGGGGACCCTGGACCCGGACATGGGGAGAAGGGTTTCGGAGGCGCTCATGGACGTGGGAGTAAAGCTTTACAGAGAGGAGAGTCTCGAGGCCTTTGAACTCAGTGCGGATCGTGTGAAACAGGTGATAACCGACAAGAGAACATTACCGGCCGATCTTGTCATTTTGGGGATGGGTGTAAAGCCCAACACCGCCCTGGCCGAAGAAGCGGGGATAAAACTGGGTGTGACGGGAGCCGTGGAAGTGGACCACACCATGCGGACGGGGACCGATAACGTGTGGGCGGGAGGAGATTGTGCAGAATCCTTTCATCTTTTAAGCAGACGTCCCGTGACCATCGCCCTGGGTACCGTGGCCAACAAACACGGCCGGGTGGCAGGGACCAATATAGGCGGCGGGTATGCGGCTTTTCCGGGTCTGGTTGGGACCGCTGTCAGCAAGATATGTTCCCTGGAAGTGGCCCGAACCGGTCTCCAGGAGAAGGAGATCCAACAGACGGGGAGGGAATATGTTTCCGCTGTTATTGAGAGCAAAACACGGGCCGGATATTATCCGGGGGCCGGTGGAATCGCCGTTAAGGTGCTGGCCGAAAAAGGCACGGGAAGGCTCCTGGGGGGACAGATCGTGGGAATGGAAGGGGCCGCCAAGCGCATTGATATCCTGGCAACGGCCCTTCACGCCGGATTCACTTTGGAGGAAGTGGCTGATCTGGATTTGAGCTACGCCCCCCCTTACTCCCCCGTGTGGGATCCTGTAGCTCTTGCCGCCCGTGTGGGGATGAAGAAACTACGGGGGGATGGATAAAGAGGCCGGTTTCGGCTTCGACTTTTGGATCCGGTCCATAAGTCGGAAGTGTCGAACAACTCAGAGGACTAAAAATAAGGAC
>CAZNLL010000217.1:0-3642 GCA_964573885.1 uncultured Desulfobacteraceae bacterium | reverse complement strand
CCTTTAAAAAGGTCACAAAAAGTCGGGTAAGGAGGGACCCTTATCTGTAACACCCTGTCACCGGGAACCCGCCCCGAAGGACCTGGCCTGAGTACCCGAAGGGTGCGAAGGTATGGCGAAAGTCTACCTCCAGTCATTTCAGAAAAGGTATCCTTACACTCATAATAGGCCTGGGTCACTGAAACCGGGCCTTTTTCATAAATTTTACAAAAATTTAATATACCAGAAGACAAGGGGCAAATCAAATGCCGGGATTACGGGTATCTCCGCGGAGAGGGCCTCTTAGGTTGAAATCCGCGCTTTTCAGGGTGAATGGCAGGGAGACCATGTCCTGTCCGGGGCGTCTTTGGCATTCCAGGGCGCAAATTTCAATAGGAGCAGCATACCGGGGATGGCGATGAGAGTGCACAAAATAAAGAAACCCTGCCAGCCCACCACCTTGGCCAGGAATCCGGTCGGTGCGGATGCGATCACCCTGGGAACACCCATAAGACTGCTTAGGAGGGCGTACTGGGTGGCTGTGAAGCGCTTGTTGGTGATGCTGGCCATAAAGGCGGCATAGGCCGCTGTGCCCATGCCGCCACTCAGGTTTTCAAAGGCGATGACTCCGGAGAGGACAGGGAGGCTATGGCCCATACGGGCCAGGATGACGAAGCAGGCCGTGGAAAGGGCCTGAAGAAACCCGAATATCCACAGGGAACGGTTGATTCCCAGGCGGATCATCATAACGCCTCCAATGAGGCTGCCCACCACAATCGCCCAGAATCCGAAGAGCTTTACCACCGCGCCTATTTCCGTCATGGAAAAGCCGATATCAAGGTAGAAAGGGGTGGTCATGGCGCTGGCCATGGTATCGCCGATCTTGTAGAAAAGGATAAAGGCCAGTATCCACACCGCCTGCGGTCTGCTGAAGTATTCCACCAGGGGATCAAGGACCGCGTTTTTCAACGTCTCCGGCACTCCCGCACTCAACTCCGGCTCAGGGGTGAGAAGGGTGGTGATGATTCCGGGAAGCATTGAGGCCGACATAATCAGGTACACCATGGAAAAGGGAATGTGGTCAGCCATGATCAGACCGCCCCCGGAGGCAAAAAGCATCCCTACCCGGTACCCATTGATATACAGGGAAGAGCCCAGACCCAGCTCATCGTCGGGAAGGTCTTCCCTTCTATAGGCATCCACCACGATATCCTGAGAGGCGCTAAAAAAGGTTACCAAAAAGGCTACAAAGGCAACCATCCACGGATGACTTACCGGGTCGGTCATGCCCAGGCTGGAAATGGATAAGGCCAGAGCCAGTTGAGCCACAAGGAGCCATCCCCTTCTACGACCCAGAAAGGGGGGTGTGAAACGATCCAAGAAAGGCGCCCATAAAAATTTCAGGGTATAAGGAAGGCCTACCAGGGCCATCATCCCGATGACGGTTAAATCCACACCCTCTTTCTTCATCCATGCCTGCAATACGGTGATGGTCAGGAGAAGGGGGAGGCCGGAAGAAAAGCCCATAAGCAGAGCGACCACCATGCGCCTGCTCAACATGACTCTGAGTATGGATTTCTTCTTTTCCTTATCCATTCGTTTTTATCCCCTTCCCCGTGCCAGACGTCAGGCGCGGGACATGGTCTTGGATGTGGTGATGCCGGGTTCCGATCCCCTCTCAAAGGTGCCCCAAATCTAGTGGAAAGGCCCCATGAAATCAAAGTGTTTTTTACCCTCCATTATCAAGGCTTTTGTAGCAGTTTGGAGCATTTTTGGGTAAAAATGGCCTATGATATTTTCTTTTTATCAAAGATATTTTTTATTGACAAATTTAGTGATTTTTATTATCAAAAATATCGTTGTCAGCCCGGTTTATATCCTTAATATAAAAACTCTGGATTAAAGAGGGCTTGCCCGTGGAGGCATCTGTTGAAACAACCCTGTTGCGGTAGATCCGTTCCAGGGTTTTTTTGTCTGAAAATGAAGGGGGTGATAGGGAGAGAGCACGGCGCATATATTTGTAAAGGAAAGAGGGTTAACAGGTTGGTAATAACTTCTAATAGAGGAGGTTTATTATGGCCAACAGTGATGAAAGATCGGGGCTTGACTTTCTTAAGTCTTGGGGTGGAGGGCTGACCAACTGGACGGAAAGATGGATCCCCGACGCCCTGGTCATTGTGTGGATCTTGAGCATCATCACCTTTATTATGGCCCTCATCTGGGGGGATGTTGGCCCTGCCAAGGCGGTCCAGGCCTGGGGCAAGGGTTTCTGGATCCTCCTAAAATTCGGCATGCAGATGTGCCTCATTATGATGACAGGGTATATCCTTGCCTGCTCTCCGCCGGTCCGGGCCCTGCTTGACGGCATCTCCCGCTGGGCCAACCGGGACAAGCCCTGGCAGGCCATTATGATTATGGCGCTTTTTTCTATGCTGATTGCTTGGTTGAACTGGGGCTTGAGCCTGATCGGGAGCGCCATGCTCGCCCTCTATATCGTCAAGAACAACCCCAAAGTGGATTACCGTCTCCTGGTGGCGGCCGCCTATCTGGGCTTGGGGTGCACTTGGCATGCCGGGCTTTCCGCGTCGGCCCCTTTGCTCGTGAACACGCCCAACAACTTTCTGATCCAGGGAGGCTACCTGCCGGATACCATCTCCACCACCCAAACCATATTCTCCGCCTACAACCTCATTCTGGTGATTATTGTGCTTTTCGTGGTCACCGCCCTTATGTCGCTCATGCACCCCTCTGAGGAGAAGACCTTTAAACTGAAACCGGAGATGGCGGATAAATTGAAGCTCTATGAGGCCCCGCCACGGCCTGCAGAATGGGGTAGTTTTTCCACCTGGGCCAACTGGTGGTGGGGGTGGAACGTGATCATTGCTGCAGGAGGTTTCTGGTGGCTGGGCTGGAAGATCGGTGAGGTAGGATTTGCCAAGGCGATTAACCTCAATAATATCAATCTCTTTTTCCTGATGCTGGGGGTTCTCTTCCACTGGAGACCCTGGAGTTTTCTCAAGGCCACTGAAGAGGCGGGTAAGGCCGTGTGGGGGATCGTCATCCAGTTCCCCTTTTATGCGGGCATCTTCGGCCTCTTCAAGTACACAGCCCTGGCTACAGTCTTCACCAAGGCCTTTGTGACCATTTGCAGTGGAAGCACCTTCCTGCTCATAACCTATTGGTACGCGGGATTACTCAATTACCTCATTCCCTCAGGGGGTTCGGAGTGGGCGGTAACCGCTCCCTACCTGCTGCCCGCGGCCAAAGAACTGGGCGTGGCCGCCCATCAAACAGTGGTCGCCTATGCCTGGGGTGATATGATGACGGACATGATTCAGCCCTTCTGGGCCATCGCCATGCTGGCAGTGGCCAAACTGGAGTTTAGGGAGATCATGGGCTGGCTCTTGTTGGTGTTCTTTGTCTACTTTGTCATCACCTCCGTGGCCTTTCTGATATGGCCCCTGTTTTGACGTAGCAAGGTTTTGAGAGGATCAAAGGAGAAAAGGCCCCATCGGAAAGGGGCCTTTTTCTTTCAAAAAAAGGCAATAGGTATCGTCTCCCGCTCAAGGCTTCACGGTGGTGGGGGGACAGGGGCTGAGAGTCTGAGCTAACCCCGTTATTGCATAAAAGGCGCTTAAGCATTCTGCATCCTGCCTTCTATGA
>CAZNLL010000216.1:0-3671 GCA_964573885.1 uncultured Desulfobacteraceae bacterium | reverse complement strand
TCCTTCAGTGATGGTGAAGAGACGACCGTCACGCCAATATCTCTGGATGGGATACTCCATCATATATCCATACCCCCCGTGGATCTGCATGGAGTCGGCCAGGATCTTTTGCAGGGTCTCTGCGGTAAAAAGTTTCACCATAGAGGATTCTTTTCTCACCTTTTTGCCTTGATCATACATCAGGGCTACCCGGTAGGTATAGGTTCTCATGATATCGATATTCGTGGCCATCTCTGCCAGCTTAAATCGGGTGGCCTGGAATTTGATGATGGGTCTTCCAAACTGAATCCGCTCCTTGGCATACTGTACGGTGAGATCAAAGGCCGCCTGGGCCGTACCTGTACATCGGCTTCCATAGGTAATACGCCCTGATATGAGGGTGTCAGCGATCTGGCTGAAGCCGCCCCCTTCCTTTTCCCCGATCATGTTCTCTGCAGGGATCCGGCAGTCTTCAAAGAACAATTCACCGGTCTCAATGGACCGGTTTCCCACCTTATCCAGTTTACGGGCTACGCCAAAACCTTCCCTCCCCTTTTCTACAATAAAGAGGTTGATTCCCTCTCCTCGCTTGCCAGGGTCTGTATAGGCGGCCACAATCACGTAGTCGCAGATAGGGCCGTTGGTAATAAATATCTTTGTCCCGTTAAGGATGTAATCATCACCGTCTTTGACGGCCTTTGTCTTAATGGAAGCCGCGTCAGACCCGGAATTCGGCTCGGTCAGCGCAAAGGCGCCGATTTTTTCGCCCTTGGTGGCCGGCACAAGAAACCGCTCTTTCTGTTCCTCGGATCCGTAATGATAGATGGGGGCCGTGGCGAGACCGCCCTGGACCATAAGCGAGGCCGCAATGCCGGCATTGACCTTGTTAAGTTCCTCGGCCATGATACATTCCATGATTTTGTCCCCACCGCCGCCCCCCAGCTCTATGGGATAACGGGGACACAGACACCCCATTTCCCCCAGCATCTTAAAGAGCTTTTGGGGGAGGACATTGGTTTCCTCTGCCTCATCCACCAAAGGAGCGATCTCCTTCTGTGCGAAATTTCGAATTGCTTCCTGAAAGATCAGGTGTTCCTCTGATAGCTCAAAATCCATTCACATCCTCCGTTTTTTAAAACCTTTCCGCCCCTTGTCCGCATTGTCGTCAATAGGGGGTGTTTCCGTGTTTTCGGCCTTCTCGCATTTCATCTTTGTCCTTGAGGGTTTCCAACATCCTAACCAGGCAAGGCCTGGTTTCTTCGGGTCTGATGATCAGATCAATATCCTGCCTGGACGCGTAAAAATAGGGTGTGCTGAATGTCTCTCGATATTCCTTGATTTTTTCTTTTACAAAGGCCTCTTTTTCTTCGGCTTCTTCAATCTCCTTTCGGTAAAGGATACTGACCGCCGCTTCCGGGCCCATAATCGCCATCTCGGTGGTGGGCCATGCAATCACCACATCCGCCCCCATGCCCTTTGATCCCATGGCCGCAAAGGCACCACCATAGGCCTTCCTCACCACCAGGCTTATCTTGGGCACGGTCGCCTCGGTATACCCATAGAGCATCTTGGCACCATGCCTGATAATCCCTTTGTATTCCTCTTTTACCCCGGGGAGATACCCCGGGACATCGGCCACGGTAATGATGGGGATGTTGAAACAATCACAGGTCCTGTAGAACCTGGCGGCCTTGTCAGAGGCGTCGCAATCCAGGCAGCCCGCATAGAACATGGGCTGATTGGCCACAATGCCCACGGAATACCCGCCGATCCTGGCAAAGCCTGTAATAATATTTTTGGCAAATCCCTTCTTGACTTCCAGGAACTCCCCGTTGTCCACAATGGGTTTAATGATCTTGTGCATATCAAAGGGCGTACGGGGATTGTCGGGAATGATTTCCTCCAGCCCCTGGTCACGACGGTTCGGATCATCACCCGTATCCATCCATTCGGGTTTTTTCTCATAACTGGAAGGCAGGTAGGTGAGGAGCTTTCTTACCGATTGGAGACAGGCCTCATCTCCCTGACTCACAAAGTCACAAAGTCCTGAAATCTCGCTGTGCGGCTTTGCCCCGCCCAATTCCTGCATGGTAATCTCTTCCCCGGTGGCCTCTTTGATGACCCGGGGTCCGGCAATAAACATCTGGCTTGTGCCCTCCACCATAAATATGAAATCGGTCAGGGCCGGCGAGTAGACCCCACCTCCCGCGCAATTGCCCATGACCGCCGATATCTGGGGGACAATCCCGGAGGTAATAATGTCCTCATAAAAAATCAGACTGTAGGCACCGCTTCCCTCCTGTATCCGTCCCCCACCGGAATCCAGCAGGGCCACTACAGGGGTCTTGGTCTGCCTGGCCATTCTTTTGAGCTGGACCACCTTCCGGGCATGGGTAAACCCCACCGACCCTCCCATAATCGTGACATCCTGGGCATAGGCAAAGACCTTCTTGCCGTTGATTTCTCCAAAACCTGTAATCACGGCGTCCCGATGAGGCCGCTTCTTTTCCATGCCGAAATCATGGCACTGGTGCTGGGCGAACATATCCATTTCCACAAAAGTGCCTTCGTCAAAGAGGAGATTGATCCTCTCCTCGGCGGTCAATTTCCCCTGGGAGTGCTGCCTTTCGACGGCCTTATCACTTCCGCCCCGCCTTACCTGTCGTTGGAGTTCAACAAGCTCCTCAACCTTCCTGCCGTTCATCGGACTCTCCTTTACATCAGGTCTTTCCAGGGGCTTAGGTCGGCGCCTGCGTTTTCAAACCTGTCACCCAGGATCCGCAGGGCGTTTTGGTAGAAAAAGAGCGGCTCTACGCCTTCACGGAAGGTCACGTCGTTCTCCCACCCTTCAAGAATGTCCTCCACCAGGCGGAAGTAAGGATATTCACTGCCAAACATGAATTTTTTCTTCAGCCGGGTGTTGATATCGTGGAGCATCCTCTCGGGAATATACCTGGGCAGTGCACCGGAGGTCTCGCGAAAGACATTGCCCTTATGCATGCAAACCAGCTCGGCCGCCTCGGTAAAGGGGTCCGAGATGTGCATCAAGATGATCCGGAGCTTGGGAAAATCCGCGGCCACGTTATCCACATCCACCGGATTGGAATATTCCAATACCTTGATGCCTCCCCCTCCGGGCATGCCCGTACCGACCCCGGTGTACCCTCCGTGCCACTGAATGAAGCCGTCATAGCTGGCAATAAGATCCCAGAGGGGATAAAACCGTGTATCGGAAAGGCGAAATTTCTGTGAGGGCTGCTGGAACTTTATGCCCAGGGCCTTGTGATCCCTCAGTGCTCTCTCCGCCTCGCGCAAGGCCTCCTCACCCATCCAAGGATCCACGCAGGCCCAGTAACCCAGGCAGATGTCACGGTTCCTCTGCCAGAGTTCATAAATGTAGTCGTTGGGCTGGCCGATTTCTCCCTGGGCCGTGGGCGCCGTCCATGCGCAGGCACAGAAGTGGACGCCATAGGTCCTGAAAGTTTCGAGCATCTCCTCCTCCGTGGGAAGCCTGTCGAGCAATTGTTCGGGTGTGAGTTCATGCTTCCTAAAGTACTTTTCAAGGGCGATCTGTTGCTTGGTAATCGGGGGAAGCTTGCCGGGGCTCCCGTCCACCAATCGTTTCAGATTCCCCTGGTGTCCATGTACGTCGATTATGGGGAACCCTCTTTCTTCCAACGTCTTTGCCATTT
>CAZNLL010000215.1:0-3745 GCA_964573885.1 uncultured Desulfobacteraceae bacterium | reverse complement strand
ATCCCTGTGCGCCAAAGCCCGGAAAAAAATGAAGGCCCTTGCCGTAGAGGGGCTGGCCAAGCGGTTCGATGAGGTCCAGGCCGTTTCCCATGTGGGCTTTGAGGTGTCGGAGGGTGAATTGTTCGGGTTCCTCGGACCCAACGGCGCCGGCAAGACCACCACCATTAACATGCTCACCGGCCTGGCCCGGCCGGATGCGGGGAGCATCCGCATCGCAGGCATCGACTGCACCCGAAATCCCAAGGCGGCCCAGCATCTGATGGCCGTGGTTCCGGACGAGAGCAATCTGTATCCGGAGCTGACTGGCTTCGAGAACCTCTCCTTCTGTGCGGCCCTGTACGGGATGCGAAAAAATCAGCGCCAAAGCCGAGCCCATGAACTGCTGTCCACATTCGGGCTAACCGAAGCAGGGGACCGAAAATTTGCCGGCTATTCCAAGGGCATGAAACGAAAACTCACCATTTCCGCCGGCATCATCCACCAACCCCGGATCCTCTTTCTGGACGAACCCACCACCGGTATTGATGTGGCCAGCGCAAGGCAGATCCGTCAGCTCATCGCGGACCTGCACCATACCGGCACCACCGTCTTTCTGACCACCCATTATATTGAAGAGGCGGAGAGACTCTGCAGCCGGATCGCCTTCATCGTGCAGGGGAAAATCATTCGGACCGATACGGTGTCAAACCTCATTGCGCCTGTCCAGGGAAAGCATGTGCTTCAACTGACCGTGGAACACGCACAAGCGGGATTGAAACAGGAACTGGTTGACCAGTTTCCAAAGCTGACGTTCAGTGACCCGGGCCGGGGGATGATTCGGGTTGAGGCCGATGAACCCGTTCGTGTGGGACCCCTGGTGCGTTTTCTGGAGGATCAAGGGGTTGAAGTCAATGAGGCGCGCCGCATGCGTCTGTCGCTGGAGGATGTGTTCGTGCAGATTACGGGGATTGAGGCGGATGCCTTGAAAGACGAGAAAGAAAATAAGGGAAGCCGCAGATGAAACACCGGATCGCCTTCTGGAATATCTTTGTCAAGGACCTCCGGGCCTATTATCTCAAGCCGCCCAATATCAGCTGGGGGCTGGTCTTTCCTTTGGCCTGGACCGGGATGTTCTTTATCAAGTCCGGCGGCCTTGAAAACATCGTAACCCTGGTCCCGGGCGTGGTCGCCCTTTCCATCCTTTTCGGGACCACCTCTTTGCTTGCCGTCACCGTCACCTTTGAAAAGAAGGGGAAATCCTTTGACCGGCTGCTCCTGGCGCCCATTCCCCTAAAACTCCTGATGCTGGCCAAGACCTCGGGCGCCATCCTCTTCGGAATAATCAACGCCTTCGTCCCCATCCTTATGGCGCTGTTTCTCACCGACCTCTCTCAGGTGGTCTGGGGCGCCGCCGTCCCGGCCATCGTCCTTATCGCCGTTAGTTCCACCTTCCTGGGGCTCTTTGTCGCGGTCTCGGTGAGCGAGGTCTTCGAGGCCCAGACCTTTTCCAACTTCTTCCGCTTTCCCATGATCTTTCTGTGCGGGCTTTTTTTCCCCATCGAACGCCTCCCCGTCTTCCTGAAGCCTGTGTCCTATTGTTTTCCGCTCACGTATGGCGTGGACATTCTCCACGGGGCCTTCCATGGCAACCATGTAATGCCGTTTTTGACCGATTTTTTAGCCCTTACGGCCTTTTGCGTGGTCCTGTTTTTGATCAGCCTTCGGAACATTGAAAGACGCTGGATCCTTTAAACAGGGGATCCTGAAAGCAAACAAAACCCAAACCCCATAACGCCGTTTAGAGTCTTAGATCACAACTTCTATGCAAAAAGCGAAGATTTTTTGTTGAAGTTAAGCTATTTGATTCATTGGCAATAAGGTGTCAGGTTTCGGGTGTCAGGTGTCAGCAAACCCGAACTCTAAAACCTGAACACTGACACCTTAACACTTTTGGTTCCGGCTTGTCCGGCTTAGGAATTTTGTTAAGGAGTATTCCATGCTTTTTGAAACCGCCGGAATCGAGGTGTCTCCCTGGGTCCCCCCGGTGGTGGCCTTTGTAGTCTCTTTTTTTACCTCCATGGGCGGGGTCTCGGGCGCCTTTTTGCTGCTCCCCTTCCAGATGACCTTCCTGGGGTATACTCACCCTTCGGTGAGCGCCACCAACCAGCTGTTCAATATTGTGGCCATTCCCAGCGGGGTCTACCGTTATTTCAAAGAAGGGCGTATGATGTGGCCCCTGACCTGGATTGTGGTGGCCGGGACCCTGCCCGGCGTTTTTATGGGGGCGGTCATCCGTGTGGAGTATCTTCCGGACCCCAGGCACTTCAAGCTGTTTGCCGCAGGCGTTTTGCTGTATATCGGCATTAAGATGGTGCGGGATCTGCTGAAGAAAACCAAAGACGATACCGGTAAGGAGGACAGCGAAAAGCGCTTTCAACAAATGGTGCGCGGACCCCGGTCCCAGAGCGGGCAAGGCGCCATACCGGACCAGGCTCTGCCGGAGATCAAGGTCACCCATTTCAACTGGAAGCGCCTGGGCTATACCTTTTACGACGAGACGTACGATGTTTCATTCTGGGCCATCTTCGTGCTCAGTTTCCTGGTGGGTATTGTCGGGGGTATTTACGGCATCGGCGGCGGCGCCATCATCGCCCCCTTTTTTGTCACTTTCTTCAAGCTGCCGGTCTATACCGTGGCCGGCGCCGCACTCATGGGAACCTTTGTCACCTCTGTAGCGGGTGTCGCCTTCTACCAGGCCATTGCCCCGTTTTATCCCCATTTGTCGGTAGCCCCCGACTGGCTCCTGGGGGTGTTGTTCGGCATCGGCGGCATGGCGGGGATGTATCTCGGGGCCCGCTGCCAGAAATTCGTGCCGGCAAGCGCCATCAAATGGATGCTGGCCGGGGTCATTCTTTTCACCGCACTCAAATACATCGCCGCCTTTTTCGGGTGGTAGAAACAGGAACCCTCACCGTTGCAGAGGCACGCCGCGTATCCATGACAAAATGCTTAATCTTGTGAATTTCAACGCAAAAAAAACAAATATAATGAAATATGCCGAATAACTTGGCAAATATTGCGCTCATGGAATTGGGGGAGCATTTTCATTTGCTGAAGGCCCTCGATCAGGGTCTGATGCCATCCATCTATTTTTCCGAATCAGCGCTCACCTTTTGCGCCCTGGTAACGCTTTTTCGGCTCAGCGGCCATTTTGAAAGAAGGTATGTCAATTGAATCAAACATTAGGGAGGGTACAATGCCCTCTTTCATCTTTTTGGCCAGACGGGCTGGATCGCGGAGTTCGCACTCCCATACAATTATCACATGCCATCCCTGCCTCTGAAGCTCTTTAACATTTCTTCGGTCCCGCCTGACGGTTCTTTCAAATTTGGGCAGCCAGTAGTCTTGATTGACTGCGGGCGTGGTGGCCCGAGGACATCCGGCATGGCGATGCCAAAAGCATCCGTGGACAAAAACAACCGTCGAATATTTGGGGAGGACAATATCAGGATTGCCTGGCAGGTCTTTCCTGTGGAGTCTAAATCGAAAACCAAGGCCATGCAACAATGAACGCACCATCTTCTCAGGGCCTGTATTCCTTGAGTGGACCCGCCTCATGATGGCGCTGCGCTTCTTGGACGAAAACGTATCCAAATCAGGGCCTTCAAATCAGGGTGATCTTTAAGCTCGGATCGGTCTCTGTCTGGTCAATAATGCGGTTGTACGCATCCACTAGATCTTGTATCCGGGTAGGGCGCTCGGCGTA
>CAZNLL010000214.1:0-3813 GCA_964573885.1 uncultured Desulfobacteraceae bacterium | reverse complement strand
ACCTCCGTCATACATCCTCTTCATCCTCCATTCCTGGGAGAGGTTCCCCACGCAGGTCAGTGGTTCTCTCCTTCTCCCCTTCAAAGACCAAGGCATTGGCCACCAATTCATGGACCCCGGTGACATCCACCTCCGGGACCCAATACTCCATCAAGGCCGGGAACACCGCCCGGTCAATGGCGCATATACAGGAGAGCATGTTGACCCCGTATTGCTCATGCACATGTCTCACCGCATTTGCCCTGGGAAGCCCGCCCCGCATCCTCAACTCCATGTTCTCACCCGCGTTGAGGCCGGCCCCGCTCCCGCAGCAGAAAGTCTGCTCCCGGATGGTGTTTATGGGCATATCATAGTAATTGTTGCATACGTTCTTGATGACGTACCGGGGCTCTTCAAAGAACCCCATGCCCCGGGCGGGGTTGCAAGAGTCATGGAAGGTGACCTTCAGGTGATCATTCCGGCTCGGATCCAGCTTCAGCTTGTTGTGCCGGATCAGATCGGCCGTGAATTCAATGATGTGGGTCATCTTGGTGGTCCTGGCGTTCTCAAAGGTCGTTCCCGTAATGGGAGACACGGGCACTTCCAGGAAATCGGGCGGGCCGTTAAAGGTATCCATATACTGGTTGAGGACACGCCACATGTGCCCGCACTCACCGCCCAGGATCCATTTCACCCCCAGACGCTTGGCCTCTGCATACATCTTTGCGTTGAGTCTCTTTGCCATTTCGTGGGAGGTAAAGTAGCCGAAATTACCCCCCTCAGAGGCATAAGTACTCCAGGTGATATCCAGGCCCATACTCTCCAGGTAATGAAAGAGCATCATGTAACCCATAGCCGTATAGGTTCCAGGGTCGGCGAACACATCCCCCGAGGGGGTAATAAACAGGATCTCGGCGCCTTTCCTGTTAAAACTGGGATCCACCCGGATGCCGGTGATCTCCTCTATTTCATCGGCAAAGAAGTCCAGCATGTCCTTGTAAGCATGGGGTTGAATCCCCAGGTGATTTCCGGTGCGATAGCAATTGGCCACCGGCGCCGCAATCCAGTCCGTGTTGAGCCCTAACAGATTGGTCAGTTCCCTTCCGATGATGGTCACCTCGGCCGTATCGATACCATAAGGGCAAAAGAGGGAACAGCGGCGACATTCGGTGCATTGATACAGGTAATACCACCACTCCTTGAGCACATCCTCGGTCATGTCCCGGGCCCCTGCAAACAGGCCCATGAGCTTGCCCCCGGTGGTGAACTTTTTGCGGTACACGGATCTGAGGAGTTCCGCCCTGAGTACAGGCATGTTCTTGGGATCGCCCGAGCCGATAAAGAAATGGCATTTATCGGCACAAGCACCGCACCTTACACAGATATCCATGAAGAGCTTAAAGCTCCTGAATTTGCTCAGCCTGTCCTTGAACCCCTCGTGAAGGATGTCTTGCCAATCCTCGGGCAGTTTCCAGTCCTCGTCCGTTGGGCTCCAATCCTTTGGGTACGGCATGCCCACCGTATCGAGGTTTTTCGGCTTGCTGCCGTAACAATAGATGCCGGGTCTGAGCTCGGCAGGCTCTCTCATCCAGCCCTTCCAAATAGGAGGCTTATGCTCAATCTGCGAGGTCTCTTCTGGTTTTGGGGTGGTGTCTGCCATGGTTACTCCTTTTCTCCTGCGTCTGCTGTTGATTCAGCCCCTTTTTCTACAGGGAGCCCAGCCTCAATCATGTGATCCCTGAACTCATCCTCATATTCCGAATAGGTATGCACCTTTACAGGATAGTTCCAGGGGTTCACGTGTCTGACAAAACGGCTGTTGTTTGAAAGGTTTCTCGTGGGACTGAGAAACACGCCAGCAAAGTGCATAAGCTTGCTAAAGGGAAAATAGGCGATCAAAACGCTAATGCAAAAGAGATGGATGAAGAAGATGGTCCCGATTCCCTCGGGCATGGTGGGGTGGAATTTGAAAAGCCCGATCATCAATTCCTTTATCGCCGTAATGTCCACCCGGATAAGATATCTCATGAGTATGCCGGTGGTGCCCAAGGCCAGGATCAAAAAGAGAGGGAAATAGTCCGCAGGCAGAGAAATATACCGCATTTGCGGAATATAAAGCCTTCTGACAAAGAGGTAGGTCACGGCCAGCATAAGGAGCATATCCGTAATGTAAACCCCGGGAACGCCCAGACCGTTAAAGGGGAGGATCCCCATTTGAAGGAACCCATCCAGGCTCTCAAGGAGTTTTGCAAAACCGGGTACAGGCTCCATGAAAAACCGGAAGTGTCGCAGAAAGATCACGAAAAAGGTGTAATGAAAAAGCAGGGCGGCCAGCCAGAGCCACTTTTCCCACTCATAGTCGATCTTGGGAGCTCCCTTGCTTAACCGGTATTCCAGCCTGGTATTTCTAAACAGGGAGCGGAAAAGCATCACCTCGGCGATCATTCTTACAATGGTGCCCCACACGCCCTTGGGGTTGTCAACCCGGTTGCGCTTGATCCATGGCATGGACCACTCTTGACCTGCGGTGGTGGGGATCCGGAAAGGCACTGGTGAACGGGCCCAATCTATCACCCGGACCACGATTCCGACAAAAAAGACGGCCATGGCCGCATAGGGGACCACAATCCCGAAAAAGACCCGCAAATCCAGAGCCCACACACCTATCCATGGGATCAAGACAACCACCAAAACGGCGATGGATGAAAACAAGATACTCAGTACAAAATTCATAGGCTCTCCCTCACTAACAAAAAGACAGTCCCTAAGTTGCCGTCTTAGAGCTCCGGCCCTTGCTCCGGGATCTCAACAGTCAATTTGGCCCGCTGCATCAACCGGCCCACTTGATTCTTGACCTCGTTGACCCGGATTTCATAGAGTTTCTGGCGGCACTCTGAATAGATGTCGAATGCCAGAAGGGCTATGTCGTCTATCCTCTTATTCAGGGTGGCGAGTTCAGCAGAAAGCCCGTTAACCGGGGCTTTCTCCTCCAATTCCTCTCTTATAATATCCTTGAGTTGAAGCACAAAGGAAAGGGCCGCAGAGGGCTTGAAGTCCTGAACGGCCCTTATTCTAATAATGTTGTCAAGACAGGTGGCGATCTTCTCAAGGTCCCCTGCCTTTATGAGCTCGTCGTAAATGACCTCCACATCCTTCATGATAGTGTAGCCCACAGGGTTTGAGAATTGATCCTTCTCTTTCCTGAAAAACCTCTGGGTGCCCTCCGGGTAGGTACTTACGATGGCCTCACGCCATTTTTTGATCACCCTTGATCGCTTTTCTGAGAGGAGATTCTCCAGGTTCATAATGACGCTTTTTCCCGCCAACAAAGGGCCAAAAAACGCCCTTCGTATTTAAAATCGTTAACTTTCTTGGGGAATTACACGCAAGATATTGACCGACGTCTATAGACAAATTGGAGGGGAGTGTCAAGAAAAAAATGCACCCTCCCGGCCGCGGCCCACGTGGGTGAATTCCCAGATTATGATGACCCATTTGGACTCATTTCTTCAACCTTATTGACTCACTCCATTCGGCCCCCGGAGGACCCTCATCCAGGGCCGGGAGAAAACGCAAATCATGAAAATTAAGGGCCTTTTCCCCTCTGTCTCCCTTTCTCCCGGCCACTCCCGGACCCCCTTTCATCTTGACAACCCGGCCAGCCAATACTAGAGTATCGCCCCGAGCCAGGGGACCCTTCCCGAGGCCCGCCTGGCAGGAGGGTATAAAACACTTTCCCGATCTTGAATTGAGGGGGCGAATGATGGGGGTAGAAGCGACGATATATGTACGTGGCCCCAGCCGGGTGTCTGCGTATTTGGACTGGCTACAGAT
>CAZNLL010000213.1:0-3864 GCA_964573885.1 uncultured Desulfobacteraceae bacterium | reverse complement strand
ATCGCCTATAGACCGAATTTTCCCCGGACAACACTCATATTGCACAATAAGGTCACACCGTTGTTGCAAACGAATTGACATGATTAATCCAAAACTCGAATTAAAACAGCTGGTTGACTCAATTTACAGGCAGATCGTGGAAGTCACTACTGGTGAATTCCAGATTTAACGCGCTAAAAGGAGCCTTTTAAAGACCAGGAAAGCAAAAGAGCGGATTCTTAAGCCTTCCTTTATGCAACAACGGGGTTCAGCATCCCCGGAGAGGTTTGACTTTCTCCCATGTCCTCCAGGAAAACCCAGAAAAGAAAAAGCAAAAAAGACAAAAAGCTCAAAGAGCGCCGCCGCAAACTGGATCATGCCGCAAAAAGGGATAAAGCCGACTTACTCTTTTATCAAGCAACCTGGTATTGGGACAGCGGAAAGTTGGATAAGGCATTGGGCTTTTTGGAAAGGGCCTTGAGGCTGGAACCGGCCAATGAGGAGTTCTTGAGGGCCCTGGCCGGCCTCGGCCATGAGATGGAGAGGCCCGACGTGGAGCTGAAAGCCCTTATCAACCTGCATTCCATGGGTCTGCTGCACGTTGAGATGATGCCCACCCTGTGCACCCTGCTGAGAATGGATAAAAAATACGATCAGGCCCTGGCATTGATTAATAAGACCCTTCCGCTTATTCCAGCCATGAAAGTCCGGAATAAAAGGGGCCTTAAGGCGTCTCTCGTCCAGGAGCAAAGGTACTGCCAGTTTCAAGTCGAAGCCGCTGAAAGCATCAAGGCGAAAAAGAGAAAAGAAGACATCCCGCCCTCTCCTGAAAAAAAGGCCGAACAGAAAAGGCCCCCGGCGGCAAGTCCTCCCTCTTCTCCTGCTCCACCAGCAACAGGCACCCGTCTCCCGGAGATCCGCATATCCGTCGAGTTGGATGCGCAGGCATTTGAAAAGGCCTTGGTAAACAAGGTCGTTGCGCCGCCTGATCACTATGAACTGGCCCTCGAGGCACAGATGGTGAGGTTCAGGGAGACCTTCGAAAATCTCGTCTCTCTCCGCTCTTTGAGGCAGGTCCGATCCTTCTGGTACCAGGAAGAGACGGCCCGGAAGATCCTAAAGGGCTTCAGGGGCAGGGCCCTGCTTGCCGACGAAGTGGGTCTTGGCAAAACCATAGAAGCGCTTATGGTCCTCAAGGAATACATCCAACGCGGGATGGTAAAAAGCGCCCTCATCCTGACACCTACGCCGCTTGTGATTCAATGGCAAGAGGAACTGCGTACTAAATTCGATCTCGAATTTCCATCCACAAATGACCCGCATTACCGGACGGACGAAGCCTTCTTCTGGAAAAAACCCTTTATCCTCTCCTCCATCAACATCGCGAAATCAAGAAAAAATTTTGCTCTTGTGACCGAAAGGGAATACGACATGGTGATCGTGGACGAAGCGCACCATCTCAAGAACCGCAACACCCTCAACTGGAAACTTGTCAACGCCCTCAAAAAGAGATTTCTGCTTTTGCTGACCGCCACACCGGTGGAAAATAACCTGATGGAAGTATATAACCTGGTCACTCTTCTGAAGCCGGGCCAGTTAAAAACGGCTTCCGATTTCCGGAAGGATTTCATGACCCGGGGCGATCCCACGGACCCGAGAAACCGGGACAGGCTCAGAACGCTTCTCGGCCAGGTCATGATACGCAATACGAGGGCCCTGGCCCGGGTGAATATCCCTCCCCGATTCGCCCGGACCACAAGGGTGCGGCCTCTTCCCTTAGAGCTTGATCTCTATGAGAGGATATCGGCCCTGGTGAAGGATATCACGGCAACAAACGGTCATGGTCAACGGCTCATTCTTAAAAACCTGCTCGAAGAAGCAGGTTCTTCTCCGCGTGCCCTCGGCCTTACCCTGGAAAAAATGCTTGGTAAAAGGGATGTGCTCCTTGGCCATGAAGGGGAGATCCAGGCCATCCTTAACATGTGCCGGAGCATCGAGGAGAGCAGTAAAGACGTCAGGCTTCTTGAAATCATCCGCGAATCCCGGACCAAGAAGGTTCTCTTCGTCAAGTATCTCGGCACACTCGATCATGTCTCCGAATTCCTGACACGAAAGAAGATCCCCCATGCCCTTTTTCACGGCGGTCTGGACAACCGGATGAAGGAGGAACAGATCGGGCTTTTCAGGGAGAAAAAAGGTATCCTTCTGACCACCGAAATAGGTGGTGAGGGGCGCAACCTTCAATTCTGCCACAGAATGATCAATTACGACCTCCCCTGGAATCCCATGAAGATAGAGCAGCGGATCGGCCGGCTTCACCGGATCGGGCAGGAGAACGAGGTGATCATTGACAACCTGTGCGCTGCGGGGAGCATAGAAGATTACATGCTTGAACTCCTGGATAAGAAAATCAATATGTTCGAGATGGTGATCGGAGAAATCGATATGATTCTGGGCCGGATTGAGGGGGAGCATGATTTTTCCGACACGCTCTATGAAATATGGCTCGCATCGGGCTCCGGGCAGGACAGATACCAGGCATTTAACCGGCTGGGAACCAGGCTGAAAAGGGCCAAGACCAGCTATGAAAAAACAAAATCCCTGGATGAAAAGCTTTTTGGAGAGGACTA
Source organism: uncultured Desulfobacteraceae bacterium (assembly GCA_964573885.1). Taxonomy (GTDB): domain Bacteria; phylum Desulfobacterota; class DSM-4660; order Desulfatiglandales; family Desulfatiglandaceae; genus CAZNLL01. Next base: position 1,255 of record CAZNLL010000213.1, on the reverse strand, counting down.
TGAACTCTGACCCGGGGAATGAACTGTTACGGTTTGCCGGACATTTTCTCGAAGCCCGGGGGGCGGTTCTGGAGGGCAAAAACGATGAACTGGAGGCCGTCCTCCCGAAGGAATTGGCCGAATTTCTGGAGGTTCCCGAATATCTCCGGATCAGGTCCGATTCCCGAGATGAAACCGACGGTGCTTATTCGATCCATTACGGCTCTGCACTGATAGATAAGATGATAAAGGCGGCTTGCGCCGAGGCCCCTTTGCTGGCCTGTGAACTCAAGTTTGACTATATGAAAAGTGATGGATTCGATCGCTTGGTCAAAGAGCAATTCCGTTTTCACGAACTATTGGTCCGGTTTCAGTCTTTCGCAAACATCAGAACGGATTATCTCATCCTTACCTGCCGCTATACGGCCCAGAGCGACGAACAGAAGGAGGGAATGATCCATCTGGGATTCAACTATGACACAGGGGCTTTCATTCCCGGCATCGCCGAGACGCCCTCCACGGCAAATAAGATCTTCAAAACGGGAACGAAAATCCCGCGAGACGAAAAACCCGTTCATAAGATGTTAAAACAGCTCCGTGATCGCTCACAGAATATCATCATGCAGGAGCTCGTCCCTTTCAGGGAAAGCATGGCCAGGCGTTTCAGGAGAGATGCAGGCCATCTGGACGAATATTACAGGGCATTGGAAAAGGAGATGAGGGCAAATCTCGAAAGACAGGGGCTTTCCGATGAACTCATCAGGGACCGTAAAGAAAAAATAGGGTTACTTCCCCTTGAATTGGAAAGAAAAAAGGATGACCTTTTCAAGAAATACAGCATCAGGATCCGGATTACTCCTTGTGCGATCCTCTTTATCACCACGCCCGCGGTAAAAATACTCTACAGCATGCGTGCGGCCGGAAAGCATAAAACCTTTTCTTTTATCTATAATCCAATCAAGAAAGCCGTCGATCCCCTCGTATGCCAGGGTTGCGGCACGAGCATGACAGACATTTACCTCTGCCGTGATCTCCACCTCCTTTGCGCGGAATGCCGCCAAAGATGCCCCATTTGTCAATAGGGCCTTGATCGCGGAAAAATGACCATACCCCATTGTTGCATAAAAGGCGCCTAAGAATCCGCCTCCCACCCCCCTGGATCAGGATACCTCAAGGACCTGGACGTCAAAGACCAGTGTGCGCTCTTGAAAAGGATGGCCCCTTTCCCGAAGCGCCTCATCCTTTTCTCCTCCCTTGATGGTGCGGAGGTTAAAAG
>CAZNLL010000212.1:0-3918 GCA_964573885.1 uncultured Desulfobacteraceae bacterium | reverse complement strand
CTCCTTGATCCCAAGGTCCGCCTTGGACTGGGCAATCTGGAAAATCACATCCTTAAAAGACCTGTTTCCCCAGGGAACGGCCCATATGCTGATAGAGAGGGCCACCAAAAAACCCACCAGGGAGAGGACCACCACAGGGGGCAGCATCTGATAAATACTGATGCCCGAGGATTTCATGGCGATGATTTCACTGTCCGCAGACAGGCGGAGAAAGGCCACCACCACCGCGATCAGGCTGGCCGCGGGCAGCCCGAATACCATGATATCAGGGAGCAAGTACCCCACCATGAGCAACACCTGGGACGCCCCCACCCCGCGCGCCACTACGAGCTCGGTAATGGAGAGCATCCGGGTGGCCACAATGATAAACACAGAGACAAAGAGGGTGGCCAGAAAGGTGGGCCATATCTCTTGGAGGATGTATTTATAGAGGGTGAGTTTCACGGCAGCTTTTCCAGGGCCCAGTCTTCTATTTCCACGGCCAGGGAGCGCTGTAAGAGGGTGATGGAAACCACCACCTTGTCCCCCTGCCCCTTTCTTCTATGTCGGAGGTAAAAGCCTGTGAGGCCCTTCAAGGGCCCGTCCATGATCATCACCCGATCGCCTTTTTTCATATAGGCGCGGTTTTGGACGGTGCGGTCCGTACCGTCCAGGATCATCAAAGACTGGATTTCTTCCTCTGTGGCCGGGACAGGCTTGCCCTTAAAGGCGACCATGCGTACCACACCTATAGTCCGGATGATCTGCCAATACTCTTCCGGATCCAGGTCGGTGTGAACGAAAACATACCCCGGCAGGATGGGGGTCAAGATTTTTTTGCGCCGGTCCCTCCTCCGGCTCATCACCTGAACGCGGGGGTAAAAGGCCTCCAGGGATTTACTCTGCAATCCCTCGTAGACCTTTTGCTCAAAATGACTCCGGATATGGAGGGCATACCAGTCGGCATGATTTGTACTCATGGCTTCCATCCCTTTGCCCGGGCCGGAAAAACGCACGATCCCTGCAGCCCAAAAAGATGTTCAAGTCCAAAAACTTCAATTATTGGCAGCCCTTGTCAAGCAAAAAAACCGGCATTTATCGCCTCAATCTGATAAGCTGGAATGGAACGGCCACCAATCCCGACATGAAAACCCTTGAACACCGAGGATTCAGACATGACCATGACAAAGCGGTTACTCCTGGCTGCGGGCATATTGCTCGTGGATATCCTGGTCTTTTTCTTACCATTGACGGCCCTTTTCCTCATCTATATACTTTTGTACAATCCTCCGTGGTTCAGGGAATTCCTGGATAATCTGGATCGGCCTCCAAAGGAGGCTGAAACAAAAGGAAGCGGATAAAAAGGAGCGGCATTTATGGAGTGCAACAAGGAAAAAAACCTTCAAGACTGTACCTGCACCTACCCCTGTTCCAAGAAAGGGGTTTGTTGCGAATGCATATCTTATCACCTCAAAATGAGAGAGCTCCCGGGTTGTTGTTTTCCAAAAGAGGCGGAAGCCACTTACGACCGGTCCTTTGAATACTTTGCCAGGCTGGTCCAAGCCGGTAAGGCCTGATTTCCCTCACCCATGCCCTCTCCCCGAAAAAGGATCCTTGTGCGCAGGCCGGGTGGTTATGGGGCCGTTCAAGTCGATCATACCCCCATTGAAGACCCCAAACCCGGAGAGATCCAGGTGGGGGTAAAGGCCTGCGGGATCAATTTCGCGGATGTGGCCGTACGCCTGGGGCTTTACAAGGCGGCAAAGGGGGCCTACCCCCTATGCCCGGGGCTTGAATTCTCGGGAGTTGTAAAAAAGGCGGGGACCGGCGTCTCCGGATTCTCCCCGGGAGACAGGGTCTTTGGGGCGACCCTTTTTGGGGCTTACACCACAGTCGTCAATTGTCCCTCTGAACATGTCTGGGCCATGCCCTCTGCCTGGGATTTTCCCAAGGCCGCCACCTTTGTGGTGGTTTATCTCACTGCTTATTACGCCCTTCACCAGGTGGGGCACCTCCGGGAGACGGACCGGGTTCTGGTTCATTCCGCGGCCGGCGGGGTGGGCACGGCCGTACTTCACCTTCTCAAGGGGCGGTGTCAATTTTCCGTGGGTGTGGTGGGTCGACCTGAAAAGGTGGCCCCCGCAAAAGAGGCCGGGGCCACAGAGGTGATCGATAAAAGCAGCCAGGAGCTCTGGTTCAGGGCGCGAGAGATCAGTCCGGAAGGCTATGACCTGATCCTTGACGCGAACGGGGCCTCCACCCTCAGGGGCTCCTACCGGCACCTGCGTGCCGGTGGCCGCCTGTTGGTATATGGTTTTGCATCCATGTTCTCCCCCCACGGGCACAAAAACCCCTTCAAGTTGCTCTGGTATTACTTCAGGACGCCCCGTTTTAACCCCTTTGCACTGGCCGGAGACAATCGCACCGTAAGCGGTTTTAACCTGATTTACCTCTTTGACCGGGTTGAGCTCTTCAGGCGCATCATGGACACCCTGCTCAAAATGGAACGCCAGGGGGATTTCCCGGCTATGCCCATCACCGCCTTTCCCTTTGCCCAGGTGGCCAAGGCCCACCAGGCATTGGAATCCGGCAGGAGTGTGGGGAAACTGGCCCTGGTCATATAAGCCGGGTGCCTAGGCAATTTTTGCCTGAGCCACCCGTTTTTCATGGTACCGGGCGTTGACCGCATGTTCAAAACACCAGTCGCAAATCCCCCCGGTCGTTTCCCTGGCAGGCAGATTGGGGACAAACCGGACCCCGCAGGTGTCGCTGTACTTGCACTGCCTGCAGGTCCATTTTTTGCCGTCATACCCCACGCATCCAAAAACCTCATTGCAGTAAACACATACACGAATCATTTTGACCCTCCTGGACAGGTCTAATCAGCAATTTCTGTGCCACCTCTCTCACCCGGGCCGGGGTCCGGGAAAAACACCCTTCCAGGAGATCCTAAGGGGTCAAAACAGACGAAAACCTGTCAAAAGTTTGGCACTCCGGCGAAAGCCTTGAACAAAAAAGGAAGGAGGAAATTGAAGCCGTAAAGTGCAATCACGTCGCGTCAGTCTATGCCTCTCATGTGGTTAATCATGATCATGCGGTGTTTTTTGGTGTCATTTTCAACCTGTTTTAATCTTTTAGCAATGGCCTCGTCAGCGGCACTGATTTTATTAAGAAAGCTTGATTCATCAAGCTCTGTTTCGATCTTTGCGCCGAGTCTGTAAGCCTCCGCCTCTGTGATATCCTCTGTCATGGTACTTCTTAAAAGGGCGTTGATCTTCTCCACAAAGGCCTCTAATTCATGCATGCTGATTCCGGCCTCAAAATGAAAAGAATCGTCTTTCGCCGCCCTTTCCCTGATCTCTTCAAATACCTGGGCGTGCAAAAGTTCCTCTTTCATGATGGTTCTCCAAAAGGTTCGAACGGGGCCGGAAAATTTTTCGTTTTTGGACAGGTGTTCGTAAATCTTGGCCAGGCCCCTTTCAATCTTTCCAAGGTTGACCAAGAGTTTGTCGGTCTCCCCCATGATCCTTCTCCTATTTGATCTTTTAAAGCCAAGTTTTCAGGGATATGATCTTTGAATGACACCGTCAATCCCTACCCCATCCAGGCCTTCCAGTTGTTCTATGATGAAATAGATATCTCTCCTATGGGTCAAAATACTCCCGTGTTGAGGGGCGACTTTCTCCATATCTATGTCTCTGATTTTCCCCATTGCGTAACGCAGCGCCTGGTTGCATGGCATCACCTTTCTGTGGAAGGCGATCAGGTCCGGCAAAGGGCAATAGTCCTTTCCCCTCGGGCAATGGTCATAGTCTTCGCAGGTGAAGCATTCATCGTCCAGGGTCAGTTCAAGTTCCCATTTGGTTGAAAAACTTCCGAATAAATCGCTGCTGAAAAGGGTTTTGGTCTTTTCGTCATAGGTCACAAAGCTTCCCTGGC
>CAZNLL010000211.1:0-3945 GCA_964573885.1 uncultured Desulfobacteraceae bacterium | reverse complement strand
TCGGCATCCTCAGGCGTAAAATGGGATGGAATGCCATTAAACACCTCTTTCGGTTCAAATAGGGGGTCCGTACCTGTTCGGCATATACCAGGCTGGAGATACGCCAGGAAAATAAGAAGAGACATTCGATCAAACCCAGCCTGCTTTTTTTGCAGTAAAAAACTCTTCATTTATGTATGTCATACCCACAAAAGTAAAAAGCAAAGCATTGGTGGAAAAGCGGCGGGAACAGATCGTCCTGGCGGCCATCAAGCTTTTCTCTCGTAAAGGCTTCCACAAGACCAGTCTCAGAGAGATGGCTGAGGAGGCAGGTATCAGTCATGGGAATTTTTATGACTATATAAGGACAAAGCAGGACATTTTCTTTTTGATCCACGAGTTTATCAATAACCTGGCCCTAAATGAAGTCAACCGGAGCACAGAAAATATTGAGGATCCCGCGGAAAAACTGCGCCGCATGGTCAGGGCAGAGTTTAAGCTTATGCACGATTGGTCGGATGCGATTCTGCTCTTGTACCGAGAGACCCATGTCCTGGATAAACCCCTTTTGCAGTCGTTATTAAAGCGGGAAAGCGCTCGTGTTCGTAAGATCGAAGAGGTGCTGCAAATGGGTGTCGAGAGAGGACGCTTCAGGGATGTCAACACCCGGGTTGCGGCCGATCTTATAAAGTCCATGACGGAGACATGGGTGGTAAAAAGGTGGCATCTTAGGGGACACGTGGATCGACTTGAAATGGAAAGGACTATCCTTGACCTTACGTTTAACGGCTTGGTTCCTGGGAAGAATTCCCACAAAGGGGGGCAGAAGGAATTCGACGAGCTGGAAGGAAAATCTGTTTTGGTCCTTAACAGCGACAGTTTACTGGGGAAGGCCATTTCTTTCTTTCTCCTCTCCAATAAAGTGAGGCTCGCCATCCAAACCAGTGAGGGATTGCGTGAGTATAAGGAATATCCAATGGCAAGCCCTGAGAAGTTGCAAGAGGCGAAGATCTATAGGTCCGAAAGAAAAAGTCTCCTCACGAAGCGCCTATTCAGGGAGATCATTGAGGATTTCGGCCACGTTGATGTGGTCATTCATGATCTGGGAAGCAGCATCAAGGAGATGCTTACCCATAAGGACAAAAGGCAGCGGTCTGGGAGAAAGTTGCAGGATAATTACCACTGCGCCCAGGACCTGGCCGGGGCCGTTGAAAAGGAGATGCGAAAGAGACGGTCAGGGAAAGTGCTTTATCTGGCCCCCTGGGCGTGGGACAAGTATGCGGATCCCCTCCGATATCGGGCCATAAGGGCGGGTACGGAAGCCCTGACAAAAGGTCTGGCAGAAAAGCTGGCAGATGCATGCGTAAACGTGAACAGCATTATGCCAGGATTTATTGGGGGAGTGAGACCGCTGGCTATGGAGGAAAGCCTGTCTTCACGGGCAACCCTCGAGATTCCTATGGGCTACTTGGGAGAGATTTCAGATGTGCTGAATGCGGTTTGGTACTTGATTTCCGATAGATCAAAATATGTGACCGGCCAGGTGTTGAGGGTCTCCGGGGGAATAGAGTAACCTCCAGCCTGGGGGTCGGGGGAATGGGGAAATAAATCCTTTAAAAGGAAACCATCAGAACAAGGAGGGATAAGGATGGCTTTAAAGACAAGTGATGAATATGTGGAAAGGCTTAGGAGGATGAAGCCGAATGTCTATGCCCACGGCAGGCAGATCAGTCGCGATGACCCCATATTGGAACTTCCCATAAACACCCTAAGGATAACCTTTGATTCGGTCAATAATCCGGATTTAAAGGATTTTATGGTGGCAAAGAGCCATTTGACGGGGGAGGACATCAACCGGTTTACTTCCTTGAATCTAAGCATAGAGGATCTCTATACCCAGCAGGAGATGAAGAGGCGTTGCTGTCATCTTGTGGGGGGGTGCGCCCAGCGGTGTATGGCCACGGACACCCTAAATGCCATGGGCGTGGTGAGCAAGGAAGTGGATGATGCCAAGGGGACCGAATACCATGATCACTTCCTTGAGTTTGTAAAATACTACCAGGCTAACGATCTGGTGGGCAGTACGGCCATGACCGATGTGAAAGGAGACAGAAAGCAGAGACCCTCCGGTCAAGAGGACCCGGATTTGTATCTCCATGTGGTGGAGAAGAGGCCCGACGGAATAGTGGTCCGGGGGGCGAAAAACCACATTACCATGGGTCCTTATGTGGATGAACACCTCGTGATTCCTACCCGGGCGATGACCAAAGACGAGGGAGACTGGGCCCTCTCCTTTGCCATACCGGCCGACACGGATGGGGTGAAAATTATTTCCCGGATTGTGGCGCCCAGGCCGAGGATAGAGCTAAAGGCCCCTTACAATCTCTATGGGGTAGCCGACTCGGTGGTCGTATTCGATGATGTATTTGTCCCTTGGGAACGGGTTTTCATGTGTGGGGAGTGGGAATTCGCAGGAAGGTTGGCCCTGACCTTTGCAGGTTTTCACCGTCACTCTTACTGTGGATGCAAGCCCGCCATTACGGATATCATCCTGGGCGCTACGGCCCTGGTTGCCGAATACAACGGCGTGGGCAAGGCACCCCACATTATGGATGAACTGACCCAGTTGATGGTGATTGCAGAGATTGTTTATGCCTCCGGGATTGCCGCCGCGGCCAGGTCAAAGAAGAGTTCCTCCGGGATCTATACGCCGGAGTTTTTGTATTCCAATACGGGCCGGTATATGGCCGGGGTGAACATCTATCATGAATACGACATCCTCAATGCCATTTCAGGGGGTCTGCCCTCAACCCTTCCCCCTGAAGAAGACTGGCTAAACCCAGAGACGGGACCCTATCTGGAGAAGTACATCAGCCGCAAACCCGATATATCTGCTGAGAAGCTTCACCGGCTCTACCGCTTTATTTCCGATTTCTCGTGTTCGGCCATGGCCGGGTGGAGTCAATACGCAGGGGTCCATGGGGGCGGCTCCCCCATCATGGAAAAGATCGGGATCCGCTCGGAGTATGATCTGGAGGGCAAAAAGAAGATAGCCAAGTACCTGGCGGGAATCCAAGACGACACAGAGACATCATAAGACAAGGAGGTCGCAGTGGAAGGTTCTCTTGAAGGAAGGGTCGCCCTGGTTACAGGATCATCCCGGGGTATAGGCCGGGCAATCGCCATCCGTTTGGCAAGGGAGGGAGCTCGTGTGGTGGTCAACTATGTCTCCAATGCCGCAGCGGCCCGGGAGGTGGTGAAGGCCGTCGAACAGACGGGGTCCAAAAGTCTGGCCATCAAGGCGGATGTGGCCGTGATGGATGAAGTGGCATCCATGGTAGGGCAGGCAGCACAGGCCATGGGGGGGATCCATATCCTCGTCAACAACGCCCTTATCCACAAGGCACGGGTCCTCCGGAAACTGCCCCCCGAGCACTGGGATGTGGTGCTCAAGTCAGGTCTCTATGGGGCCTTTCACTGCTCTAAAGCGGTCCTGCCCCACCTCATAGAGGCAGGATGGGGACGGATCATTAACATCAGCTCCATTATGGGACTCAAGGGATGGCCCGGAGAAACGGCCTATACCTCGGTGAAGGCCGGGTTGATCGGGTTCACCCGGTCCTTGGCAAAAGAACTGGGTCCCGCGGGGATTACGGTCAACGTGGTGGCCCCGGGCTATATCAAAACGGATATGACCGCCGACCTTACGGAGAAAAATATCAAGGCCATGGAGGCGAGCATCCCCCTGGGCCGTGGGGGTGAGCCCGACGAAGTGGCGGAAGTGGTGAATTTTCTGGCGACGCCGGCGGCAGGCTATGTGACGGGTTCCGTCTATTGTGTGGATGGAGGGATGGGGACCTAATTGGACCTGTCTTAGAGGGGGAAGAAGAGTCTGGAAAGAGGTGGAAATGATGGCCCTATTGACCACAAAGAGTCTAAGTAAGAGTTTCGGCGCCCTCCATGCGG
>CAZNLL010000210.1:0-4004 GCA_964573885.1 uncultured Desulfobacteraceae bacterium | reverse complement strand
AACGCGGCAGATGGACTTTTTACGAAGCCGTCAGGATTGATGTTGTCATACAAAAGCTCCTACACGAATTTAATTCTACCGGCCGCAAAAAGGACCATCCTCAAAAGCAGCCAACCGTGCTTCCAGCGCTGGATGTTGGTCTGGCCGTACTTGCGTTCCCTGTAACGGATGGGCACTTCAACGAGCTTGAGATTCAACTTGGAGGCGCCAAAAAGGAGGTCAAAATCACCGAAGGGATCGAAGTCCCCAAAATAAGGCCGGTTTTTTGAAATGCGATCATAATCAGATTTCCACAAGACTTTGGTCCCGCACAGGGTGTCTTTTATGGGTTGGCCCAACAACCAGGAAAAGCTCAGGCTGAAAAATTTGTTGCCCATGAGATTGAGATAGCGCATGGCCTCTTTTTCCATGGGATAGACCAGGCGCACGCCGTTTACAAATTCCCCCTTGCCTGAGCAGAGCACATCGTAGAAGCGGGGCAGGTCTTCGGGGGGAACCGTGAGGTCGGCGTCCAGGATCATGAGTATGTCTCCCCTTGCTTGGGAGAAACCCAGCCGAACGGCATCGGCTTTGCCCACACCGGGTTGGCGTAAGAGCTTCACCTTTCGCTCGGGATGCTCTGCCATGCACCGCTCAATCACGGCATAGGTGTTGTCCCTGGAGTGACCTTCCACAAACACGATCTCCGTGCCCTCACCCATTTCAGGCATACGGTGCAGAATGTGGTGGATGTTCTCGGCCTCGTTTCGTGCCGGGACGATCACCGAAACCGGAGGCGGCTTGGGGGGCGGCAAGGTCTTGGGCATGGGTCGGGCGATTACAAAATTGGTCAAGGCAAAACAGTTGAAAGGCCATATCCTTACCAGAAATCGGTTAAGAAATGGACCAAACAGCGGGGTGGGAAGGGGCCAGAGTATCTCCTGCCAGGTCCTGATGATTTCGAAGTCTGCCAGCTTCAACAGTCCTTTCACGTCTTCGAGGGTGAGCCAGTTTTGAGGAAGCATAGGTGTGGCCAGGCGGAGTTTTTGGGCCAGGGTAAGGGGCATTTCCCACAGTCTGCTGTAAGTGTTGAGAATCACCCTTGTGCTGGAATCGGTCAGGCTGGTGATCTCCTGGAGCAGACTTTGTACATCCCAGATGTCGTTGACCAAGTCTGAGAGAATGATGGCGTCAAAGGACTCTTCCAGGCAGAGGCGGTGGGCGTCGGCCACAATGAAATGAAGTTCGGGGTGTCGTTGCGCCGCCAGGGAGGCCATTTTTTCCGAGAGCTCTACACCCACGCCCAAATTTGGTTCAAGGGCTGCAAGCAAGTCTCCGGTCCCGCATCCTACTTCCAGCACCTTCAGCCCGGGGGGGACCAAAAACTGATATACCTGGGCCAGCCTCTGGTGATAATAGCCTCCCCAGGAGGGGGTTTTTCGGGCCGCATTATTCCAGTGGTTACACCGGGCCCGTTGGTATTCAAGCGCTTCCTTGGTCATATCCCCTTTCATGGTGAACCCCGTCGTGCGGTTGGATCCCGGCGGGTACGGCACTGTCCGGAGCGGATCTTCTTTGCCACGAGTTGGTATTTCTCAAGCTTGTCGAGACGGGCATCCCTGTGGGAAGACAGGAGCAGGCTCAGCTTCAAGGTCAATATTCTCCAGAGGGCCTGGATCAGGTCCTTTCGCTCTATCCTGCGGATCGTCCTGTCCGCGTAATGGGTCCTGTAAAAAAGAAACTCGGCCTCAAGCTTTTTCTCCCACACCTCCAGGGGGAGGTTGTTCCGTTCACTTTGACCTCCCCAGTGCACCACCGCGGCATCCCCAATATAGCCGATGGCCCATCCCGCCTTTCTGACCCTCAGACACAAATCCACGTCTTCTCCATAGAGAAAAAACCTCCCGTCAAAGCCCCCCAGAGCCTCCATAAGCGCCCGTCTCCCGATCATGCTGGCCCCCATGACCCAGGCAATGTCCCCTTTTAATCCCTTAAGCTCCCGTGTGGTATGTCTTTCCCCCGGGTAGTGCCTTTGGACCGAAGACTGAAGGGAGTGGTCCGGATTAAGGACTTTTGTGCCTGCCAGCCCGATTTCAGGGTGGGCGTCCATAAAGGATATCATTCTTTTGTAAAGGCCTTCCTGGACCACCGTATCCGGGTTGAGGAAATGGATGTAATCCCCCCTTGAGACCTTGAGGGCCTGATTGTTGGCCCGTGCAAAACCCAGGTTCGTCTTATTGGTGATGAGTGTTACCCAGGGAAACTCAGTCTTCACCAGTTCCACACTGTGGTCTTCTGAGGCATTATCCACCACGACGACCTCTAATGCCGCACCCTTCTCAGAGGCGATGGACCGGAGGCAGGGTCCAAGCAAATGGGCCGTGTTGTAATTAACAATAATCACTGAAATCTGGCAAGGGGCTCTGGTGTTCATGGTGCCCGTTTATCTCCTCGGTTCAAGGCCGTCAGGGAAATCATTGATCCAGGGTGCAGAGCAAAATGAGATCATTTCCGCCCATGAAAACGGGATAACTATTGGATTCGTGGAGCCAGTACTTCTTCCTGCCCTTTTCCCCTTTGATCCGGGTAAAGGCCTGGCCCAAAAGGAATAGGGGGAGGAGCAGGAGCTGCCCGCTTTTTGTCTTTTCACTGGTGATCTTCTCTATGCGAAAGCCCGCGTATTCCAGGGCCATTCTCAGAAGGGCATAAGGCTGACGGTTGATATGACCGTTGTCTTTGATTCCCTTTCTTCTCCAGTCCCTGACGATCTCCGGGGGCTCTACAGGCTCCAGAACCCCGTAGAAAACGTTTCTAAGGCGAGATTCTATATTGGAATAGTTGGGATAACTCACCACAAAATTGCCCTTAGGTCCTAACACGCGGGCAAACTCGCGAAAGGTATGGTATAGGTTCTCTGCATGCTCGGGCCCATCCACGCAAAAGGCACAGTCAAAGGCGTTGTCCTTGAAAGGAAACGGTTGGTCTAAGTCACAAGAAACAATTAAAAGTTCAGGGTTTTGAAAGTTTTTTGGCTGAGAATCGGCCGCCACCACATCAAATCCTTTCTCATGCAACCACCAAGCCAGCCGACCTGAGCCCGAGGGAAAGTCCAGGGCCTTTCCTCCGGACCAGTGGGCGATAAGATCCATGATTTTATAATGGGTTTGATCCAGTGACATGCTCAAGAATTCACGGCTACAGACTTTCGTGTTTGTCTGAACCACCTTTATCCTCCTTGAGTCCAAATATTCCGTCCAGGGCGCCTCTCCCCTTTTGATGAGCAAAGCACCACCTAACGCAGGGGTGAGGATGGCCTGTTTCTGCCTAACTGTTGCAGGGCAAGGTCAAGGGCATAGCGCGCCTGGGTATGGTCGGGTCTGATCCGCAAAGCCTCGGAGAAATGCTCCACCGCCTGATGAAGATTTCCCCGGCGGGCCAGGAGGATCCCCAGGGCACAGTGTGCATCGGCATAATCGGGCTTGATTCGCAAGGCCTCGGAAAAGTGCCTCATCGCCTCACCAAGCCGCCCCCTGCGTTGGAAGAGCACAGCCAGGTTGTAATGGACTTCCGCATAGTCCGGGTGAATTTGAAGCGCCTTCTGGCACCAGTAAATGGCCTTATCGAGCCGGTCCTGGCGGGCATAGGCCCCGCTCAAATTGTAGCAGGCCTCCGCGTAGTCGGGCCTGATACGCAGGGCCTCGAGATAATGGGCTATGGCCTCGTTGAGTTTTCCTTGTTGGGCCAGGGCTGTAGCCAGGTTGTTGTGGGCATCCGCATCCCGGGGCTTGATTCGCAAGGCCTGGGAAAAGTGATGAATCGCTTCATCATAATCCCCCTTCCGCAGCAAGGCCACCCCCAGGTTATAGTGGGCCTCTTCATAATCCGGATAACTCTCGATGGCCTGTTGGTAATGACCGATGGCCCGTTGAAGATCCCCTTGGCGGGCAAGGGCCACACCCATATTGAGGTGGGCGAGCCAGTTTTGGGGTGTGACGGCGACGGCATGACTGAAAAGGGTGACACTG
>CAZNLL010000209.1:0-4008 GCA_964573885.1 uncultured Desulfobacteraceae bacterium | reverse complement strand
AAAAACAGCAAGTTATGTCATTTTATATCCAGGGTCTGGATATCACTATTGGTGAGTTCCAGATTTAAAGCGTTAAAAGCGGCATTTGAAGTCATAGAAGGCGAAATGCCGAATCCTTAAGCGCCTTTTATGCAACAACGGGGTTTACCAGAGAGACAGCGTCGGGGAGGCTTCCCTGCGGGAGACGATCCAGTGGACAGTCCTGAAGAGACTTGACGAAAGGATCCAGATTGACTATATTTTTTCGCTGGTTCAGGTATTCAAACTAGGGCCCGGAAAGGAGGTGGGACAAGCGTTCTGGGCGTTATGAAACAAAATAAATTTCATGCTCTTAGGAGGTATTTCATGAAAAAATTATTCATTACCGCACTTGTGCTTGTGTTTGCAATGACCGCAGCCGGGCTCGCCCTGGCGGGTGACAACCCTCTTAAGGCCCAAGAAAAGAAAGTCGTCAATGATTTTGCGGCCCAAGTCCCGGCAGACAAGGTCATCAAGGTTGCCCAGTTCAAGAAGGTCTATGATGAGGTGATGGCCGGCAAAAGAAAGGCCTACCTGATTGACACCAGAACCCATCCGGAATTTTACGCCTTCCACATTGAGGGAACGGACCACATTCATTCCGGCCATGTGTACACGATTCCCAAAAAGATTAAAGACCCGAATGCTGAAATCTATGTCTGGTGCCGCACCGGGCATCGGGCCCGCTATGTGGCCGGATTGCTTTACAAGTATGGATATAAAAACGTGTATCTCTTTGACGGCGGTGTGGTGGCCTGGGCCAAGGCCGGGCACCCCTTTGTCAATCAATTCACCGGCAAATTTAAGATCTACGAATACAGGAAAACACCCTCCGAACAAGAGATGTCTTACCGCATCAGGGAATTTCATCCCTATTAAGAGGTGAGAGAAGTGTATATCCAAGGGAAAAGGAGCCTTCCTTTTCCCTTGACCCCCTCCCCATCTTTCCCTATACTCCCGGGGTATTCAGGCCAACTTGTTGAAAGCCTTTGAAGTTTGATAAATATGGATCATCCGGTTAATGAGTACCACGAAGCTGACAGGTACAACGGCAGCAAACGGGAAGGGTGAAGCAGTCCTTTCTTCGATTCCGAGCTTCCCGGCCTAGGCCACTTTTCAGGGCACGCAACACGGAACATTCTCACCATGGGAGGTCACATATGGGAAAGGTAGCGATTATTGGGGTGGGCCAGAGCGCCTTTGTTCGGGGATATCCGGGCTCCGTCCGGGAACTGGCCTTTGAGGGCTTCAAAGAGGCCTTGGAGGACGCGGGCGTTTCCCCCAAAGACATCCAGGCTTCCGTGGTCTGCTCGGCCCCGGAATATGACAAGCAGCGCTCCCCTGCCGGCGTGTTTGCCGAGTACCTGGGGCTTACCCCCCAGCCCACCTTTTATGTGGAAAGCCTTTGCTCTTCGAGCAGCATGGGGGTGAGGTTGGCCTACTCCCTGGTCCAGGCAGGCCTTCATGATATGGTGGCCGTCATGGGCTTTCAAAAGATGTCTGAGATTTCCTCGGCAGAATCGCAGGAGCGGATGGGCCGGGGCGCCGATATCCAGTGGGAAAGCCCTTTCGGCACCATGATGCCCGCCTATTACGCCATGTATGCCCGGGCGCACATGGAAAAGTTCGGGACCACCCTGGAGGACCTGGCCCTGATCAGGGTAAAGGCGGCCACCTACGGGCAGATGAACGAGAAGGCCGTGTATCGCAAGGCCGTCACCTTTGACATGTTCTCTGACCCTGATAGCCCCATGTCCGGGCCGGTGGCGAGCCCCCTGCGGGTGGGGGACTGTTGTGCCAATGCAGACGGGGCCTCCTGTGTGATCGTTGCCGGTGAAGAAAAGGCCAGGGCAATATGCGAAAAGCCGGTCTGGATCCTCGGGCTGGGAGCGGCTTCAGCCAGCGTGAACCTGGCAGGCAGGGAGGTCTTCACAGGATTGACCGTGGCCCGGCAGGCCGCTGATCAGGCCTATAAAATGGCAGGGGTAGATGCGAAGGCGATTGATGTGGCGGAAGTCCACGACTGTTTTACCATCGCCGAGATGATGGCCTATGAAGACCTGGGCTTTGCACGGCCCGGGGAAGGAAAGGAATTGATCAAGGCCCAGGATACCTATAAGGAAGGGAGCATACCGGTGAATATTGACGGGGGCCTGCTTTCCAAGGGACATCCCATCGGTGCAACAGGGGGGTCGCAGATCAGAACCATGGTCCTTCAACTCAGGGGGGAGGCCGGGGAGATGCAGGTCGACAATCCGAAAATCGGCCTGATCCATAATATCGGGGGTGTAGGTCTGTACGGAAACGTGACCATTCTGGGGAGATAGGGATATGGGTAAAAAAAAGAAAGAGGTGGATGACCGGTTCAAGAAATTCGGAACCGTGAGCTTTACAGCCATCACCAAAGTCAATGACTTTGTTCAATACCTGGAGGAAGGGAAAATCAAGGGAACCAAATGCAGGCATTGCGGCCTGGTCTTTTTCCCGCCCCGGGCCGATTGCTATGGATGTTTAAAGAGCGACATGGAGTGGTTTGATATTTCGGGCACGGGGAAGTTGGTTACATACAGCAAGCTGGAGTTTGCCCCTATGGGATTCGGGGATGACCTGCCCTATGCCATCGCCGTGGTGGACTACGGGGAATATAAAGTCTTTGGACGGATTGCCCAGGACCTGTCCGATGAAGACATTACTGTAGGCATGGAGATGAAGACGGTGGTCAACAAGCTGCCCGATGACCAGTTGAACTATGTCTTCCAAAAGGCCTGAGGATTTTGAATTTTCCGGGCCGGCCGCCTCCGGTCCGGTCCATTTTGTGCGCTCTAATGCCTGAAAATCCGGAATGGGTGGAAATCTCCCTCCAGGTAGATCCCGAGGCCCAGGAAGCCGTGGGCGCCTTTCTTTTTGATCTGGGCTGTCAAGGGCTTATCTCAGAGGAGGGCCGGGAGACCCTCACAGCCTATATGCCCTTCCAGGAGAACCTGGACCTTGTGCGACACCGTATCGCCTCCTTTCTGGCAGACCTGCAGACCATATTCCCCCAGGTCATTTCGTCCAAATTTTCCATCAAGGGGTTGGAAGACCAGGATTGGGGCCGGAGCTGGCGGCGGTTTTTCAAGGCCCGCCGGGTCACTGCCAGGCTCACTGTGATTCCCCCCTGGGAGCCTGAAACGCCCAAAGGACATGTGCTGAAGATCGACCCCGGCCCGGCCTTTGGAACCGGTCAGCACGCCACGACCCGGTTGTGCCTGGAAGCCATGGAACAGGTCCCCATGCCTGAGTCGTGGACCATGTTGGATGTGGGCACGGGCAGCGGCATCCTGGCCATTTACGGGGTCAGCCTGGGAGCCGAGAGGGTGGCAGCCGTGGATCTCGATCCGGAGGCCCTTCGTTGGGCCCAAAGAAACGCCGCTCTGAACGGCCTGGAAGGGGCTGTTGAGCTCTTTTCCAGGCCTGTAGAGGAATGGAAAGAGGAGACCTTTTCCCTGGTTACCGCCAATCTGATGCTCTCGGAGATCTTGAGGCTTATTCCCTGCTTCCGCCGCCTGCTTGAGCCCGGGGGGTGGCTTATCCTTTCCGGGATTCTCACAGACCAGGTCGAAGAAGTGGAACAGGCCCTTAGCGAGTGGGGCTTTAAAAGGCAAAGGCTATCCAGTGAAGGGGAATGGGCCTGTATGGTCGGGTGTAAGGGGCCATGAACGATAGGGGATTGCGACGTTTTTTCGTAAAAGCGGTCAGGAAGGGACAAGGGGCCTGTTCCATCACAGGGTCCGAGGCCAGGCACATCTGCAGAGTCCTCAGGATGGAACCCGGAGAAAGGCTGGTGCTGGTGGACCAAGAGGGCAACCGATTTCTGGGCAGCATCCTGCAAAGCCATCCCCGCGAGGTCCGGGTGGCCGTGGAAAAGGCCCTTCCCTTTCCCGGACCTCCGCCTGTGGAGATCTGCATGTGTCAGGCCCTCATAAAGTCCGGCCCTATGGATGACCTGAT
>CAZNLL010000208.1:0-4068 GCA_964573885.1 uncultured Desulfobacteraceae bacterium | reverse complement strand
AACCGGCGGTTACATAGGCCGTGTCGTTCAACACGGTTACCTGGACCATGTGTCCCGGGCTCTCTTTCCATTTATATCCCTTCCACGGGTCATAATGAGAGATAAGGGAAGGATTGGACTTGTCTTTAACGTCCAGCACGAGCATACCGCCGTTGTCGACAGCGAAATAACCCGTATCCCCCACAACGCAGACATCGTTAAAGGCATCTTCGGACAGATTGCGTGATCCTGGCATGCGTTCGGCGATAAAGGTGCTCAACTCCTTGGGATTCCGAGGATCGGTTACGTCGAGGATATGAAGTCCCACGTTTTCATCATTGGCATAGAGGATGTTGCCCTTGACCTCGGTCCACCATGTCCTCCCCATCTTAAAGGGGAATTTGGTTTTGTCCCTGAGCTTAGAAAGCAGTTTCACAAGGGGTTTTGGATTGTCGTACCTGGCAAACTTGAGGGTATTGACCAGGGTGGGCTTGCTTTTGTCGGAGATGTCCACGATGAACAGCCCCGCATCCAGTCCACTTACATAGGCGTAGTTACCGTAGAGCTCAAGGCCGATACAGCCGTGGGAAAGAGACAAGTATCCCTCTTGACGGATACCGCTGGGAGAAGAGACATCAAACACAGCCAAAAAGCCTTCATCACTTTTCATGCCTCCCCCACTCACAATGGCATACCGGCCTGATACCTTTATATCGTTCACGGCCTTCATCCTATAATACCCCAACTCCTTGGGCCGGCTCGGGGTTTTCGCGTCATAGATCCTTATCCCGTCCGGCGCGGAAAGGTAAAGAAGGTCATTTTCCACAAAGGCCCCGCTGGCGCCTACGGGAAGGTAGTCAAAGTAAACGGATTCGATCTGGGCGGCACCACACACCCCCGAATTCACGACCCATACCATAGCCACCGATATGATGATCCATAAAACCTTTTTCATGCTGCACCTCCATTCGTTCATCTTTACGGGATGGGATAATTGTCTTCCTGTCTGTACATTCTCTGCCTTAGCCCGGAAAAGAAGAGCCTTTCCTCTTCACTGAAGCCTAAGACATAAAGGGTGGAAAAGTAAAGGGCACCCAGGAGGCCCACAAAAAAAGCCGCCGCCAGGAGACCCTGTCCAAAAGGAAGTAAGGTCTTGATACATGCAGTAAGAACCAGGGCAACGGCCCCTGCAAGACAGGGCTTGACATAGGATTTACCGTATGGCTGCATACCCAGCATCCGGTATACCTGAAAGAGCATGAGTCCGTTCAGCAAAATAATGCTCAGGGCATTGACAATGGCCGCACCCCACATGCCGTATCGGGGCACCAGGAGAAAGTTGGCCACCATTTTCAAGAAAAAAACGCCCGCCATATCCCACAAATAGACCGTTTGTCGGCCGCTCATTAACAACATGGCGCCCACAGAGCCTGCCACATTATGAATGAGAATTCCAAAGGACAATACGGCCAGGATTCCTCTGCCTTCCCGAAAACCCGCCCCCAGCGCACCCAGAAGAGGATCCCCCAAAAGCAAGACCGCCAGGAAATAGAAAAGAGAGGGAATAAATACCCAGTGGGTGACAACCTTAAAGAGCCTGTCCAGTTTTTCCCTCTCCCTGAGGTGGTAAAGACTGGCAATCATGGGCGCAAAGATGGCATTAAAACCCTCGAGGATGAGGGCGGCCACCAGGGCCAGATTCATGGCCACGCCGTAAACCCCGACTTCACTGTGGGTCGCAAAATAGCCGAGAAAAAAGGCGTCCACCCGCAGGATCAAGAACTGGAGCAGATTAATAAAAAAAAGGGGCGTTGCGTATCCGTATAAGATGCGCTTGGGTAATGCAGTATCTGCAGAAACGCGTCCCAGGGGAAAGGCCCTCTGCAGGCAGAGGGCCGCCCCTATCATCCCGGCAAAGGCCCCTACCACATACCCCAACAGGGCCCCTTCCAGACGCAGGCCCCAAAAAAAGGCCAATACGGTCACGGCCAGTATGACAAGGGGCTGAAACACGTGCCTGACGGCCACGGCTGCGGGAACCGCGTACAGGCCTTCCAAGGCCGCCACCAGGGTCCATCCAATGGCCGTTGCCGGCAGGCTTACGGTCAGGATCCGGATGACATGGGACAGGCTTGCCTGTGAACCGCCGTTTCCTCCAAAGAGGTGGGCAAAGAGCAGGAAAAAAAGGGCAAGGAACAATCCGGCCCCCATGACGGCCTTGAGGGCCTGAAGGATCACCGCCTTGACCTTCTCATCCTCCCCTTCTCCCTTATATGCGGCCACAAACCGCACCACCCCGTAATGGAGGCCGAGCCGCGCCAGCATTTCACCGACGTTGATGATCATGAGGCCCAGGTAAAACAGCCCATAGAGTTCTGACCCCAGCAATCGGGCCACACCGATTTTGTAGATGAACTGCAGGCCGTAGCCGAAGAATTTTCCTACAAGAGAAAACCCCCCCTTTCTGGCCAGCTTTTGCACCTCTTCATCAGAGGCCTTTTGGTGAGCTCCAGGCAATGGTTCCATACACAGGGACCTTACGCCCCTCGTGGCCTCCGGTGCCGGAGCATTCTTGCCAAGATTTTGGACCTGGGAAGACTCCCTAAAACCGGCACTTCAATATCTCCGGCCAATTGTCGGGACGAGGTATAGGACTGATCCAGATAATCGACGAAAAGACCGAGCAGGAGCCCGGAAAACAGGCCGGCACACACGCCGACAATAATGGTGATTTCCCAGTCCGGCCAGTCCGGGTCGGCGTCGTTCGGCAAATAGGCTTCATCCACAATCTTGATATCAAATTCGCTTAAACGGTTGACCTGCTCGACCTCCAATTCCCCCAGTTTGTTTTTTAGGTTCATGAACAGGCCTTCCTGGGTGGAAACGTCTCGCTCCATCTTGTTGAGTCTCACCTCTTTTTCGATAAGAAGGAGGCATTCTTTTTCCAGGTCCGTCAATTGCTCTTTAAGGGTGCCCCGCCTCGCGGAAAGGCCGCTGATTTTTCCTTGGAGATTAACGATTTCTGTATAAAGCTGCTGATAGACGGCATTGATGGAGGTTGTCCTGCTCTGGATAATCTCCTTTTCCTCTCCTTTCAGCTTCTCTCTGTTATCCCGGATCTTGGCCTCCAAGGTCAGGATTTCAGGATGAGATTTTTTCAGGTCCGGCTCGCGGGAGGCCAGTTCCATTTCATTGCGATAGAGATAAGATTTGAGCTCCGTCACCAGGGGATTATAGGCCGTAACCTCGGATGACACAATCTCCGGGCTTACCCCTTCAAATTGCTTCAGAAGCCCTGCCAACTGGGCCTTTGATTCCGTCTCTTCTTCCACCACCTCAAGGTACTCCTTTTCCAGGGCTTCCAGGGTATTGAGCTTAAGGGTCTTTTGCTTCTCAGGATCAATCAATTTCGCCTTATTTTTGAGTTGCGCCAAGCGCTCTTCCATTCGGTCCAGGTCTTGCCCGGCGATCTTTACCTGCTCTCGGGTAAATTCCACCGCCGTAGAAGTCTTGAGCTGTTGGAGGGCGATGGTTTTGTCAAGAAGGAGCCGTGCCAGGGTGTTGGCAATGGATGTGGCCAGTTGAGGGCTCTCTTCCCAGACAGAGAGATTGACCAGGTCTGTCTCCAGCACCAAGCTGATGTCCTGAATATCATCCAAGAACTTTTCCACGGCGAGATACTCGTAATTCGGGGTGGATTCTGAAAAGATCCCGATCATTTCTCCTGCCCGGATGGGAAAATTCAGGATCTTGTTGATCCAGTACCAGCATTCCTCCCTGATGGTCTCGGGCGATTGGGCGCGGCGGGCGAGCCGGGTATCCAGGCCGTATTTCTTGACAATCTCCTGGGCGATACCCTTGCTGCGGGAAATCTCGATAAGATTGGCCGCCGGCTTTATCCGGATGTCCGACTGGGCCGGGGTGGCGATGTCGCGGAAAAGGATGAGCTGCTTCTTGGGGTTTTCATGGACCATGATTTTCACGGTCGACTTGTAAAGGGGGTATCCCAGATAGGTATACCCACATACCCCTGCCAGGACGACGAGAAAGGTGACCATCATCGTCCATTTTCTACGAAGCAAGATCAGG
>CAZNLL010000207.1:0-4111 GCA_964573885.1 uncultured Desulfobacteraceae bacterium | reverse complement strand
TAATGCCCCCCTTGTATCTATGATACCTGAAACAGAGAAGGGCCAATGCCTTATGGAATCTTAACATAAGGCTAATATAATCATGATGAAGAACTCATCTAATCTTGTGGGTCCACAGCCGATAGGAATAGAGGAACAGAAACGTTCAAAAATGGGAAAACCTCGAGAAGCTTGGAATGGCGGGACTTTAGATATGGGACGGGATAAAAGCACCCAAATACCTTTTCTTGCTGAACCTGGGTATGTGGGGATTAAACAAAAAAGGGAGGGCAAAAAGGGGAGAGAGGCGGTACCTATTTCAACATTGGTCGAACCGGCCCTGACCTTTGAACCGGATACCGAGATAGAGGAGGTCAAGAAGAGAATCGGCGGGGGAGAGCCCATCAGTGGAATAGTGGTGGTCCAGGATGAAAGGCCCCTGGGTCTGGTTATGAGCCTTCACATGGACAGGGTCCTGAGCCATCAATTCGGTGTCTCCCTCTACTATAAGAGGTCCATATCCAAAATCATGGATCCTTCACCTCTGATCGTTCAGGCGCAGACCCCTTTGGAAACCGTCGCTCATTTGGCTATGGGGCGGGAAAAGCCAAAGATCTATGACCATATCATTGTCACCGACCAAGGCTTGCTTCAGGGAACCGTATCGGTTCAAAGGATCCTGCTTACCCTGGCCTACCTTCAACAGGAACGGGCAAACGAGCTGGCACGCATAAACAATCAGCTCGAACGGGAAATACAGGAACGAATGCGCATTGAGGCGGAGCTTCGGAAGCTCAACGCTGAGATCGAACGCTCCAACCAGGACTTGCAGGATTTCACCTACACGGTTTCCCATGATCTTCAGGAACCCCTTCGCAAGATCCATACTTTCGGCCACTTCCTGGAAGAGGATTGCGGGGATACGCTCACTGAAGAGGGCCTTGATTATCTCCACCGGATGCAGGCGGCGGCCGTGCGGATGAGAGATCTCATTCGGCACCTATTGTCTCTGTCCAGGGTGGGCACCCATGGAAAGAAAGTGGAACCCGTGGATCCGGGCCAGATCATTAACAAGGCCATCGACAACCTGAGCGAGAAGATCAGTCAATGTGGCGGCAAAATCCATGTGCAGGAAAATCTGCCCGTGGTTATGGCCGACAGCATGCAGCTTGAACAACTTTTTCAAAACCTCGTCGGAAATGCGCTGAAATTCACCCCCCGAGACAGGGTTCCGAATATAGTGATCGGCGCACAATTCGATGAAGATATGGTCATATTTAGTGTGGCGGACAACGGCATCGGGATCGAGGAGAGATACCTGGAGAAGATTTTCGGGATATTTCAAAGACTCCACCGCAGGGACCAATACGAAGGGACGGGTGTGGGCCTGGCCCTGTGTAGAAAGATTGTTCGAAGACATGGAGGCAGGATATGGGCGGAGTCCGAGCCGGGTCGTGGTACCACCTTCTACTTCACTTTGCAGAGCCCTTCTGAATCAGAGGAGAATTCTTTATGAACCAGAACAAGAACTGCTTCATTATACCCATACTCCTCGTCGAGGATGACGAGGACGACATAGCCATTACCAAAAAGGCCTTCAATAAGGCAAAGATTTCAAACCCCCTTTATATCGTCCGGGACGGAGAGGAGGCCGTCGAGTTTCTGACCCGCAAAGGCCGCTATCTAGACCCCGAAACGGCCCCGAAGCCGGGGCTGATTCTGCTGGATCTCAATATGCCGAGGTTGGACGGTCGAGAAGTTCTGGACCTTATAAAGAGAGACCCTGAATTGCATCGCATCCCTGTGGTGGTGCTTACCACGTCCGACGAGGATGCTGATATCTTGGGTTGCTATGATCGCGGGGCCAACACCTACATCACAAAACCGGTGGACTTTAAGAACTTTATGGAAGCCATAATCACCATCGGCACCTATTGGCTCTGTATCGCCAGAATCCCTGATGTCAGACAGTCCTCATAAGAGAGGGGTTCCATGAGATTAAGAGACACAAGACACCGGGAAAACCATGCCATAAATGTGCTCCTTGTAGAGGATGATCCTGAAGACGCAGCCATTTTTAAACGCTATGCACAGCGTCTCCCGAACTATCGCATCAAGGTGGATCACGAAGAGGACCCCAAGAACATCGATCGCTGTCTGAGAGGGAAGAACTACGACCTCCTCTTTCTTGATCAGCGTCTGGGAAGCGGGATTACGGGTCTTGAAGTCCTTAGAAAAGTGAGGCTCTTGTGGCCGTGTATGCCCGTTATCATCCTTACGGGCACGGGTGACGAGAAAACCGCCGTGGAAATGATGAAGAGCGGCGCAACGGACTACCTGACCAAGGAGACCTTTAACAGTGAAATACTGAACCGGGTGGTACGCTATGCCCTGGAACAACGCAGACAGGCGATAAAAGAGGTTCGGGCCCAAGAAGCCCTCCATGAATCCGCCTTGCGCTATCGCACCCTTTTTGAGAGTGCCCCCGTGGGCATCAGAATCGAGACCATGGAGGGCGTCCCCCTGGAAGCCAACGAGGCCATGCTCCAAATGATGGGCTGTTTCAGGGAGGAGTTTTATCAGGTAAATACTCGGGATATCTACCAGAACCACGATGAGTGGGCGTTATTGATGGAGAGGATAAAAAGGGAGGGCTACGTAAGAGGCCTTGAGATGAACCTCAAGCGCAGAGATGGGACATGCTATGAGGCACGGCTCAACGTAACCAAGCTCACCCTGGCAAACAAAGACCTCCTTTTCACGATCGCAGAGGATATCACCGACAAGAAACGCCTGGAAGTCCAACTCCAACATGCCCAGAGGCTGGAGGCATTGGGGACCTTGGCGGGAGGTATCGCCCACAATTTCAACAATCTGCTCATGGGGATTATGGGCAACAGTTCCCTTTTGCTCTTACAGACCCAGCCTGAGAGCCCCCATTACGATAAGCTAAAGAAAATAGAGAAACTCGTGGATAGTGGATCGCTTCTCACCCGGCAGCTCCTCGGCTATGCGAGGGAAGGGCGTTATGAGATCAGGCCGATTTCGATTAACAGAATAGTGAGAGAGACCTCTGAGACTTTCGCCATGACCAAGAAGAGTATCACGGTCCAACGTGATTTCGATGATCAGATTGAACTTATAAAGGCGGATCAGGGCCAGATTGAACAGGTTATGTGGAACCTTTATGTGAATGCTGCTGATGCCATGCCCTCGGGAGGCCGGCTTTATTTGCAGACCAGGAATGTAACCGACGGGGATATGGTGGGAAAGCACTTTAAGGTTAGGCCGGGGAAATATGTGTTGGTCGCGGCACAAGACACGGGTATCGGTATGGACAAGGCCACCATGGAACGTATTTTTGAACCCTTTTTCACCACCAAGGGGCTTGCCAAGGGAACCGGTCTGGGACTTGCATCCGTCTATGGTATAGTCAAGTCCCACGGGGGGTATATCGATGTGGAATCCCGGAAGGGAAGGGGGACGACCTTTTATGTCTACTTCCCCACGACCCGGGAGGCCGTGATGCAAGAGGAGACAGCCCTGGAGAGGATAGAAGAAGGCAAAGAAACATTGCTTCTGGTAGATGATGAGGAGATCATCCTGGACGTGGGCCGGGAGATGTTTGAGGTCATGGGTTATACTGTACTCACAGCCGGAGGAGGGAAGGAGGCCTTGGAGCTCTTTGGGGCCCATAAAGACGCCATCGATTTGGTGATCTTGGATATGATCATGCCTGATGTGGTCGGCGGGGAAATTTATGATGGGCTGAAGGGGATGAATCCGGGCGTTAAGGTGCTTCTCTCAAGCGGTTACAGCCTGGAGGGCCAGGCCTCCGAGATCATAGCGCGGGGTTGTGACGGGTTTATTCAGAAGCCCTTTGATATCAAGGAGGTATCCCACAAAATAAGGGATGTCTTGGGCGCAAGAGAAAAGGCGTAACCCTCACACAAGCCTGCTATGGGTCTGCCGGTTCGCTCAATGAAAAAGCCCTATTTCATCGTGGTTTTTTCTTGAAATCATGAGAAGGAGTGCATAGACTTAATAAAAAACTTGTTCACCAGGGAGGCGATTATGAAAATGTCCAATTTTGGTCTGGGCCTTAATCTGAAGACCATCGGTCTCAGTGCAG
>CAZNLL010000206.1:2766-4202 GCA_964573885.1 uncultured Desulfobacteraceae bacterium | reverse complement strand
TCTCAATATGAAACCTTTGTGGAACAACTGCCCGCAAGCCTTGACTGGCGGGACTTTGGGGTGGTGACTCCGGCCGGGGATCAGGGATCCTGCGGCTGTTGCTGGGCCTTTGCCTCGGTAGGGGCCTTTGAATCCAAACTCCTCATACTGGGAGAGCCTGCGGTCGATCTTGCAGAACAGCAGCAGATTTCCTGCAACACTTTCATGGCGGGGTGTTGCGGCGGGAGTATGTCGGCCCTTCGCTATTGGTATGATAACGGCCCCCTGAGAGAAACCTGTGCGTCCTACGGGGAATCTCAGACCAGTTGCCCCACCCAAAAGACCGTCAACTGCCCTGAACTCAACGCCTGTTCAGAACTCGGATTTAACACCACCGGCTACTATACGGTGGATACCGGCGATCTTACCGAGGTCAAGACATCCCTTTACGAGGACGGCCCCACCTATTTCAGGTTTAATGTGTATTCCGATTTCTACTCCTTCTGGAATACGGCTGCTCCGGGCACGGTGTATGCCAATGAACAAGGAGGTGATTATCGAGGAGGACACGCCGTCCTCATCATCGGCTGGGATGACGCCAAGGGGGCCTGGCTGTGTAAAAACAGCTGGGGGGTGACGGGCGGACCCAACGGTGACGGCACCTTCTGGATCGCCCGGGAGGGCCATAACGAGAACCTCGGTTTCGGCATGGCCAATGTAGAGGTTAAATCCAGCGACGCCTTCCCCGATATCAAGGCCAACAACCAGGACGGGAACGTCACCGTGTCGGCCGGCACACCGGTGGCCGTGACAATAAGCCTGGATCCGGGTGCCGATAAGGGTCTTAACGCGGAATGGTGGCTCGGTGCCGTCACCGGAGCCGGAGTCTTCTCTTGCGTCTTTCCCATAGGATGGACACCCGGGATTTCGCCTTTCATATCCCTTCCCCTGATCAATGTGTCTTCACTCCCGGTCTTCAACCAGCCGCTGCCTACAGGGATTTACGCCTTCTACTTCGCCTTGGACAGGACCATCGACGGCACAGCGCAACCGGCCTTTATGGATGTTGTGGTGGTCAACGTAGAGCCCTAGAAGGGCTAGGATACGCGGGGTCTTGCCCAGAGGTAGTGATCGCAAAAACCCGGGGAGAGGCGGGCGGTGGCCCTCACGATGAGGGACACCGCCACAAAGGCGAAACCAAGCCTTGCCCAGAGCAGGCCGGAAAGATGCCCGCCGATCATGACCATGAGCAAGGTGTCTTCAATCAGGCCGTGGCAAAGGCCCATGAGGGTCAAGGAATAGAACACGTCCCTTTCATGGATATGCCCCAACCGGGCCTCATGAATGATGAGTCCCCCACCATAGGTCAAACCCATGGTAAGGCCCACCACCGTGATGGCCGAGGCCTTGGTGCCGATGCCCATAAGCCTTAAAAGGGGACGGAGAAGCCTGTTGAT
>CAZNLL010000206.1:0-2666 GCA_964573885.1 uncultured Desulfobacteraceae bacterium | reverse complement strand
GTCTGAAACAAGAGGCGCGCACCCGAGATTTGGGCGATCTTGAGTTCAATGGGCATGGTGTGGGCCACGAGCATCATGGTCCCCAGCACGGTGGCCTGGGCCGTGGTGAGCGGGGTGTCTTTGATCAGGGACAGAAAAACGATGATGCCCCCGTAAAGGTTATTGAGCATGGCCGTGGCCCAGACCAGACCCATCTCCGGGGGCAAGCCCACCAGCTTCATGACAGGCCCTAAGGGCATGGCCATGTATTTGATGAGATCCAGTTCTTGGAGGACCTTAACCCCTATTATCACGGGAACCATGATCTTGGAAAGATCAAGGCATAGCCGTGCCACGTCCCGCATAAACCGGATCAGGGCATCCCAAAAGGGCGGCCTTTTCTCCGAAAAACCCGCCCCATGCATGGACCGCATTTCAAAGGCCTTTCCCGGGGTCAAGGCGTGAAGACTTCCAAATCATTCGGGCCGGGGATACACCACCTTATCCATGGCAATGTCAGGAGGTCCCACCACCACCTTCTTACCGTCCTGCCATTGGGCCACAACCAGACTGTGCCCCACCTGGATGCCCGTGGCGGGATCTATCTTCTGCCGGCCGTAAAGGGTCATAATGTCCATCCGATTCAGGGCCGCCCTGACTTTGTCGGTCGCCAAGCCCCCCGCATTCTCAATGGCCCATTGCAGGATCAGGCCTGCAGTAAACCCCTGTGTCCCCCGGAAATCCGTAGGCCTTCCCCAGCGCCTTTCAAACCAGGCGTTAAAGGCGCGCCCCGTCATCTTGGGGCCGAACCAGTTCGGAAAGGCCGCCGGATCCGGGCCCCCGATGGGCTCCCACTGGCTCGTGGCCACGGCATACTGGCCCGCCTCGGGGCCGGCCGCCTCCCACCACTCCACCGTGGAGGGTGCCGAGCCGACGGCAAAGAACCGGGTGTAAACCCCAAGCTCCGCCGCCTGCCTGGCCAAGAGGACCCCGTCCCTGAAATGGGAGCTGGCCAGAATGGCATGGGGGGCCTTCTTCTTCACTTCCTTCAAGACCGAGGAGAGGGCTGCGGGCCGGGCCGGGTAGACTTCATCAAAGATGATCTCGAAACCAAGGTCCTGGGCCCATCTCTTGATCCCCTCGCGTATGGAAAGATTGAAGGGGGTGTCCTCTGTCATTAAGGCCAGGGTCCTGGCGGGCGGAATCAAGGATGCCAGGAGCTCCATGGTGCTCTTATAATAGTAGGAAGAGGGGGACAACACCCCGATCACATAGTTGTAGCCCTGCTCCCATATCTTGTCCGACGCCCCGGAGTGGGAAAACATGAGCTTGCCGTACCTTTCCGTAACGGGGGCGGCGGCCAGGGTCAGGGTGCTTCCGTAAGGACCCAGGAGAAAATGGACTTTGTCCTCCTTAATGAGCTGCTTGGTGAGCTTGACGGTCCTTTCCTCACTGCTCTTCGTATCGTGCCACACCACCTTCACGGGGACTTTTCTCCCTGTCTCTTTCACATAAACGCCGCCCTGATCATTGACCCACTCCTCCCATAATCTCGCTCCTTGGAGATTTCTCGTGCCCAGCAGATCATATCTTCCTGTAAGGGGAACAGGCAGCCCCACCCTTATCATCCCGCCACTCCAGGCGCGGGGCGGGCTTATACCCAGCCAGGGGGCGATGAACAGGGCCGCCAATACCGTCAGGATGCCGAGTCTTTTCATTCCGTCTCCTCCTTTGTTCCAGGGTTGCTGGCCCCCCTCGGCTATGCTGGAACCCTTTCCAACAACAGCCGCCGCCGCGCCCGGACCTTTTCATTGATCATCAGGGCAGGAGTGGACAGGCGTTTTTGATGCAATTGATCAACAGGGGAAGGGTGGTTTTTCAGGCAGGTCCTGCGTCATCCCCGTCCAGGACTTCACGGACCTTTCCCAGCATCTGCTTGAGCTTATAGGGTTTGGTGACAAAGCCTTTGGCAGCGGCGAGGATTCCCTCGGTGGACCCCATGGGCTGATGGCCGCTGGCGATCAAGACCTTGGCCTCCGGATTGATCTTGATGATTTCCTCAAGGCATCGCCTGCCCCCCATGCCCGGCATGATGAGGTCCAGGATAACAAGATCGATGTCCCGGGCTTTACCGGCATAGAGGTCCAGGGCGGACTTCCCGTCAGGGGAGGTCAACACCTTGTAGCCGAATTCCTGGAGCAGTTCCTCACCCAGTTCCCGGATGTGGGGTTCATCCTCCACCACCAGGATTGTTTCCTCCCCTCCTTGCAGGTCCCGGTCTCTTTGCCCGGCCTCCCCCATGGATGCCTGCTTGAACAGGGGGAGATAGATCTTGAAGGTGGTCCCTGCGCCGGGCCTGCTGTCACAAGTGATGTAACCTCCGTGGTTCTCTACGATCCCGTAAACCGTGGCCAGACCGAGTCCGGTCCCTCCTCCGGTGTCCTTGGTGGTGAAAAAGGGTTCGAAGAGGTGTTCCATCACCTCCTCGTCCATGCCCTGGCCGGTGTCCGCAATAGTCAACAGGGCGTATTCACCCGGGGTGGCGCCCAGATGGATCCTGCAATAGCGGTCGTCCAAGAAGGCTTTTTCGGTTTTGTAGGACAGCGTTCCCCCTTCAGGCATGGCGTCTCTCGCATTAACCGCCAGGTTCATCATGATCTGCTGAATCTGCACGGGATCCCCGCTCA
>CAZNLL010000205.1:0-4274 GCA_964573885.1 uncultured Desulfobacteraceae bacterium | reverse complement strand
GCTCAATATGGAAATGGTGGTCAAAACAGGGAATGGTTATGTGCCTGCTGAAAGGAACAAATTGAAGGATCAGCCCATCGGTGTTATCCCCATGGATGCCAATTTTTCACCCATCCAGAAAGTTAATTATGTGGTGACCAATGCCCGGGTGGGGCAGATGACCGATTATGACAAGCTGACCCTGGAGGTTTGGACTGACGGCAGTGTGTTTCCTGAAGACGCCGTGGCTTATGCCGCCAAGATTCTCAAGGAACAGATGACCCCCTTCATCAATTTTGAGGAAGAACCGGAGCCCATGGAAGAGGAAAAAGAGGAAAAGGAAGAAAAACTCAATGAGAATCTCTTCAGGCCTGTTTCAGAACTCGAACTGTCTGTTCGTTCCGCAAACTGCCTCAAGAACGCCAACATCACGCTTATAGGAGAACTGGTTCAAAAGACGGAAGCCGACATGTTGAAGACAAAGAACTTTGGCAGGAAGTCTTTGAACGAAATCAAGTCCATTCTGGATGAAATGGGCCTGTATCTGGGCATGAAGCTGGATAATTTCCCGCCGGTCGAGAAAGTCGTTGAAGCTGAGGAAACAGAGAAAGAGGGTGGAGAAGATCAATGAGGCATAGAAAGGCCGGGAACAAACTGGGACGAAACTCAAGCCACCGCAGGGCAATGTTACGGAACATGGTCACATCCCTGTTTGAGCATGAACAGGTGGAAACCACCGATGCAAAGGCAAAGGCCTTGAGGCCGGTGGCCGAGAAAATGATAACTCTTGCAAAGAGAGGTGATCTCAGCGCCAGGCGCCAGGCCCTGGGTTACATTCAGGACAAAAAGGTTACCCACAGGCTCTTTGACGAACTAAAGGATCGGTACCTTGATAGGCAAGGGGGCTACCTAAGAATCGTCAAGAAGGGGATACGTAAAGGAGATGGGGCCGCAGTATCCATAGTCCAGCTTTTGCCTGAGGAAGAAGGAAAGAAGAGCGGTAAGAAGAGACCCAGGAAAACAAAGCAGGCAAAGACCGAGCAACCAAAAGTCAAATCAGCCCAGGAAACCAGGGAAGCGAAACCGGCCGAGGAGGAAGACAGCGGTTGATTAGACTTTTCGACGGTTGGCTTTTGTCAATGCCCATGAGATGGTACAACGGTCATTGGCATGCCCTGGTTGAATGATGAGTACAAGCAGGTGTTACAATGAAAACCTCCTTGCCGGTTTGCTGGCAAGGGGGTTTTTTATGTTACTGAATTCTTCCGGGAACCACACTCTACCCCGTTGTTGTAGGTGGCGGCTTAGGAATTGGGTATTTTGCCTTCTATGGCTTAAAATGCCGCTTTTCACTTTCGTAACACTTTAGGTGTTTCCAGTGCTTTTGATCCGGTTTCATAGAGCTAAAATGATACTCACTTTCTAAATCTTGAATTCACCAATTGTGAGATCCAGGATCTGCGTGTAAAATGTATCTATATCTCAAGGAAGGCAATGCGTTTGCAGCAACGGGGTCTATCTCCTGATTGGAGGGTCCAAGGGTGAAGACATGGATTAAAGACGGACGGGTGCTGGACCCCGTGAAGGGCTCGGTGGAAGTCTGTGATTTACTCGTTGAGAGAGGGAAGATTTCCCAAATATGCCCCCATGGCGCTTTTGAGGGAGACAGTTGTCAATGGAAGGTCTTGGATGCTACGGGCAAACTGGTTATTCCTGGACTTGTGGATATGCATGTGCACCTACGGGAGCCCGGGCAGGAGCACAAGGAAACCATCGCTTCAGGGGCCCTGGCCGCGGTGGCCGGGGGGTTTACCGCCGTGGCCTGTATGCCCAATACAGTCCCCCCGAACGACTGCAGGGCGGTGACGGAATTCATCCTCGATCAGGCCGGGCGGGCCGCCTTGGTCAGGGTGTATCCCGTGGCGGCCATAACCCGGGGTCAGAAAGGGGAGTCCCTCACGGAATTCGGTGATCTTCGCGAGGCCGGGGCCGTGGCCATTTCCGATGATGGTTTTCCCGTAAAGGACAGCGGGATCATGAGGCGGGCCCTTGAGCATGCGAGCTGTCACCACCTGTTGGTCATTTCCCACTGTGAGGATATGGGGCTTAGCCGGGGCGGGGCCATGCATGAAGGCATTGTGTCCAAACAACTGGGTTTGCCGGGAATCCCTGCCTCCAGTGAGGAGATTATGGTATTTCGCGAGATCGCCCTTTCTAAAACGACCGGTTGCCCCGTCCATATCGCCCATGTAAGTACCGCAGGGTCGGTGATGTTGCTGAGACGGGCAAAGGAAGAAGGGATTCCCGTCACCGCGGAAACGGCCCCTCACTACTTCAGCCTGGACCACGGGGCCGTCATGGGATATGATACCCGTGCCAAGGTGAATCCGCCTTTGCGAACACCCGAAGACGTCTCGGCCGTCAAAAGAGGGCTGGCCGAGGGGGTTATCGATGTCATTGCCACGGACCATGCCCCTCATAGTCCCCTGGAAAAGGATGTGGCTTTCGATAAAGCGGCCCCCGGGATGATAGGCCTTGAGACCGCCCTGCCCTTGACTTTGGCCTTGGTAAGGGAAGGGGTGCTGGAACTGGCCGATGCCATTCGAAAGCTGTCCACCAACGCCGCCGCCCTTTTGGGGGTCCCCGGGGGCCGACTGGTAGAGGGGGCCCGGGCCGACCTGGCCCTTATTGATCCGGATCGTGAATTTACTCTGGAGGAAAGGGACATCCTTTCAAAAAGCAAAAATTCCCCTTTCATCGGCAGGCCCTTAAAGGGCGGGAACGCATTGACCATGATCGGGGGAAAGGTGGTCTGGGAGAGAAATGGCTAACCTTCTGGTCGTTGACGACGACAAAAGCATGCGCGAGTTCTTGGAGATCATGCTCACCCAGGAGGGTTACCACGTGGCCCTTGCGGAAGACGGAGAAGCCGCCTGTGAATGGCTTCAACAAGAGAGCTTTGACCTGGTGATCACGGATATCCGCATGAAGGATATAGACGGCATCGGGGTCTTGAAGAGGGCCAAGGCCGTGAGCCCGGATACAGTCGTGGTCTTGATCTCCGCCTTTGCCGCGGCTGAAACGGCTGTGGAAGCCATGAAGGAGGGGGCCTATGACTATATTCCCAAACCTTTTAAAGTTCGGGATTTCAAGCGAATTGTAAAGGACGCCCTCTTGGCGAGAAGGCCGGAGGCCCTCGGGTCGGAAGAGCAGGCCGGCAGCCGTTTCCATTTCGGTTGCCTAGTGGGAGAGAGCCCGCAAATGAAAAAGGTCTATGACTTGACCAGGCGGGCTGCGCAGACCAAATCCAATATCCTTATTTCCGGAGAAAGCGGAACCGGAAAGGAACTGGTGGCCAGGGCCATACACCGCCTCAGTCAGAGACGGGAAAGGCCTTTTGTGGTCATCAACTGTGCGGGTATTCCTGAGAACCTCATAGAAAGTGAATTGTTCGGTTACAAGAAGGGGGCCTTCACCGGAGCCAACACAGACAAGGAGGGGCTCTTTGACGTGGCCGACGGCGGGACCGTGTTTCTTGACGAGGTGGGAGAATTACCTCTGCCTATCCAGGTAAAGCTCTTGAGGGTCATTCAGGAGCGGACCTTCACGGCCGTGGGAGGAACAGAGGAAAAAAGCGTGGATGTCCGGTTCATATGTGCCTCCAACAAGGATCTCGAAAGAGAGGTGATTGACAAGAATTTCAGGGAAGACCTCTATTTCAGACTGAACGTCATCCAACTGGTCAGCCCGCCTTTGAGGGATCGGGACGGGGATTTGCCCCTTCTGGCCCAGCATTTTCTGGAAAAGTATTCCAAGGAATTAGGCAAGGAAATCAAAAAGATATCGGCTTATGCCATGGATATTCTTTCCCAGTACTCCTTCCCCGGCAATGTAAGAGAACTGGAAAACATCATTGAAAGAAGCGTGGCCCTGGAGACCAGCAATATTGTTTTGCCAGAAAGCCTGACCCTGTCCAATTTCAGGCGAACCCCCGCCAGGGAGGACCGGCGTCGCTTGGACCTGGGGCCTGAGGGCATCGACCTGGACCGGGCTCTTGCTGAAATTGAAAAGGACTACATCATGAAGGCCATGGACATGGCCCGGGGGTCCAGGCAGCCCTGTGCCGACCTCTTGGGGATCAGCCTCAGGTCCTTGAGGTACAGACTTGCCAAACTTGGGCTTCAGGATTTTTTTAAATAGGATGGCGACAAAAATTGTCAGAGAAGTGTCAAAAAATGTCAATCAAGAGACAACACAGGATCGGATTCCCAAGGAGAACCCGGGAGGATGGGACT
>CAZNLL010000204.1:0-4344 GCA_964573885.1 uncultured Desulfobacteraceae bacterium | reverse complement strand
GGTTCTTCGATCAAAAAGAAGAGGAGAAGACCCCCGGCCTTTTTGATGGTGCACAACCGCCCGTCCCCCTAAACCGCCGACCGACTCCCTCCCAGAGTTCTTACGCTAAAACCCTCATGCTCAAACATGAGGAGGAGACCTTGGGCTTTGTCCTTTCGGTCCATCCTCTGGACCTATATCGCAACAAACTGGAAGGCTTTGATTATATCCGCGGCCGGGATCTTCACACTTGGGTGGGGAAACAGGTCACCACCATCGGGTGGCAGATCACCGGCAAGACAGTTCGGACCAAAGACGGCCAGACCATGAAATTTATCTCTTTTGAAGACCAGACAGACATCTATGAAACCGTGCTGTTTCCAAAAATATACCATCAATATTGCAACATGCTGAATGCAGCACGACCCTTTATCCTGAAAGGAAAGGTAGAAGAAACCTTTGGCGCCATCACCATGACGGTGAACTGGATAGGATTTTTACAAAATTATCGAGGAAAGAAGCCTACCCTCATGGCCCCAGGACTCCACAATACCGTCGGAAAAACCCCCAGTTTCAGCCAGTCCATTGCCCCCGCAACATCATGACGTTGAATTTGGCTTGACACACAAGGCCAGTTTCTCCTATGCTTTTTCCCGAAAAGCAAGTTCTTATCAACCTGATTTCTTCCCGAAAAGCAAGTTCTTATCAACCGTTCTATTAACCCATTGAAAAAAGGAGGTCCCTATGGAAAAAAAGTGTTTTCTAATTATTACAATTGTCACGATGGCCTTATGGGTGGCAGCGATTGCGCCAGCGCAGGCGGACTGGCCCAAAAAGCCCATTATGATCACGATTCCGTGGCCTGCCGGCAATGATCCGTCGACCATGGTGGCAACGGCCATGGCCCCGAAGCTTTCCGAAGCGCTTGGGGTCCCGGTTAAGGTGATCAACAAGCCGGGCGGCGGCGCCGTTCTGGCAACCAATGAACTGGCCAGAAGTCGTCCCGACGGTTACACCATGGGTCTCATTTCCATCGGACCCATGATTACCCAGGTCCTCCGCGGCAAAACGCCTTACAAGAACCAGGATCTGAGGCCCCTCGGGCTGGTCTGGTCTTCTCCCTTCACACTGGCGTGTCGGGGCGATGCGCCCTACAGCAACCTAAAGGAGCTTGCTGATTACGGAAAATCCCACGAACTGCGGCTTGCCCACTGGGGATTGGGCGCGGTGCCGACGCTGATCGCGATGAACGCCGCTAAAATCGGAGGATTTCAGTGGAAGGAGACGGCCTACAAGCAACTCAACCCACTCCTTGTGGTCAAGGGGGATGCGGATGTGATTACCTTTTCGACACCCGGGCTCCGGGACTATGTGGAGTCCGGCAAAATGAAGCTGCTTGCCTGTATGCTGCCCAATCGCCTGCCGCAGTACCCGGACGTCCTTACCGTTAAAGAGCAGGGGTTCGGTGATCCCTATTCCATCTGGTTTGGGGCGTTTGTTCCGGCCAAGACACCGGATGAGATTGCCAAACGCCTTGGAGAGACGTTTTTCAAGGTCATGGCCATGACTGACATTCAGGACGTCATCCAAAAGGTGGGGGTCATTCCCCATCCCACGGGAGCCGAAGCGGCACGCAAGCAAATGGATAGCGAGCTGGCCAATTTCGGTGCGATCATGAAAGATTTGGGAATCATCAAGTAATGGCAGAACAGGGGGGAGGCCACAGCCGCATTCATGATCTTTTCGGGGCGTTTCTCGGGGCCGCGGCGGCTGGGGTCCTCATCAGTGCGCACTGGCAGGTGGATAGGAGCGGTCCGGACCCGTTTTACAAGGGCCCGCTGATCTATCCCCTGCTTGTCCTGAGTATTATCATCCTGGCATCTGTCCCGTCGGCATGGCGATTACTTAAACCCCGGAAAGGGTTTACCTGGATGTTGGACGGCGCTGGATTCCCCATCAAACCCTTGATGATTTTCCTTTTTCTGGTCGCTTTTCTGGGGGGGCTGGTCTTTATCGGCCTGAGAGTCTCGTGTTTGCTCTTCGTGTTCAGCTCTCTGTACTACCTGGGGCACCGTCGGCCGGGAGTACTCGTTCTGATTCCCATGATTATAACCGGTCTGATATTCATCCTGTTCAAGTTCTTTCTGGACATCTATTTTCCAACCCCTTTAATCCTGGATTGGTTTGAGGGCTGAGTGGTTTTGGATCAAGTACTGGCCGGCATACAGGCGAGTCTGCAGTTGGGCAACTTAGCAGCCCTGGTTTTCGGGACGTTCGTGGGTATCGCGGTGGGGATCATCCCCGGCACCGGACCCATGGTCGGCATGGTGGTCTTGCTGCCCTTTACGTTCACCTTTAGTCCTGCTGTCGCGTTATCTCTTTTGCTGGGCATTTTTTGCGGCGGTTACTACGGTGGTGCCGTGCCAGCCATCCTCATGCGAACACCGGGAGTTCCCTCCTCCATCGTCACCAGCTTCGACGGCTTTCCCTTGACCCAACGCGGTGAGGCGCAGCGGGCCTTGTCGGCGGCTCTCATGGGATCCTTTGCCGGAGGCATCATCAGTGTCTTCATTCTCATCTTCCTGGCCCCGCTTCTGGCCCATGTGGCCGCATCCTTCGGACCTCCGGAGTATTTTTCGGCGGCCCTTTTCGGTGTGGTTCTGGTGGTTATGGCTTACCGCGAACAACTCTCGAGAGGGCTACTGCTCCTTGGTCTCGGACTTTGGCTGTCGACGGTGGGCATCGATGGACCAACCCTGAGCCCGCGGTTTTGTTTCGGGATCCTCTCCCTTCAAAACGGCCTTCACGTAGTACCGGTTTGTCTGGGACTCTTTGGGATCGGCCAAACGCTGATCTTGGTGGAGCGAGAGATCCTCCAGACGAAATCCATGAGCCTGACCCGGCGGACCCTTGACTTCAGCAAGCTCATGGAAACCTTCCGTTACTGGAAAACCATGATAAAAGCCGGGGTCATTGGGACCTTCGTGGGGCTGCTTCCCGGCACAGGCTCTATTCTGGCTTCTTTTCTGTCCTATGAGGCGGTCAAAAAAACGTCAAAGAACCCAGCGGCATTCGGACAGGGCACGCCCGAGGGATGTCTGGCGTCTGAAGGGGGAAACAACGCTGTACCGGCGGGAGCCATGATCCCCCTGCTGACCCTGGGCATCCCAGGAGATGCCTTGAGCGCTGTTTTGCTTGGCGTTTTCACCATCAACGGCATATATCCCGGCCCCTTGCTGCTGATCAAAGAACCTGTTCTGATCAACACGCTTTATTTTTCAATGCTCCTGATCAATGTGGTGGCTTTTATCATGCTGGCGCTCTGGTTGCGGCCCTTTGCCATGATCGTCAGGGTCAACAGCTCTATTCTTGCGGTGATTATTATGGCACTTTCCCTGGTGGGCATTTACTCCGTGAACACGCGTCTATTCGATGCAATGGTGGCCATTCTCATGGGCATCCTGGGATATATCCTGCTGCGCCTCAAGTGGCCCATTGTCAATCTTGTCATGGGCTTTATCCTCGGGGAGATCCTGGAGCAGCGGTTGAGAGAGAGCCTCAGCCTGGGTGAAGGCAGTCCCGCTATTTTCCTAACCCGGCCGATTTCCATTGGAATCATCCTATTGACTGCCCTCATCATCGTTGTGCCCCTGATCCTGGACCGTCGAAGGAACAAGCAGTCCGGCCCTTGAGTTTATAACGGGCATTGGGGACGTTGTTGACTACCGTGACAGTTTATTTAAGTGATGTTTGGCTTTGCAATATGATTCCCTCCATCCTCGAACCGATCGAAGATCCCGACTTTAGCGGGGATGGATCATCCAAGGCATCCGTAAAAACTGGACTCATCTTATCTAAAAAATCTATGAGCTATATCCTCTTACTTGCACCAAATATCAGATTAAGATACGTATCATCGCTTTCATAAAGCACGAGAAAGGCATCAGCAAGATCTTCAAACACCTGGGTTTATGGGAGTTTAAACCGCGACCGGGCCAGCAAGGATCTCAGAATACAGTATAGACTATTCCATCTCCCAGCTCCCTGTGTCTGATAGTGAACAGATACCCATAAATTGAGCTTGGCTCGCTTGAGGGATGAGTTGGTAGTAAAGGATCAGATCGGAATCAATATTGTGCAATAAGCAGAAAAATTGTTTGGCCAATAAATATCTTGAGCAGACTGAACTCTTTGTTGAGGCCATGTTATGTGGCCCTGACGAAATGGCGAAATACAGTTTATTGTTGACGAGTCAAAGTAGGAGTCAAATCTTTGACATAAGTTGAGGGTCTTAGCCAGTTCACCCCGGCTTAAAAATTCCGACAGCCTGTAAAAAAGTCTTATTTAATCGGAATTGCACGCAAT
>CAZNLL010000203.1:0-4463 GCA_964573885.1 uncultured Desulfobacteraceae bacterium | reverse complement strand
GCGGCATTTGAAGTCATAGAAGGCGAAATGCCGAATCCTTAAGCGCCTTTTATGCTACAACGGGGTTCAGTTTGTTGAAATAGGCCTGGCGGCCGTTATCGCCGGTCCCGTTTTAAAAGGGGCGCTTGGGAAAAGACGGCTGAGCCCGGAAAACAGTTCAGGAGCAGAATCATGTCTACCCGTCAAAGGAAGTCCATTGTCCATATCGTCTTGATTTCCCTCATACTTGTAGGAGCCATTTTCCTTAATGGCAACAGAGGTGAGGTAAAGGCGGACACCGAGAATGTCTATAAGAATATAGAGATCTTTACAGAGGTGCTGAGGCAAATCGAGAAGAACTACGTTGAACCCCAGGATCCGAAAAAACTGATACAAGGGGGTATCAGGGGGATGGTAAGAACCCTGGATCCCCACTCCTCTTTTCTCACCAAAGAAGAACACCGGGAACTGATGATGGAGACCAGGGGCAGTTTTTCCGGGGTCGGTATAGAAATAACCATTAAAGACGACCTCCTCACTGTGGTTTCGCCCATCGAAGGGACCCCGGCTTACAAGGCAGGCATCAAGGCCGGGGATAAGATCATAAAAATAGGGGAGAAATCTGCCAAGGATATGAGTTTGGTGGAGGCGGTTAAACTGATCAGGGGCAAAAAGGGGACCGATGTCAAATTGACCATTCATCGTGAGGGAGAGGAAAAGCCCCTAGAGTTTGTCATTACTCGGGATGTCATACCCCTGAGAAGCGTCCGCCATCACCTCCTTACCCCGGAAATCGGTTATATTAGGATCTCCAATTTCCAGAGTAAAACGGCCAAGGATCTTGCCGTGGCCTTGGGAGAAATGGAAAGCACGGGCGGATTAAAAGGAGTGATCCTGGACTTGAGAAATAACCCCGGTGGTCTCCTGTCCCAGGCCATTGAGGTCTCAGATTTTTTTCTTGACTCGGGTGTCATTGTGAGCACCAGGGGCAGAAACAGCTCGCAGAACATAAGGGCAACAGCCCATAAAAACAAAACGAAACGTGATTATCCCATGATCGTGCTGGTTAACGGCGGCAGTGCCAGCGCTGCGGAGATTGTTTCGGGAGCCTTACAAGACAACAAGCGGGCACTCATCCTTGGAACCCGGACCTTTGGGAAGGGCTCTGTTCAGACGATCCTGCCCCTCTCTGACGGTTCGGGTATACGACTGACTACTTCCCTGTATTATACGCCGAGCGGAAGATCCATCCAGTTAAAGGGAATTACTCCTGATATAGAGGTAGCCTTTCTCGCACCGGACAAAGAAAAGGAAAAGGCTGTTCTTCGTTTTCTCAGGGAGGAAGATCTGGAAAGACATATCGCCCAAGAAGAGGGAGAGGCGGAGGATAAAGAAATGAGCAAGGAGGACAAGGAAGCCGAACGGGTCAAGAAACTCATCACCCGTGATAACCAGGTCCGACACGCCCTCCAGCTGCTCCAGAGCTGGACCATTTTTTCCAAGATGAAGAAGGCCGAATCATGACCAATTGGTGGTGCTGCGGTGAAAGGGCAGGGGCGGCCCGGTTAAGCCGGTCCGGCCCATGCGGGTTGTGAATGTCCAGGGTAAAAGGACTGTTCCTCTTTGTTGCCTTCGTCTTCGTGTTCCTGTCCCCATGTGGGATTTCGGCCTCTCCAGGTGACGGGGCCGGCCTGCCCATCTACGAAGAGATCTATTCCTCTAAGACCTTTCTCCACGAAATCATAAGAGAAATAGATTATGCCATCCATGAAGCCCTGCACAAAAGGGGTATCCGGGAAGAGGAGGTCTTTTTTTTGGAGGGCCGACCCAGCGAAGAGGACGGACATGTGTGGGATTTCATTAGGATTCTCATTGAGTGTGAGGATCCCCGGAGCGCCCTTCAACTGGAAGAGACCCTTTCAGTGAATATCAAGGCCCTGGATCCTGGGATTTCACTCTGTAAAAGGCGCGGTCCGAACCATATCTTAATGATCCGTGTCTTCCTCTATGAGTGGTTGACCCATGAGATCTCTATTCAATCCAAACAGAACAGGCCACGGGTAAAGGAAATCCGGCCCAAGATCGGTTTCATCATTGATGACCTGGGTTACGATCTGGATATGGCCACTGCTTTTATTGAACTCGACTTTCCCGTGACCTTCTCGGTTCTGCCCCGTGCTCCCCACACGGGCAGTACTGCGAAGGCGGCCAGGGGTGTGGGCTGGGAGGTAATGTTACACCTGCCCATGGAGCCCAAGAACTATCCCGCCGTGCTTCCCGGTCCTGGAGCCCTGTTCCGATCCATGAATGAAAATGAGATACGGCAAACCATAGGGCGAGATCTTCGCGAAATCCCCGAGGTCGCCGGTGTGAACAATCATATGGGGTCATCGTTTACAGAAGACAGGAAAAAGATGCTTATTGTATTGCGGGAACTCAAGAAACGGGGCCTTTTTTTCATTGACAGTCGCACCACCAGCGGCACGGTCGCCCTTGATCTTGCCAGAGAGATAGGTTTGCCGGCCGCCAGGCGAGGGGTTTTTCTCGATAATGCCCTTGCTCCCAGGGCCTTGAAGATACAGATGGAGCGTCTCATGAGCATGGCACGGCATCAGGGAAAGGCGATAGGTATCGGCCATCCACACAAGGAAACATTATTTATGTTAAAGGCTTATAAAAATAATCTTATAAAAAACTTTAATATCGTAAATGTTTCTGACTTGGTTACCATCCATTAGGACGGGGCTCCGGAGCGCGTGCATGGTGGTCTCAGGGTCTAACCCAGCAGTCCACGAGGAGGTCAAAGTTGAAAGTCCCATTATTGGACCTGAGTAAACAGTACGAAAAAATCCATGAAGAAATCATGGAAGCGGTGAAGGAGGTTTTTGATTCCCAGCGCTTTATCCTGGGACCCAAGGTGGAGGCCCTGGAGGAGCGGCTTCGTGAATACTGCGGATCGCCCTTTGCCCTGGGCGTTTCTTCGGGTACGGACGCGTTGCTGATCTCCTTAATGAGTCTGGACATCGGCCCGGGCGACCTGGTTATGACGACTCCCTACAGCTTTTTCGCCACCGGGGGTGCCATATCACGGGTGGGGGCTAGACCTGTGTTTGTGGATATCGACAGGGAGACCTATAATATTGACCCTGTAAAAATGAAGACTTCCCTCTCCTCCATGGGGAAAGCACAATTGAGCCGGGTCAAGGCGGTCCTGCCTGTTCATCTCTTTGGCCAGTGTGCGGCCATGGAACCCCTTTTGGAGGTAGCAAGGGATTACGGGCTTAAGGTCATAGAAGATTCGGCCCAAGCCATCGGGGCCGAATACCGCTTCAGTAGCGGAGAGGTAAAGAGAGCGGGTTCTATGAGCCACTGCGGGTGTTTTTCTTTTTACCCCACCAAGAATCTGGGTTCTTGCGGGGAAGCAGGGTTGGTTACCACCCATGAGGAAGAGCTCTGGCACCGGCTCCGGGTGATGCGCAACCACGGAGATGTGGGCAGATACGCCCACAAATACATTGGTGGCAATTTCAGGCTGGATGCCCTTCAGGCCGCGGTCCTACTGGTCAAGCTTCAGTATTTAGAAGGGTGGACTGAAAAGAGGAGGGAAAACGCAAGGCTTTACAGAAAACTGTTTGGGCAAGCGGGATGGGAGGAGGTATCTCTCCCCCTGGAAAAAGAAAAGCGCCACATCTATCATCAATTCGTCATAAAAGTGGAAAAGGGAAGAGATGAACTCAGGGGGCACCTTATTGAAAGGGGAGTGGGATGCGAAGTTTACTATCCCATCCCTCTTCATCTGCAGGCCTGCTTTAAGGACCTCGGATATGAACCCGGGGACTTTCCAGGGTCGGAAGAAGCGGCAAAAAAGAGCCTTGCCCTCCCTGTTTACCCTGAACTGTCTTTATCTCAAATTGAATATGTGGTTGATATGATAGCAGATTTTTTTGAAAAGTCCTGAAAACTCAATTTTTTTGCCTGGGAGAAAAAACTGCTTGACAAGGCTAAGGGGTATGGGTATTATACGCGTTCCAGCTCAGAAATGGGCGAATAAAAGGCTTGACATTTTTTTGAATATGGCCTAATTTTTAAGGGTGTCTTGCTCTTTGAAAACTAAATAGTGATGCAGTGTAGGGCTCTTGAAAAAAACGGGTATTAAACCCTCTTTAGTTTAATTGGAGAGTTTGATCCTGGCTCAGAACGAACGCTGGCGGCGTGCCTAACACATGCAAGTCGAACGAGAAATCGGGCACTCAGGCAACTGAGTGCCGGAGAGTAAAGTGGCGCACGGGTGAGTAACACGTGGGTAACCTACCCCCGAATCTGGGATAACCTCGCGAAAGCGTTGCTAATACCGGATATTGTCCTATTGGTTGTGACCTTTGGGATGAAAGGCAACCTCTTCATGAAAGTTGTCGTTCAGGGATGGGCCCGCGTACCATTAGCTTGTTGGTAGGGTAATGGCCTACCAAGGCTACGATGGTTAG
>CAZNLL010000202.1:0-4677 GCA_964573885.1 uncultured Desulfobacteraceae bacterium | reverse complement strand
AAGGCGCTTAAGGATTCTGCATTTTGTCTTCTATGGCTCCCAATGCCACTCTTAACGCTTTAAATTTGGAATTCACCGATAGTGATATTTAAGCCCTGGATGTAAAATGTCATAACTTCCTGTTTTTAATGAATTTATATGTCCAGGAAGTCGATGCGTTTGCAACAACGGGGTAAAGGCTTGGGTGATTCATAAGGTATCAGGTGATGGCCCGGCAAAGGCGCTAGAGGTGCGCCCGGTGCCCATGACCTATGAGCTTCTGAAAAGAAGGGATCTGTTCCTATGGATATCTTACTGCAAGTCATTGTTACCGGCCTTGCCACAGGAGGCCTTTACGGGCTTATAGCCCTGGGCTTTGTTCTGATTTACAAGGCCACCAGCGTGCTGAACCTGGCCATGGGAGAATTTATGACCCTCGGGGCCTTTGTCTGCTTTACGGCCCTGACCCAGGTGAAGGCGCCCTTTTACCTGGCCGTGATCATCACCCTTGTCTGTGCCGTAGTCCTCGGTTTTGCGGTGGAGCGTCTTATCCTGCGGCCTTTGATCGGGGAACCCATCATTTCGGTGATCATGGTGACCATCGGGATGGGGGTTATTTTGCGGGGGGTCATCTATATGATATGGACTCCCACTTTTCGCAATTTCCCCGAGATATTCCCTCCCGAGCCCCTGGACCTGAAGTTTGCCATCGTGCCCTCAGGGCTTTGGTGGGGTTTTGTGTTTGCCATTATCGGCACAGTGATTTTTCTTCTTATCTTCAAGTTTTCCCGCACAGGGGTGGCCATGCGGGCCACCGCCAACGATCAGCAGGCGGCCCTTTCCATGGGTATCAGTGTGGGCCGTGTTTTTGCCCTTGCCTGGTGCTTTGGGGCTACGGCCTCCGTCATCGGCGGCATCGTAATCGGTAATATCAGCGGTATCAGTGTCTATATGGGGGATATCGGACTCAAGGTGCTGGCAGTGATTATCCTGGGCGGCCTGGACAGCATAGGCGGAGCCATCCTGGGCGGCTTTATTATCGGGGTCCTGGAAAACCTTACCGGCCTTTACATCGACCCCCTTGTCGGGGGTGGGGCCAAGAATGTCGCCCCTTTTTTCATACTGGTTTTTATTCTTATGATTCGGCCCTACGGGTTGTTTGGAAAAGAAATCATAGAGAGGGTGTGAGCCGGGTTTAGACCATGCGCTGTGGCGATTTCAGAGAGACCTATATCAAGGATGAAGAGATCTTCCAGTCCCTTTTCGTAAAGTTTTGGCTGGTCCTGTTTTTCGCTTTCCTGCTGATATTTCCCTTCGCGGCCAACGCCTATATGCTCTATGTGGCCAACATGATCGGCTTTGCCATTATAGGGGCGGTAGGGCTGAACCTCCTCACGGGCTTTACAGGACAGATCTCCCTGGGACATGCCGCCTTTGTGGGGGTCGGGGCTTATACCTCGGCCATTTTGGTCACCCGCCTGGATTTTTCCTTTTGGCTGTCTATCCCCTTTGCAGGGCTGGTTGCGGCCGGGGCGGGCATGGTGATCGGTATTCCATCCTTGCGGGTCAAAGGGCTTTATCTGTGTATCGCGACCCTGGCCGCCCAGTTTATTTTCGAGTTCATCTTTATTCACTGGGAATCCATGACCAAAGGGATTACCGGCATCCACATCCCTGCCCCCAGGATAGGAGGCTTCGAGTTTACCACGGAAAGGGAGTTCTACTGGATCACCCTTTTCTTCGTGGTCCTCGCAGTAGGTTATGGGCGTAACCTGGTCCGTTCCCGCATGGGGCGGGCCTTTGTGGCCATCCGCGACCGGGATCTTTCAGCAGAGATCATCGGGATCAATCTCTTTAGATACAAACTGAGCGCTTTTGCCATAAGCTCGTTTTACGCCGGTGTAGCCGGCGCCCTGTGGGTAACCTTTCTGAAGGTCGTTACCCCTGATCATTTTCCGTTTATCCTGAGCATCCAGTACCTGGCCATGATCATTGTGGGAGGCCTGGGAAGCATCCTCGGATCCATTTTCGGGGCTGTCTTTATGACCCTGATCCCCGAGGTGCTCAATTACCTGTCAGAGATCGTCAAACTTCATGCGCCGGGCCACGAGGAGATCTTTGTACCTCTCAAAGAGGTGATCTTTGGTCTTTTGATCGTCCTCTTTCTCATCTTTGAACCCCGCGGCCTTGCCGAGATTTGGAATCGCATCAAGAATTTTTTCAGACTCTGGCCTTTTTCTTATTAGACTCCGAAGATGGATTGAAAGGAGGTGAAGGGAAGGGACTGTTTGGAGCGAGGAGTCAAACATTAAACCATAAGGGGGAATGATCATGAAAAAGACAGGTATATTTATCCTCGGTTTTGCCCTTATCCTGGGATTGTCAGGTGTCAGCGAGGTTTTGGCCGAACAAAACCCGACTATATGTGCGGTCCATCCGTTCACCGGGCGTTTTGCCTTTGCAGGCATCCACGGGGCTGACGCCATGGA
This sequence comes from uncultured Desulfobacteraceae bacterium, assembly GCA_964573885.1. Classification (GTDB taxonomy): domain Bacteria; phylum Desulfobacterota; class DSM-4660; order Desulfatiglandales; family Desulfatiglandaceae; genus CAZNLL01. The sequence continues at coordinate 2,209 of CAZNLL010000202.1, read as the reverse complement.
AGATGCCATCGCCATGTGCAATGAAGAAGGGGGCATCAACGGTAAGAAGGTGGAGTATTACTGGGCGGATGGAGAATATAAAAATGATGTGGGTATCGCCGCGTTTAAAAGACTCTACGCCCAGCATAAGCCCCATTGCATGTGGGGACAGAGCACAGGAATGACCAAGGCCCTGGCCCCGGAGATTAAGACCCGCTACAAGGTGCTTTACTCCGCCTATACCTTCGCGGAAATTGCGGCCAACCCGAAAGAAAACCCCTACATGTTTATTCCCGGACCGAGCTATGCAGAAACCTTTGGGGTCCTTCTAAAATACATCGCCAAACAGAAGCCGGGCGCCAATATCGCCTTCTTTTACAGCGACACTGAATTCGGCCGTGAACCCATCCCGGCGGGTCGAAAGATGTGCAAAGAGCTGGGCCTGAATCTGGTGGCCGAGGAGATCTCCAAGGTGGGTGGTGTGGACATCTCCACTCAGATACTGGATATGAAGCGGAAGAAAGTGGACTACTGCATTTTTCAAGGGTTTGTGACCACGCCCATTCCTGCGGTTATGAAACAGGCCAAAGATTACGGACTCAAGTGCCAATTTATGGGGACATTCTGGTCCACAGAGAAACACCTTCTGGACCAGTTGGGCAGATTTGCCGACGAGTATATCGGGGTGACGGCCTATTCTTTTTACTATCAAGATGAATACCCCATGATCAAAAAGATCCGTGCATGGACCAAGAAACATCATCCAAAGATGGCGGATTATCGCTCCCAGGCCTACATGCAGGTCTTTATGGGAACCACCCTGTTTCTTGAAGCCCTTCGCCGGGCGGATAAGGCGGGGGCCATCAACGGGGACAGCCTGGCCAAGGCCCTTGAATCCATAAAGGATTTTGACGTGGGCGGACTCATGCCGCCGGTCACCATGAGAAACAACAGCATCCCAGTGGGCAGGGTTGTTCAGGGCAACTCTAAGACCCTCAAGTTTGATCCCATTTCCGACTGGATTTCACTGGACTAACCTTATTGCATATCAGGCCTCTATCCTGTCTCCCCGCACCTGAGGGGCGGGATAGGGGCCCCGGGAAGAATGCTTGCTATGGAGATCCTGACACTTCCAGCCCTTTTAAAGAAGCACGCCCTCAGGTTCGGGGACAAGAAGGTGGCCATCCGGGAGAAAGAATTCGGCATCTGGCAGTCGGTCACCTGGAAGGGCTACTATGAAAACACCCGCGATTTCGCCCTCGGTCTTCATGAGTTGGGCTTCAAAAGGGGTGACAAGCTTTCCTATGCCGGTGACAACCGTCCGGAGGGTCTGTACGCTGAACTGGCTGTCCAATCTCTGGGCGGGGCTATTGTAGGGATTTACCCGGACAGCCACCTCGACCAGGTGGAGTACATTATCAATCACTCTGACTCCTCCTTCGTGGTGGCCGGTGACCAGGAGCAGGCTGATAAGATCCTGGACATCAAGGAGAAATGTCCCCAATTGGGCAGGGTGATCGTTGATGATCCCAAGGGCATGAGACATTATGACGATCCCCTTCTGACCTATTTCAAGGATGTTCAGAAGTTGGGCCGTGCCTTGCATGAAAGGGAACCCCACCTTTTTGAGAAGATGATCGAGCAGGTCACCCCGGACGACGTGGGTATGATCAATTATACCTCTGGGACCACAGGCCTGCCCAAGGGGAGCATGATCACCCAAAAGAACATGTTCACCGTGGCCAGGGCCCAAGACACCGTGGACACTGCAGATGAGAATTTTGAATACGTCTCTTTTCTTCCTTTGCCCTGGATCGGGGAGCAGGAATTCGGCGTATACTGGCCGCTGTACAAGGGATTTACGGTGAATTTCCCTGAAAAGGTGGAGACGGTCCAGGAAAATATCCGGGAAATCGGTCCCCATATCATGCTGGCTCCTCCCCGGATCTGGGAAAGGATGTGCTCGGATATCCAGGTGAAAATCCAGGATGCGGCCTGGATCAAGAGGATGGCTTACAAGCTCTTTCTCCCCGTAGGATATAAACTGGCGGCGTTTAAACTCATGAAAAAGGAACCGCCCCTTGGGTGGAAGTTTTTGAACTTGGTGGCCTTTGTTTTTTTGTTTAGATCCCTCAAGAACTACCTGGGTCTTGCCCGTCTGCGTCACGTGTACACGGGCGGAGCCCCTTTAGGGCCGGAGATATTCAATCTGTTCCAGGCCCTTGGTGTG
>CAZNLL010000201.1:0-4679 GCA_964573885.1 uncultured Desulfobacteraceae bacterium | reverse complement strand
GCGGACCCTAGATTACACGTTCTTTTTTCCGCCGGGCGACGCTCCCCGGCGGAAATAGGTCCCAGGGTAAAAAGACGACATGCCCATTTTCGTGCAAGTAGCTCCGGGTTTGGATGTCAACCGCTCTGGTGTCATATCGAAGAATCTGGTTATGATCGTTAGGTTCGTTAATATCGTTATGACCGTTTAGAGCGTCATGCTCGTTGCTTTCGTTTGTCTCGTGTGTCTGGTCTATCTCGTCTGTCTGGTTCTGAGTGTTAAGAGCGTTAGGAACGTTAGGATCGTTAAGATCGTTTTGGAACCGCCCGGGTCCAGCTTCGCTGGGATTCCGAACTCAAGATTCAAGATGCCGGCTGGCGCCGGGATTCCAGATTCAAAATTCCGAATTCAAGAGGCCGGCGGAGCGGCGGGTCGAGGGTTTATTTAACCGCCCGTCCCGGTTGAATCCTTCTACAAAGAAGGGCTTTATTGGTGAGTCCGAATTCTCGCTCTCCCGGGCTCCAAAACTGTAAAGTTGTCAATAAGTTCTATGCCATGTTGTTTAATGAGTGACATGACCGTTTCACTGAGCCTTGAACGCACATTTCCAGGGAATCGAATGAATAACACACCTTTCATCTTTTCTTTATGGGCGAACACCCACTCACCGAAATCACTATCCTCAGTTATTAAAACCCGATTTTCTCCAACTGCAATCCTGAGGACCTCCTTGTCGGTCGCCGATGGGAAAGATTCTGAAACGGCTACAACATCATATTCTGCAAATCTAAGCGCCCTTACAACAGCAAAATCACAACTCTCATCTGCTAAAAATCGGATTTCCTCTTTGCTCATTCTTATGTTCCGGTATCCAAGAATATATCAACCTCATTGGCCAAATTATCTGCCGCATATAGAAACGCCGCCCGGATATCTTCTTTTGTGATGTTTGGATAGGCATCCAGCAAATCCTCTGTCATCGCTCCTTCTCCAACTTTGCGAATAATCAACTCAACAGGAATTCTTGTTCCTTTAATAACAGGTTTTCCCAGCATAATATCAGGGTTGATGATGATTCGATTTCGATATGATTTCATTGTTGTCTCCTCGTCTATTTGGTCTCCGGCGAAGCCGGATTTAAGATTGCAGATTCAAGATACCAGCTTTGCTGGGATTCAAAATTCAAAATTCAAGATTGCCCGCCACTCGAACCCTTGGAGCCTGGAATCCTTGAATCCTAATGAACGGTTTGATTCGGCATTTTCTTATATTATAATATGAAGTTTGATCATAAAGAGTTCGTTTAAATATTGTCAACAGGATTCACCCCGTTGTTGCAAACTCATTGAGCTTCTAGACCTATAACTGGTGCAAAAACAGAGCCTTATGCTATTTTACATCCGGGGCATGGATATCACTATTGGTGAATTCCTAAGACGTTAATGGTGGCATTTGAAGCCATAGAAGGAAAAATGCAGGCTCCTTAAGCGCCATTTAGGCAACAACGGGGTTCATTTGACTTCTTTCTGACCCTATATCTTGATATTTTATATGACAAGATACACATCATATGGTATTTTTCCTTTACAAAGAGGACTTAATCTGCTAGAAAAATTGTTGTATTATTGGGGATTATCAGGGAAATGCCCGTTCAAAGCGTGGCGCGGAGAAGGTTATGAAGATCAAGAAGCTTTCCATCCAGGGTTTTAAGTCCTTCATGGACAGGCTTCAAATCGCATTCCCCCAAGGCATCAGCGGTGTTGTGGGACCCAACGGATGCGGGAAAAGCAATATCGTGGACGCCATCAGGTGGTGCATGGGCGAGCAAAGCCCCAAGCAACTGAGGGGCCGCCGAATGGAAGATATCATATTCAGCGGCGCAGGGGAGCAAAGGCCCATGGGCATGGCCGAGGTCTCCATTCTCTTTGAAAACGGTGACGGCAGCACCCCTCCTCCCTTTGAGCACGACCCTGAGATTTCCGTGACCCGGCGCCTGTATCGATCCGGGGAAAGCGAATACCTTATAAATAACGTCCCCTGCCGCCTTAAGGACATCCAGGAGATGTTCATGGATACGGGCCTGGGAAACAGGGCCTATTCCATCATCAGCCAGGGCCAGATCGGGACCATTATCGACCAAAGGCCTGAAGAAACCCGGGTCATGTTGGAAGAGGCGGCGGGGATCACCAAGTACCGGAGAAAGGTGGAGGCCTCCACCAAAAAGATCGAGCTCACGGAGGCAAATCTCCAGCGCGTGGAGGACATCCTGGGCGAGGTTCAGAGGCAGATGCGCGCCCTTAAAAGGCAGGCCGCCAAGGCCAAGCGTTACAAGGCCATCTGCACAGAGATCCAAGACCTTGAGCTCATCCTCTATGCCAATACCTATCATCGGCTCAAGCAAGACTCGGGAAACAAACTCAAGTCCACGGACGCCTTCGTGGAGCAGGAAGTGGCCCGGTCTGCACGGCTGGCCCAGATACACGCCCAACTCGAGACCATGAACCTGGAGTTGGATGAAAAGGATAGGGCCCTTAATGACCTGAGGGGGCATTACCTCCAATTCAAGGAACGGGTCAGCAAGAAGGAATCCGCCCTCGATTCCCTGGCCGGAGAAATCAGAATGCAAGAGGAGCTGGAGGGACGACTCAGGCAGGAAAAAGAGGAGATTGCCGGGCGATTATCAGGGCTTAAGGAGGAAAAGGCCCGCCTCCAAGAGAGATTGGAGGAAATGAAAGCGGGCGCTATAGAAAACGAAAAGGAAATCGCCCTCCAGGAGAAAAGGCTCAAGGCCCGCAGGGACGTACTGGCGGAGATCAAGGAGGCCTATGAGGAAGCCAGGACACGGTTGAGTGCCGACGAGCACAAAGAGGTGGGGCTCAACCACGAGTCCGGGTATCTAAATAAGATGATCAGCCAGATTACGGACAGCCGGTCCCGCCTGGAAAAAGAGCTTGAAGATGTAAAGGCCAAAATGGACACCGTGACCCAGGCATCGGAAAGAAAGGGCCGGACCAGGGAGGCCATGGTCGAGCGCCTGCAAGGGATTGAGGACTCCATTGAAGAGCACAATGAGCAATGCCGGGACCTGGAACAGATCAGGAAGCGGGCGGAAGCCGACCTGAGGTCCGCCGAGGCGGGACTCAACGCCGCCCAGACCCGGCTGGCCAGCCTGCAGGCCCTGACCGAGAATTTTGAAGGCTACAAAACGGGTGTCAGAACCATTATGAAGGCCCAAGACCTGGAACCCCGGACGGCAGGCCGCATCTTGGGCCTGGTGGCGGATGTCATTCAGGTGGATCCCAGGTATGAGCAGGCGGTGGAAGCGGTCCTGGCGGACAAACTCCAGTACATTATTGTTGAAACCCAGGAAGACGGCCTGCAGGCCGTGGACTATCTGAAAAAGAAGGCCCGGGGCAGAAGCAGCTTTGTCCCCTTAAAGGAACTGGGGGGAAACGGGACCCGGTCCAAGGATAATCCCCGGTTTTCTTACCTGGCGGACCTGATTTCCGTGTCCGAATCTTACGCCACTCTCGTCAAAACCCTTTTGGGGAATACGGTCCTGGTGGACGACCTGGATACGGCCCTGAGTGAGTGGAGGAGCAACGGAAAGGACCTCTGCTTTGTCACGCCCGAGGGCGATATGGTGGATCAGCGGGGCGTGATCAGCGGTGGAAAGCTGGCCCAGAGCACCCACGGGCTTTTGGCAAGAAGGCGGGAAATGGCCGAATTGAAGACCGCCTGTAAACACGCCCAGGAGCAGGTGGATACCCTTAAGGGCAAGCTGGAAAATATTACGGAACAGCTTGAGGGGAAAAAGGAGGCCCTGGCGGCCCTGACCGAGGAGAGATGGACCTGCCAGGAAGAGATCAATGACCTGGATAAGATGCTCTACCGACTGGGCCAGGAGCTGGATCAAACGGAACGACTGACCCAGCGCATCTCAGAGGACCTGGAGAGAAAGGGCATCGAGCACAATAAACACACCCGGGAGCTTTCCAGGATCCAGGAAGAACTCACCGAGCGCAAGGCCAAGCGTGAGCGTGAAGAGGCCTATTTCGAGGAAAAGGAGCAGGAACTCAAGGGTGCGGAAGAGGAATGTGACCAGTTGCGGGAGGAGGTTGCAAGGCTCAAGGCGGATGACCGCATAGCCCAGGAAGAGCGGCGCGGTCTCTCCCGCGAAATAGAGCGGGTGGAGGAGTATGCGGACGACTCCCTGAAGCGCCTCCAGAAGATTGAAGAAGAGATCGCGCTGGGCCACACCCGTCGAGAGGAATGGGCCCGGAAGAAGGCGGGGCTCAGGGAGGAGCTGGAGGGGCTTTACGAAGAAATGAGGGAGGCCGAAGAGGCGGTGAACCAGGCCGAGCTTGAGCGCCAGGCCTTCCAGGGGAAGATCAGGGAAGAGGAAGCCCAGGTGGAGGCCCTGAGAGAAGAGATCAACGGGCTCAAAGAGGAAATTAACCGGGCCAGGATGGAGCATTCCGAGATCACCTTTAAGATGAATAACCTCTCTGAGATGGTGAGGGAAAAATTCAACATGGATCTTCCCGGGATCTTTGAGCAATTCGTGAAGGAGGATTTCTCGCCCTCCGAGGTGGAAGAAAAACTTGATCACAAAAAGGCCTTGAGGCAAAAACTGGGAGAGGTGAACCTGACGGCCATTAGGGAGCATGAGGCCCTAAAGGAGCGCCACGAATTCATCA
>CAZNLL010000200.1:0-4681 GCA_964573885.1 uncultured Desulfobacteraceae bacterium | reverse complement strand
TGCCCTGTTTTTCTACGCCCTTTTCCTTGGCCTTGAGAATGTCCTCAAGAAAGGCAGTGATTTCGGAGATCTTATCCTTGGGCACATAGGATTGGGCCCCTTCCTTGATGGATTTTACAAGGTTGTCCGGGCTGAGGGCATGGGCCGTCAGCATTAATGCGGGGACCCCCTTTTCATTGGCCAGTTCCAGGAGATCATAGCCACGGACGCCCATGATATCCAAAATGGCCACATCGTAAGTCTCTTTATCCAGGAATTTTTTGGCCGTATCATAGTTCGGGGCCTTGTCGATAAGGCACATATCAAGGAGTTCTTCGAGCGTTTCCAGAATATCGGGCTCATCGTCTACAATCAGGATTTTCTTGCCTTTGAGCACGTCCTCCATATCAAGCCCTCCCTGTGGTGGTTCATAATGACCTGGATATTAACTCGCCGCTTTTTTGCAGTCAATACTTTTACATGGCCGGGGCCACAATCCGCTTGAATTCATTTGACATGCCTCCGACCATACCTTAACCTAAAAATATAAAGGCGGCACAATGATCTAACACGAGGGAGGTTCCCCTACATGGAATTTATTGAGAAGGCGAAGATCAGAATAGAGCACTGGATTACGCACAATGATCATCATCAGGAAGAATATGAGATGTTTGCGGAACAACTGGAAAGGGAGGGCTTGGACAAGAGCGCGGCCCTCATTAAGGAGATGGTGGGACTGAACGCCAAGAGTACAAGCTGCCTGAAGGAGGCCCTCAAGGCCCTGGAGGAGAAGGGGTAGGAAGGGGCGTGAATCCCTCCGGTGCGGCCCGTGCAAGGCCTTTTTTTGGAGGGAGAGGAAATAGATCAGGAGGTTTCAATATGTGTGAGGCCCATGCATTTTTGTTAAAAGACGGCAAAGAGGAAAAGATCCTCGAAAATGTCGATCTTGTGGAACTGGAAGATGATGAAGTTAAACTCGTGACCATTTTCGGAGAGCAAAAGACCTTGAAGGCCAGGCTCAAGCTTTACAACAATACGGAGAGGAAGATTTTATTTGAACCCCTCCCTGCCGGACACTGAGAAAAGGACCGTGCGCGGGGAGGAGGGCCATTTGGAATAAACCTGGGTGTATCTACCCTTAGACAGGGCATCCTTAGTAAAAGGAATTTCAGTATGGAAAGTGCTATAGACAAGGCCGCAGATATTATCGTGAATTCCAAGATGACCATTGCCTTGACCGGGGCGGGGATTTCCGTGGAATCCGGTATCCCTGATTTCAGGAGTGCAGGGGGGCTGTGGTCCAGGTATGACCCGGCCGAATACGCCACCATCGGTGCCTTCAGGGCACGCCCTGAGAAGGTCTGGGAGATGCTCCGGGAAATGGAAGGCCTGGTCAACCAGGCCAAACCCAATCCGGCCCATATTGGAATGGGTGAGCTGGAAGCCATGGGATATCTGCACTGTGTGATCACCCAGAATGTGGATAATCTGCATCAGGCGGGGGGTTCAAAGATCGTCATTGAATATCACGGCAACGCCAGCACCCTGTCATGCCTGAGCTGTGGCAGGCGATATGAGGTAGAGGAAAAGAGAGGGGAGTTTCCTCCCCTTTGCGACTGTCAGCAAATCCTAAAACCGGATGTGGTCTTTTTCGGGGAAGCTATCCCGGAAGAGGCCATGCACCGATCCTTTCAATTCGCCTCATCGGCCCAAGCCCTGATGGTGGTGGGGACCTCGGCCGTTGTTTCCCCTGTCAACACCCTTCCGTCCATTGCCAAAAGCAATGGGGCCAAGCTGATCGAAATCAATAAGGAAAGGACCCACTTGACCGACAGCCTCACGGACGTGTTTCTCGAGGGAAGCGCCGGGGCCATTGTTTCAGATCTGGTTAAGGCGGTTAAGGCAAAGGCCACGTAAGGGGAATGACTGACAGAAGGCCTATTTGGGTTTTAAGAAGTCTTTTAGGTCAATAATTTTTTCGCCTACCTTGCCGGTCTCCTTGATGTTTTCCCAGGACCCCTTCACCTTGGCCTTGACCAGGTTGTTGATCATGGCCTGAAGTTCCGGGTTTTTTTCCACAAGGCCCTGAATCTGTTTGTTGAGTTCCTTCCAACTCGTCTCAAGTTCGTCGGTGTTGAGTTCAAATCCGAGGATCTCCGCCAGCAGGGACCCGAGATGGGATAAGAGACCGAAGTGTGTGGTGCCTTGGAGGTAATAGGGGCAGTGACTCCACAGGCTGATGCACGGCACCCCGGTACTCTGTGCCTCAGAGAGGATGGTTGAATGGATGGCACCAGGGCCCTGATAGTTGATGGGTGTGACATCTTTTTCCAGGAGTCGGGACAAGAGTTCGCCTTGGGAGGCAACACCGGACACGACCCTGTCCGTGTGAAGGACATTGTCATACATGCTGCCCACGGCAATGACAAGCTTGACCCGGAGGGTCTTACACAGGCCGAAGAGTTCCTGGACAAATTGAGACCAGCGGAGGCCGGGCTCGTCGGAGCGGAAAAGAACCAGGTCCGGGCCCTCGGGGCCGGTCCGGGCGTAATAAAAGGAGCCTTCCGGAGGAGAAAGGGCCTTGAGGATGCCGTCCTCTATGTTGACGACGGGGCGTTTTTCATCATAGCGGAAGAAGAAATCCGGATTAAGGCGGGCGAAATATTCCGCCTTGAGTTGCCGGATGAGATAGGTGAGCATGCCCTTGGACACATCCAGGGCATTGCCCCACCCGTCAAAGCCTGCAATAAGATACGGATCCTTGATTTCCGGTAATTGTTGTATATGAATTGATGGCTCCATGTGTTCTTTCTGACATCCGCGGAGAGGAATGTCAAGCTGTTCGTTTCTTGTTGACAAAGCACAAAAATAATATACATTAACACGTTTTGTAAGGGGAAATACAAGGAAATGAGTCAATTAGGGCCAGGCAGCAAAAGGGGTGGGGGAAAGCGGTTTTGACCATTCGAATTGAGCAGGCGGCCCTGGAAAAAGCCTGCAAGGAAATCATTGAGACCATTCTCTTCTGCCTTCCCAATGCTTATAAGGGGACTGTTTACAGAGTGGGCAACCCGCCGGATCTGGTCACCATGCGGGTGACCTCGGGGATTCTTGACCGGCGCGCCAAGAGCATGTCCTGGGGGCTCCCGGAGAGGTCGGACTATAACCCGCCGGGTAAACCATGGATCGACTACCGCGACGAGCTGGGTCGTCCCTTGGAGGCCATGGCGTGGTGTGTGGAAAGACAGCGGAGCTGGACAGCGGAAGACGCCGTCAATGACGCCCGGAGCGTCCGTCTTCAAGTGGAGGGAATCTGGGAAGATTTTCACCATATGGAGCCGGTGCTTATCCGGAAGCGTGACCTATATGTGGGAGATGAAAGCGAACCGATCTATCCCAGGAATTATAACGGTGAGATCCTGTGGCATGACAGCGACTATGTGGTTATTGCGGTCATAAAGATCCATTTCAGGCCCCATACCGTCAAACTGGGCAGTCCGGAAACCTTGCTCATCAAAAGGCTCTCCCGGGCTCTGGGAACGGAACTCCTCTCGTACCAACTCAAACAGCAGTCCCTCGAGGCCATCCGCAGGCTGGCGGAAGACAGGCTCAAGACCTGTAACATCCTAGCGGACTCTTTGCGCAATGCCATTACCAAATCGGGTTTGATCTTCTCATTGATCAAACTTGAATTGAGCTCGCTGAGGGAGCAATGGGAAGGCTTGCTCCTTAAGGATTCGGAAAAGAGGGTGACCAAAAGGCGGGCTGTAGAGGCCCTGAACAATATCCTGGAGGAAACAGGATGCACCGCTGAGGAACTGGGGCAGGACCTCCAGGGCTTGCACAACCGGTTTTTGGAGCTTTTTCTTCCCCCTGAGCGAGGTGAGAATTGGATCCGCATGCAACTTGAGGATAAGTGGGACCAGTTGCTTCACAAGAGACCACTGGGCGACGAACATACAAAGGTTATCCGTCAGGCCATCGCGGAGCTCAAGGAATCTCTTTACCTGGGCCAGGATCCGGCAATTCTGGCGGCTTACAGTAAGGCCTCAGAGGGCATGATAAAGGAGTGGACCGATCTTATCTATCAAAATACAGACAGGGTTGATTTCCAATTCCTGGACAGGTTGATCAGAATGCTCGATGACCCCTCCCTTAATCTTCCCTATCAGGAGAAGTCACGGAAAACCCTGATCCGCCTCAAGGCCCTGGCGGAAATCATGGGCCAGTTGGAAGACAGTACCAACACGGTCCTCCGGGAGGTTCTCAACGGGTCCGATAACGGTTCGGGCTTGAACAATGCCTGTGGGGATGAATGACACGCCCCCCGGAGGATAAAAAAGCGCCTGTAGCTCAGTTGGATAGAGCAGCGGACTTCTAATCCGCAGGCCCGGGGTTCGAATCCCTGCAGGCGCGCCATAAATCAAGAAGCTCTCCGGCACGCCCCTCCTTATCAGCACCTACCCGGACCAACGGCCTCCGACCTCAAGAAGATATTGCAAAGCCGCCCAAGTTGGGGTATAGTTTTATCTCCTCAGAGGCTGGGGCATAGAGGCCCAATTCCGTTTCTCCTCACCAGAGAAATACCTTGGGTTTTCGGATGCGAGGAACTTCCTTACCTTTTGGGCAATGTGATTTTCTTTCACTCCGGCCCCGCCTCTGAGGCCTTTCTTGGACCCCATTCCGGCTTTCAATACCGCTT
>CAZNLL010000199.1:0-4688 GCA_964573885.1 uncultured Desulfobacteraceae bacterium | reverse complement strand
CCATGTCTGACATGCCGTAAAAGGCCTTCTTACCCATTTGAATGGCCAGGGGGCTTTTTTTGGTGAGCTTGGCGGCCAGGGAGGTGGTGGCCTCCTCAAGCCCGTCGTCGGGCACGGCCTGGTTGACAAGCCCCCACTCCTCGGCCTTACGGCCGTCTATCATATCGCCGGTAAATAGCATCTCAAGACAACGTTTTCTTCCCAGGAGCCTGGAGAGAGGCACGGCAGGCCCCATGCAAAAAAGCCCCACATTGATGGCGGTGGTCCCGATTTGGATGCTTTCGGTGACCACAGCCAGATCTGCAGCGGCAATGAGGCCGGCGCCGTTGGCCACGGCAAAACCGTGGGCGGAGGCGATCACCGGCTTTTTCATATAGGCCATTACGTGGTTCATCCTGGTCATGAGGCCGGTCCATTCCCGGTACTGCTGAAGGGATTTACCCGGGAATTCCGAGACATCGATGCCGGCACAAAAGGCCTTCCCAGACCCCTTGATGACCACCACTCTCACTTCCTGGTGGTTATCCAGTTCCACAAGGGCCTGATTGAGTTCCCTCGCCATTTCAGAGGTAAAGGTGTTGAACTGGTCGGGTCGATTCAGGGTTATGGTGCCCACATGATTCTCTTGGGCCACGATAAGGGTGTTGTAAGCCATGAATAACCTCCTTTTTTGGTTGGGTTGATTTCACCGGGCCGATGGCCGTATTGCTGACAAGGCCTCGGGATTATAGCCTTTTCAAGAGGCCAAATAAAGCCCCACTTCCCAAAGAGAGAAATGGGGCTGAACTTTTGATCGGACAACTTTCTGAAAAATGCCCTGCGGAATCGGGCGGGGTTTTCAGACGGCTCCGGTCCGAGCACAAAGGGACACGGGGAGATGTCTTTTAGAGGTTTTTGTCCGGCCAGGCCCTTTGCACGTCATAGTTTTCAGCCTCCTCAATGGTCGTCAGGGCGTTAATGGCCGCCTTGTGGTCCCAGGAGGCCTTATGGACGGCGTAGACCCAGTCTGTCATGGCCCCGTGAAAGGTCAGGACCTCCTCCTTGGTCATGGGCACGGGCTGATTGTCGGCCGAGCGCCACACAAAAGACTCGGGCAGGACGGCATCGGGTAAGGCCAATTTGGCTGCCATGGCTGCAAGGAGATTCCGTGTCTTCTCGTCACTGGCAAAGTCAAACCCCTTGTATGCAACGCCCTCCTCCAGCTTTTGGGCCCGCAGGGCATTCACCTCACTCTTCCGGGAATTCTTCACCTCGTCCAGGGTAATAAGGACCCCTCGGATAATGTCCATGAGGGTTTCAGGTTCGATGGGCTTTTCCAAAAAGGCGTCAGGCCGGGCGGTGATGAAACGGTCGAGCACCTCTTCAGTGGGCTTCTCCTCGATGGCGCCTTCTGTATCCTCATGAAATTCCCGCAATTCAGCCAGGTGTTTTAGAAATTCCCCCTCACCCGTGAGAATGATAATGGGGATGTCTTGATACTTGGGTTGCTTCTTAAGTTCATTGAATACATCGATTCCACTCTTTTTAGGCATCCGTAAATCCAGGAGGATTAATCCAGGAGTAAGTTCCTCTGCCCGTTCCAGGCCATGCTCACCATCGTAGGCCCCATGGATATCCTTGAAGCCGTTTTCCTCCAAGATAGTGGTCAAATAGCGGACGTTCTCCTTTTCATCGTCGATGATCAAGACCCTGGTTTCCGTATTCATGATTCCCTCCGTGTGTGTAATTCCCTGGAAACGTAGCAAAATCTAGCTAAATTTGATAAAAACTAGCAGGAACCGGGTTCGAAGGCAAGTCAAAAGTCACTCCCGTTCCAGATCCTTGACATTTCCTGAAGCCCTCTGTTAATAGACGCAGACACAGCTTTTACCATAGAGGGCGGTCCTCGCCGTGAGAGTTTCCTGCCAGGCTCAAGGGTATCACAGCAACCCCAAGGACCGCCCCGGGCATGGAGCCATGTCCATTGCATACCCCATCAAGGAAGTCAAGGTCGAGACGGTCGTGGGTCTGGAATCGCACCGGGTTCTGGTGGGCTCCGTGTGGCGGACCGGGAACCTTCTGTTCCGCACCCGGGGAAGCGGTCCTCCCTTGAAGCGCAATTTATCTCGATGGGCCCTGGCCTTGGATCATGAGGGCCGTCAATACACCTTGTGGAAGGCCGATCACCCCCGGGCAAAGGGGCTCGTCATTCAGCCCCTGGACAGTGGCTACTGCTTTGAGGTATGGCCTGTGGAGCCTTGACCCGGGTCAGGGAGGGTGACGGTAAATATGGAGCCTCGCCCTGGGGCCGAATCCACCTGAATATCCCCTCCGTGTTCATCAATGAGCTTACGGGTGACGCAGAGCCCCAGACCCGTGCCGCGTGCCTCTTTGGTACTGAAGAAACGGGTGAAGAGCTGTTTTCTTGCCTCCTGATCCATACCGATGCCGTTATCTTTGACTGTAAAGACCACGCGATTTTTCCCCCGTTTTACCTTTACCTCCACCCGCGGGGTTTCTTCTTGTTTGTAAGATTTTTCCCGGCATGCATCCACTGCATTGGTGATGAGGTTCAAGAGGGCACGGCCCATGGTATCCGGATCCAGGTTGGCCGGAGGTCCCTCCTCGCCCCGGCACCAGATCTCAATGCCCCCTTGTTTGGCGGATTCCGATACCAGTTGGACTGTATCCCGTGCCAGTTTTAAGGGGTCTGTGGGGGCAAGAGAGGGCTTTCGGTCCCTGCAATAGCTAAGCATGTCCAGGCTGAGCTTGCTGATCCGGTCAATGCCCTTCTGCACATTGCCCCAGCCTTCTTGAATCAGCTTGGAATCGTCCCGTTTAAGGCCCAGGTTCAGCATGTAGGATCCCCCCTTGAGGCCGTTGAGGACGTTTTTCATGCAATGGGTAATCCCCGCGACTGTCTGACCTACGGCTGCGAGGCGCTCCTGCTCAATAAGCTGCTGGCGCAAGCGGTTTTGTTCCGTCACGTCTTTGCTTATGCCTACTGTACCCAGGACCCGGCCCTTGCTGTCTCTCAGCTGGGCCAGAGAGAGGCTGATTTCGACCTCGTTTCCCTTCTTATCCAGGAGCACCGCTGGATAGTTGTTGGCCTCCCCCTTGGCGCCGACTTCGCTCATGAGACGCCGCCGTTCCTCGGGATCCTTCCAAAGGACCTCCACCTTGGTACCCAGGACCTCGTCCTCCCTGTAACCCAGCATTTTTTCTCCCCCCGGATTGAAGGTGACGATCCGCCCTTCGAGGTCTGTGGTGATAATCATGTCCGAGGAATTGCCGAGGATATTCTCCAGGTACTCCTTGTTCTGACGGACCGTTTCCTGAAGCGCCACTTCTTCTGTCATGTCCCTGGAAATAATGGCATAGGAAATCATTTCCCCGACTTCATTCAGGATAGGGAAGCGGACGGTATAAAAATGCCGGACCTGGCTGTTGACCCGGGTACTTTCCTTAAAGGACAGGGTCCTGGCCTCTTCCAGGACCTTTCTGTCGTGAGCACCCATGGCCTTGGCCAGCTTTTCAGGAAATATTTCAAGGTCTGTTCGGCCGATCACATCCTCCCGGGATAGGCCCATGGACCGGGTGGCGGCGGGATTGACATAAAGATACCGGCCCTCCAGGTCTTTGATGCAAATGATGTCGTGGGCCGATTCCAGGAACTGGTGGAGCCTTTCTTCCGACTGGCGCCGGAGCATTTGTTTCTCCGCCTCGATTTGAATCAGGTCCCATAAAAGCCGCGCTCCCCTGTGGTCAATGGAACTCATCTGAATCGGCTTGGTGCGGATCATGTTTTCTCTCACCGGCATGGATCCGGTGAGTTCGATAAGAAGATTGAGACCCGGAAGGGAATAGAGTTCCGTAAAATCGTCCGTCGTGAAAATGCCCATGTCACGGGCCCGGGTGATGCCGGGGGCCTCCGGGTCGGGATCGGCCACCCCCAGGATTTCCATGTTCAACCGGTTGAGCCTCTCATTGCTGAGAAGGACCAAAAGATCATCACAGGCCTTGCCACCGCCGATAATGGCGGCCTTGAGGTAGACTGTGGACTGGGCTCCGCGCCTTATTTGCAGGGTCTCCGAGTCCTTTTCTCCAGGGTCATATTGGGTGTCTTGCCTTTCTTTTATCATGGCATGCTCCAGAGGGGGGATGCGGAAATTTTCACAGGTAAGAAAAGCATTAACACATTGGCAAGGTCGATTTCAAATCTTTCTCTTCTTCTCCTCCCGGGGACGCTAAAAATTAAGGACGAGTTCGCTTTGGAGCCTGGTCTCGTGCATACGGTTCTGATCGTTATTGTTGAAGGTCGGAGACGCCGGATCCCAGGGCGATACCGGGTCGGTATAGAAGAGGGCGGTCCTAAATCTGATGCGGTTGCTGAGCCAGTAATGAAAGGCTACCTTGTGTCCCTTCCGGTTTGCACCATAAAAATCCTGGTCGTTCATGGACCCGATGACCGCGTCCTTTTCTATGCGGGCATATTTGTAAAAGAAGGAACAGTCACCCTTCCTCCGGTCCTTGCCCACCTTGAAGGCCACAAAAAAGGCCTTGTCCTGGTCGCTCGGGATCCCCTTCGCCGTGTTTACGATATAGTCAAAGACGACCTGTGCGGGCACTGCACCCAACTTAAACTTGAGCTCGCTCAGCCCCTCCACAAGGTTGTAGTCATAGCGGTACTGAAGGGTCCCGGTGCCGTC
>CAZNLL010000198.1:0-4696 GCA_964573885.1 uncultured Desulfobacteraceae bacterium | reverse complement strand
CTTTCACATCACGCAGCCCCCGTCTACATTCAAGGCCTGTCCCGTGATGTAATTGGAGGCGTCCGAGGCCAAAAAGAGAATCGCCTCTGCCACGTCATCGGGTTCACCCATACGAGCAATGGGCAAGTCTCGAACACTGTAGTCATAGCCATGGGTCATTTCAGTTTGACAGGCGCCAGGTGCAACCGCGTTGACATAGATGCCGTCCTTGGCTACCTCCTTGGCGATCCACTTCGTCAATGCCATTAGGCCGCCTTCTCCTGCGGCATAAGCGGGCCCTGATCGGCCGCCGATGGGCTCGGAGATATTTTCGGGTTTGGACGTTGCTCCCCCGATGAGACCGGAAATGGAACTTACATTAACGATTTTTCCGTATTGTCTCTCTTTCATATGGGGATATATGGCTTGAATGCACAGGAATGTGCCTTTCAGAACCACATCTATGACCTTGTTCCAGGTCGCTTCAGATGTTTCCAGAAGGGTATCTCTGTGCATAATACCGGCATTGTTGACGAGTATATCGATGTGGCCGAATTGACTTATCGTATCCCTTACCATGCGCTTTACATCCGAGGATTGGGCCATGTTTGCATGGATTCCGAGGGCTTTTCGGCCCAGTCTCCGGATCTCATAGACGGTGTCACGGGTGGAGATGATATCGGCCACAGCCACATTGGCACCCTCTCTTGCCAACACCATGGCGGTTGTTCGGCCGATCCCCTTTGATCCCCCGGTAACAAGGGCGTTGCGGTCATAAAGGTCGATGGGACCGCTGATCCCCCTTTTTCTCATGCCTTTCCCTTGTCTCTTGAGGTCTGGGCCTTGAAATGTTCCTTTCCCATCCCCTGTCAGATCGGAAGGCATATCCGGCAGAGGGGAGAGGGCACTTTCCGCCCGCATCTTATAGTAGAACCGCGGAGAAATGTACATCCCCCCATAAGGTGGAAAACAACCACACAAAAGGGTGATGGCACGGGGTTATCTGGCCAGGTACACAAGGCCCTCTTTGAGGGCCTTGTTAATCGCTTGGGACCGGTTGGATACCCCCAGCTTATGATAGATGTTCTTGAGGTGCGATTTAACAGTATCTAAAGAAATGCAGACAGATTCCGCAATCTGCTGGTTCGACTTGCCGTCCACCAGGCACTCAAGAATTTGAAGTTCTCTCTG
The DNA here is from genome assembly GCA_964573885.1 of uncultured Desulfobacteraceae bacterium. GTDB lineage: Bacteria > Desulfobacterota > DSM-4660 > Desulfatiglandales > Desulfatiglandaceae > CAZNLL01. The sequence goes on along the minus strand of CAZNLL010000198.1, from coordinate 3,526 downwards.
GGAAAGGGTGTTCCGTGAATGTCCCGCTGCGGATTGATGTGGGCCTTTCAGCTGTTGCAAAACCTTGCCGGTTACGGAAGGATCGATGTATGAATGACCCTCAAATACGAGGCGTAGGATCCTGACCAGATCTCCCTTTTTGACGTCCTTGAGCACGTAACCGTCTGCTTGGGCTTTGATCGCTTCAATCACATATTCCTCATCATCATAGTTGGTGAGGAGGATGACCTTGATTTGCGGTCTCTTGTCTTTGATCAGGCGAACGGCCTCAATGCCGCCAACACCAGGCATCCTGAGATCCATCAACACCACATGAGGATGATATTGATCAAGGACTTCAATGCATTCCAGGCCGGATGCCGCGCCGTACACCACGCGGATATCCGGTTCCAGTTCCAGGAGCGCCTTTAAGCCTTCCCTGACAATAACGTGATCATCAACAACAATGACCCTGATCTCTGCCATTTTGAGCCGTCTTCAGATAAGATCACAAAATCTTTGAAATAACCCGGGTTTCGACTCATCAGGGGGCCTCTTCTCAAAAAAACCCGGCAACGCCCTGCAGTTAGAGAGAAACGGTTACTGTAATCCGGCAACCCTTTCCATTTTGAGCGTCCACCCAGAACTCCCCGCCTAGATCCTCGGCCCGTTCACGCATGGTCAAAAGTCCCATGCCCGGGTGGTTGACCCGCTCGGTATTGGGGTCGAAAACGAACCCCCGGCCGTTATCCTGGACGATTAAGCATAATTGGTTCCTCGTGTCGATATTGAGAGAAATATCCACCTTTGAGGCCCGGGCATGTTTTTGAATGTTGCGAAGCGCTTCTTGAAAAATCCGGTAGAAGGCGATCCCCACATTGGGATTGACGTTCAGGGTTTCAGGGCATTCGAAGTTGACTGTTAGATTGGAATCCTCTTTGAAATCGGTAATGGCCTTATTAAAGGCGACAATACCCAGGTCATCCAGTATTTTTGGCCGTAAGTCGCTGATTATACTTCGTGATTTTTTGAGTGCCCGGTTGATGTCGCGGACCAGGCGATTGAGTTCTTCTTCGAGTCTCGGCAGGTCCTTGTTGATCAGGGCCTGGCAGAGGAGGGCCTTGTAGCCGATTCCCGTTAGGGCCTGGGTAATGGTATCGTGAATGTCGGCGCCGATTCTCTTTTTTTCTTCTTCCTGCACAAAGATGAGCCTTCCGGTCAAGTCATGAAGTTCTTCCTTTTTGCGGGCCAGTTCGGAGACCATGAGGGAGTTGGACAAGATAGCCCCGGTAAAATAGGCAAACTGATATAAGAGATTTTTGTCAAATCTCTGAAATTTGAAAACTCGGCCCTGATCATGAACGAAAAAGAGACCTGTCACATGGGCATTGCTCGTATGGATGGGAATACAAATGACCTTAAATTTCTCCTGTTCCATCTCCTCGTCAAAGGGAATTATGGCGCCGTAAAGATCGATGGCCATGGCCCTGTCGGTTTCAACAACCTGGAGGGCGACTTTTTCAACAAATTCAGGTGAAGGCTGGATGCCGATCAATTTGCCCTGTTTCCATTGCTCTCTTCCCTTCCTTCTCACATAAGGCACCATAAAGGACCCGTCCAGGCCGAAGATGTCGAATATGCCCTGGTTGGTGCATGCCCGAAGTTCTTCTTCATCAAAAATAGATATGGCCTTTGCCGCGTAGCGGTGGAGCTTCTGGAGTTGATTGCGGCGGTGGCTGATGATTTCGTCCCGGGTCCTGAGAAAAGAATCCGACAACAAAAAATTGGAATAACTGATCAAATGGGTAATGACTTTCATGTCCTTAAAGGTTATGAAGTCCTGGGCCGATTTCCTGTGGGCATTGTAGTCGTTTATGAGGAGCCACATGACCTCGGTAAAGGCCATCTTGTAGGCAAAGACATCTTTGAGTTCATAGCCTTCAATCGCCCGTTCATACCCTATCTGGCGTTGATCCTCAAAGAGGACGTCCACTCTGCCGTTGAGGGCTTCCTGGAAGGCCTTTAGAAAGAGCTGACTGCGCTTTTGACCTTTGGGATGCTCTGCGATGAAATAATTGTACGGACTGGGGGGATCTTTTTTCAGTCTCTGCCGGATGAGTTCGTATATGCGGGATTTATGGCCCCTGAAGAATCGAGAGAGCTTCTCCACATCCGCATCGGCAATGATTTCCTGGGAGTCAATGCCCTGGACGAATTGTTTGGTTGCCACTCTCATGGTGCGATCTCCCATAGGGCCACAACCGGTGCCTTTCCCATTGAACCCTGAAGCTTGAAAAGGGGGGATCGGTTGGAATGCACTAAATATCCCTGGCCTAATAAACAGATTTCTTATAACATAGGGGGCAATGACATAGAAGCTCATTTTTGGGCCCGTGCCTTAGGGGTTTTCTTCAGGGAGATGCCGTGGGAGAAAACCCGGGTTGCAGTAACAGAAACAGACAGGAGGTGATAGCATGTCGAAGGTGAGAATCGCCCTGTGCCAATTTGCGCTGAAAGATGCGCAAAGCTTCGAGGCCATGGAAAGCCATCTGAGAGAGCAATGTGAAATCGCCCTTTCAAAACGGCCTGACATTGTTCTGTTTCCCGAGTATGTCACCCTGGGGTTGCTGGCAATGGCCGGTGCCGGTCTCACCTATAAAGGCCTCAAACAAGCCGTGATTGACCATGTAGCCCCCTTCACACCCCGATACGAGGCCCTGTTCTCTGAGCTGGCGGGGCAGAGTGGAGCGATCATTGCGGCCGGGTCTCACTGGATCATGGAAGGACCTGAGGGTCTGGGTTTTAATACGGCCCATGTGTTCTTCCCGGATGGAAGAATCGTCAGGCAAAAGAAAAATCATCTCTTTCCCGGGGAGACCGACTGGGGAACCGTGACTTTTGACGGCCTGCACGTGATCAAGACTCCCAAAGTGACGGTTGGTCCCATGACGTGTTATGAGGCCGAGTTTCCTGAAACGGGTCGTCATCTCATGCTGGAAGGGGCCCTGCTTTTTTTGTGTCCTTCGGCGACCTATACCATACGCGGCTTTTACCGTGTCCGCCGTTGCTGTGCAGCCCGTGCCGTGGAAAATCAAGTTTATGTGGCCGAGTGTCACCAGGTGGGGGCCTTATCCGTACCCGTTGATAGGCCATTTACCGGATACGGGCGTTCGGCGGTCTTTTGTCCCATTGACGACCAGACCATGGTAGATAACGGGGTATTGGTGGAAGCCGAAAGCCCGGATGAGGAAATGGTCGTCGTGGCGGAGGTGAACTTGGATGTCCTGAGGCGATCCCGTGAGTCTTCAGAAGCGACCATCCTGAAAGACCGTCGCCCTGAGACCTATAAAAAACACTATTCCCTGTATTGAAGGGGACCAGGGACGGTCATTTGTTCCCTCTAATCCTGATCCCCTTGAGCCGGGAAGTTAGGATCCCCCCCAAGCCTTGTGACGCTTTGAGGGATATTATGCGATCTCAACCAATTCCAGATCGAAAAACAGGGTCTGACCAGCCAACGGATGGTTTGCGTCCAGGGTGATGGTCT
>CAZNLL010000197.1:0-4719 GCA_964573885.1 uncultured Desulfobacteraceae bacterium | reverse complement strand
TTCCAACGTCAGTACCCGCCGGTAAAGACTGTCTTTGCCCAGGAGTCCGGCAAAAAGCCACGGGCGGGTCAGGCCCTTGATTCTCTGGTAGCCCACGGATCCATCCTCAGTGGAGGACTAATTCGCAATAGTGTGCTATCATATAATGTTATTGTTCAGAGCTGGGCATTGGTCGAGGAGTCGGTCATTATGGAGAACGTGGTCGTGGGCCGTCATGCCAGAATCAAGAAGGCCATTGTTGCTGAAGGGGTGCGTATTCCGTCTCATACCGAGATCGGTTATAGTCCGCGAAAAGACCGGAAGCGTTTTACGGTGACCCCTCGGGGGATTACCGTTGTGACCCGAAAAGATTTCGAAAAATGAAATAATGTTCGAACCGAACTGAACTGTAAACATCCAAATTCTTAACTGAGGAGATCTTTTAACAAATCCATGAAAGCAAAAATCAAATACAATGTTGTAGCCAAAGTTCCTCCAAAACTGGAGGCCTTAAAGCGTCTCGCTTATAACCTCTGCTTTAGCTGGAAGGGTGAAATTGCAGACATCTTCCAGCGTATCGATGCAGGGTTATGGGTTGAATGCAGGCATAATCCGGTATTGATGTTAGGTTTGGTCAGTCAGGAACGGCTGGACGAATTGGTCGAGGATCAGGGATTCCTTGCGCAGCTTGAACGACTGAACGAGGATCTGGATCGATACCTCTCTCAGCCACGTATTCAGGCCGAGGACTACTGCCCCGAAGTGCCCTTTCAAGTGGCTTACTTCTCGGCTGAATTTGGCTTGAGTGATTGCCTACCCATTTACTCAGGGGGGCTGGGGATACTGGCGGGGGATCACCTTAAGTCGGCCAGCGATCTGAATGTTCCCCTTGTGGGCATTGGGCTTCTGTATCAAGAGGGCTATTTCAGCCAGTACCTTAGCTCGGATGGCTGGCAGATGGAGACCTATGCTGCCAACGACTTTGCAAACATGCCGGTTACACTCGTTCGGGATAAGAAAGGCCGACCCCTCCACGTATCGGTAGACTTCAAGGGTACAGAGGTCCGGATTTTGATATGGCGCATCAATGTGGGGCGGGTTCCTCTGTATATGCTTGACACCAATGTTGACACAAATCCATCTGAATTTAGAGGAACCACCGGTCAGTTGTATGGTGGGGACCGTGAGATGAGACTCAGACAAGAGATTGTCCTGGGTATTGGGGGTGTGCGGGCCCTGAAGGCATTGGGGGTAAAGCCGACGGTTATACACATGAATGAGGGTCACTCGGCCTTTTCCGCATTGGAGACAATCAATATGGTGAGAAAGGAAAACGGGCTCTCTTTTGACGCCGCCCGTGAGATCGTCCTGGCGAGCACCGCCTTTACAACCCACACGCCGGTTCCGGCGGGAAATGATTCCTTTGACCCCGGGCTGCTTCAGGCCTACTTTGAAAAATATGCAAAAGAACTGGGGATCAGCTTCAAGGTGTTGTTGGGTTATGGACGTCTCGATCCTCATAACGAATCAGAGCCTTTTGGTATGACGACGCTGGCCCTTAGACTCTCTGCTCACACCAATGGCGTCAGCAGGCTCCATGGTCAGGTTTCCCGGCGGATCTGGCAAAATGTATGGCACCACCACCCGGTTGAAGATGTCCCCATCGATCACATTACCAACGGGATTCATGTCCCTACCTGGATCTCAGGTGGGATGGCGAGGCTCTTTGACCGTTACCTTGGTCCAAACTGGGCTGAGGATCCCGATAATGAACGGGTCTGGGAAAATGTGGGCCAGATCCCCAATACAGAGTTATGGCGGACCCACGAGCGCTGTCGTGAGAGTCTTGTCAGTTTCACCCGTCAACGTCTGGCAGAGCAATTGGGTAGAAGGGGGGCTTCAATGGCGGATATACAAGCGGCCAGCGAAGTCCTGACGCCAAGTGCGCTTACCATCGGCTTTGCTCGCCGTTTCGCCACTTACAAGCGGGCGACACTCCTTTTCAAGGACCCGGACCGACTGGAGCGAATCGTCAACCACCCAGAATACCCTGTGCAGATCGTTATTGCCGGTAAGGCCCATCCGCAGGACAATGAGGGGAAGGAGTTCATCAAGACGATCATTCATCTTGCAAGAGAAGAACAGTTCCGGCGAAGCATTGTCTTTATGGAAGACTATAACATGCATGTGACACAATATTTGGTCTCCGGGAGCGACATCTGGCTCAACACGCCCCGCCGACCCCTGGAGGCCTGTGGGACCAGTGGTATGAAAGCGCTTGCCAATGGGGTGCTAAATCTCAGTGTCCTGGACGGCTGGTGGGACGAAGGGTATCACCGGGATTTTGGCTGGGCCCTTGGGCATGGTGAGATCTATAAAGATAATGAAGCGCAGGACAAAATTGAAAGTCGTGACCTCTATACACTCCTGGAAGAGGAGGTTGTGCCCCGCTTTTATCAACGGGGCCGCGACGGCATACCGCGAGACTGGGTGGAAAAGATGAAGGCCGGTCTCCGGGACCTGGTTCCAATTTTTAACTCCCACCGGATGGTGCAGGAGTACGTAACCCGATACTACTTGCCCTGCTCCAGACGTTTCAACACCCTGTGCCGGGAAGATTTTATTGGGTCCACGGATCTGGCTGCGTGGCGTCAAAAGCTCATGACCGGCTGGAATGGTGTTTCTGTGGAAGAGGTGATATCCAGAGATGACCTGGAAATGCCGGTGGGCCAAGAAGTGGAGGTGCTGGCGCGTGTCAAGCTGGGAGACCTTTCGCCGGAGGATGTCATTGTTGAAGCCTATTATGGTCGTTTGAACCACCAGGGGGAATTTGCCGAAAGGGAGACCGTGCCCATGGAGGTTCAGAAGTCAGACGGTGATAAATATACATTCCGAGGACTGATTCCCTGCAGAACAACCGGCCGTTTCGGCTACACGGTGCGGGTGATGCCCAGCCACAAGCGACTTGAGAACCGTTTCGCGATGGGTCTCGTGAATTGGGCGTGATGCTGCTAAATGATGATAACGAAGGGATTTCCGGTTGTATCCTTAACTGGTAGACATGGAAGAAATAAAAACACAAAATGATGAGCATTTCTCAACCACCTTATCTCCCAGGGACATAAAGCCTCTTATCTCCGGAGAGATGGCTGATCCTTTTGCTTTGTTAGGGGCCCACCCAGTCGTGCTTGATACGGGCCCGGCACTGGCAGTGCGGGCCCTCCTGCCTGGCGCCCGGAGCGTGGTTGTCTTGGATCTGGTCCCAGATCAAGAAATCCCGGCACCGCTGGTGGATGAGCATGGGCTCTTTGAAGCGGTATTGCCGGGGGAACGGAAGATTTTCCCTTACCGTCTTAAAGTGGACTTTGGTACAGACCCAATCCCAACTTTCTATGATTGCTACTCATTCGGCCCTGTCCTTACTGAGGACGATCTTTACCTCTTTGGCGAGGGTAATTTTTACGAAATATACGAAAAGCTGGGCGCACACATTTGGCAGCATCAGGGGATCATGGGGACGTTTTTTGCCGTCTGGGCTCCCTCAGCGAGCCGAGTCAGTGTTGTGGGTGATTTTAACCAGTGGGATGGTCGCCGTCACCAGATGCGGTCCCGGGGGTCTTCGGGGGTCTGGGAATTATTTGTGCCCCATCTGGGAGCCGGTCTCCTCTATAAGTTTGAAATCCGAACCCAAAACGGCACACTCCTCATCAAAGCCGATCCCTTTGCGTTTCGCTTTGAAGAAAGGCCCAAAACCGCGGCCGTTGTCCATGATTTGAATTCCTTTGCATGGACTGATCACGATTGGATGACCTCTCGGCCCAAGCAAGACCCTTTGTGTGAGCCCATGGCAATTTATGAAGTGCATCTGGGTTCCTGGCGGCGCAGGGTCGAAGAGGACAACCGGTGGCTGACTTATCAAGAAGCAGCCAAAGAGCTCATCTCCTATGTGAAGGAGATGGGGTTCAATTACATCGAATTCCTTCCCTTGGCCGAACATCCTTTTGATGGCTCCTGGGGCTATCAGGTCACCGGCTACTATGCTGCGACTTCCCGGTATGGACCGCCAGACGACCTGATGTATCTCGTGAACTCCTGCCACACTGCAGGACTGGGTGTCATTCTTGACTGGGTTCCGGCCCATTTTCCAAAGGACGCATATGCCCTTGAGACCTTTGACGGGACCCATCTCTATGAACATGCCGATCCGAGGCAAGGTACACAACAGGACTGGGGGACCCTGATATTTAATTACGGTCGTAATGAGGTGAGAAATTTTCTGGTCGCCAATGCACTGTTCTGGTTTGATAAATACCATATTGATGGGCTGCGGGTGGACGCCGTGGCCGCCATGCTCTATTTAGACTATTCACGCAAGGAAGGGGAGTGGGTGCCCAACCGGTACGGTGGGCGGGAAAATTTAGAGGCCATTGATTTTATCAAGACGTTTAACGCCAAGGTTTACGAGCGTTTTCCAGGGGTTGTCACCATAGCCGAGGAGTCTACTGCCTGGCCTGGCGTCACCCGGCCTGTCCATCTCGGTGGCCTGGGGTTTATGTTCAAATGGAACATGGGCTGGATGCATGATATGCTTAGTTTTATGTCCAAGGATCCTGTCCACCGGCATTATCACATGGACAATCTCACCTTTGCACTGCTCTATGCCTTTCATGAAAACTTTATACTTCCCCTGTCTCACGATGAAGTGGTCCACGGCAAGGCATCTCTTCTATCCAAGATGCC
>CAZNLL010000196.1:0-4720 GCA_964573885.1 uncultured Desulfobacteraceae bacterium | reverse complement strand
GCTTGGGAAAGCTCCCCATGCCACAATTAACCCACAAATTCTTGTGAGGAGCCTATTTTGTAAGGGTTTTTTTCAGGATCATGCGGTTGATGCCGGCATGTGAATCCTGGGATGGCTGATGAGGGGCCGTGAAGTAATTTTTGGGATTGATTTCAGCGGGGCGAAAGACGCCGGAAATAAGATTTGGATTGCGAAGGGATCTGCGGGTGTTGAAGCTGTTCTTGGGGACGTTGGTGACTTTGATGAATAAGTGAGCGACCTCTCATTCGGCTGTCAGAAAGGCGGCCATCCAATTCTTCTTGACCCTTTTGCAGGCTTTTTTGCCCGCTTGGATATTTTGTGATGCTTTGACAGGGATCATCCACGGGCTTTGCTGAATAAAACTATCTTTGTATAGATGTTAGGAGACACTCATGAAAGCGAGACCTTTTATTGCGATTATGTTCTTTCTGGCCGGTCCGGTCTGCCTTTCCCACTGTTCCCCCTCGTCGGATGCCTCGAACGAAATAACCAAGTCCTGGACCCTGATCCTTTACATGGACGGCGACAACACCCTTGAGCCCGATTTTATTGAATCCTTTTTACAGATGGCCCAGGTGGGTTCTGATAATAACATTAATGTGCTCGTCCAGTTCGACCGGTCGCCTAAGTATGATCAGAGGTACGGGGACTGGACCATAGCCAACCGCTTTTATGTGACCCAGCAAATGACGCCCACCCAGGAGAACGCCGTTCCTGACTGGGGTGACGGCCAAGGGGGACGGGAGGTGGACATGGCAAATCCCCGGACCCTGACCGATTTCATTGTGTGGGCGGTGAGCAATTACCCGGCCAGGCGATACGCCGTGGTGATCGGTGATCACGGTACCGCGTGGATGGGGGTTTGCCTGGACGAAACTTCGGGTGATTACTGGATGTATCTCAGCGAGGTCCGCAAGGCCCTTCAAGATGCGCTTGTGCCCATGGACCTCATAGGGTTCGACGCGTGCCTCATGGCCACGGTGGATGCCGCCTGGCAGGTGAAGGACCTGGGTGCGGAGGTCATGGTGGGCTCGGAGGCGTCGGCCCACGGGTGGCCCTGGGACCTCATTCTGGAGAGACTGGTGCTCAACCCGGGATGGGGGCCTGCGGATCTGGGAACATGGATCAACGACAGTTATTATGAGCGGTATGTGACGGAAAAGGCGGAGAATAGAATGACCCACTCCACCCTGGACCTTCGCCGGATCGAGGGCCTGGCGGAACTTGTTTCGGATTTTTCCGATAAGGCCGTGTCGGGCGCTGACTTCGAGGAGGTCAGGGCGGCGGCCGTTAATATAAGAGACATGGTGAACAACACGGTGCTTTACTCCAGGGCCGGCCCGGATTTGATCCATGCAAAGGGCCTCACCACATATTTCGCGCTCGACCGCCCCGGCCCGATCCCTGAAATACCCGATAACTGGCAATTCTATACAGGCAAGCTCACCCCTTTTGCCGATGCGGGCAAATGGCGCCAATTCCTGTCGGCTGTGCTTTCATTCGACCCTCATATAGACTACCGTATCCAGGACGCAAGGCGCGCCCTTACCGAGGATTATGAAGATGGGACCATTGTGGACATGTACTACTTTTTTGGCACCTTGGCCAACATGTAAAGATCAACGAAGAGGGCCTCTGGTGGAGATATTCCTTTATCCGGCCCTGAAGATGCGGTGAGAGGCCCATGTCAGAAGGGAGTGGGTGCACACATAGGGCTGGATTCCAAAGACCCTAAGAATCCTTCCATCTCAAGGAAAAGCTTTCGGGCGTAGAAATACCCTAAGGAGGTTGACCCAATGAAATCACCGGGGGGAAGAAACTTTTTTCATTGGTCGTCCTCAAGTGACTTGGTGGCGGTATTTGCCAGTTTGATCCTGATGCTGTTTTTCAATTATCTATCCCGGACCACATTTTACGGCAGCCTCATATTTCCATTTATTCGCGGCTATATCGTTTGGGTGGGTTTGGGGGTGGCTTTCCCTGTTTATTGGACCCTTGTACGCAAGGGAGGAGGCCTGGAATCTCTCGGCGTGACGATGAAAGGGGGATTACAAAGCCTGATCCTCAATCTGTTGTCAAGCGCCTTCATGATCGGGTTCGTCAGTCTATGGTTCGGCTTGGACGTCCGCATTTGGCCTGTCCTGGCATTGGGTTTGACCCTAATGCCGTTGGTTCTTTTTGTTTATGGTTGGTTGCAGCTGAGGGTCGAGGCCGCCTTGGGTTCAATCCCGGGAATCGTTCTCTCCGGCATTTGTTTCAGCCTCATGTTTTGGGGTGGAGCCTGGTATAATTTCTCCCTTTTTTTCATTTTCGCGCTGGTGGGTATTTTCTTGGCCTGCATCTTCAGGATTTCCAAAAACCTCCTATCCCTGTGGCCCTTTCTAACGGCCTCAGCCTGGCTGCTTATCTCTGAGATCATGGGGATCAGAATCGGGTGGTTGTCTTTGAGGGCCCCTGTGCTGTGCCTGGTTTTGGCGTTCATATCCATTTTCATATTCAGTCGTTATCAAGAAAAGAGGCCTCACCCGGTGATACGATGGGTGCTCTATGGATCCGCCGCCGCGGTTTTGATCTTTTTCGGGTATTATTTTGTTCGGGAGATCCGGATTATGGCGGCGGTCAAGGCCAAAACGCTTTGTTCCTGTGTTTTTGTTGCAGATCGCGAACCGGAGAGTGTACTAAAGGAAGAGCTTCGGCAGGCGGGTAGATATATCGGGTACCACATCGATCGTGACGAGCGATCCGTGACTGCTTCATTTCTCCCGGTTGTCACGCGCGAGGCCGTCTTTTTGGAAGGACTCGGTTGCACCCTGGTTGTTGACTTTCCGGAAGAAGCAATTCGAGCACGTGCCCGGGATTACCGGTCCGGGCAGTCGGCTGCCTTGGAGCCCCCTTCTTGGCCAGGTGGAGAAAAACCTCTCCCATCAAGGATTTCCTCAAAACTCGACCTGGAAAAAATCCGGTCCGCCGTGACCAGGGCCTTTACGGAGTCAAACCCCCGGCGGCCTCGCAAGCGAACGCGTGCGGTGATAATCCTTTATGAGGGACACCTCCTGGCCGAGCGGTATGCACCGGGTTTTTCAGAGGATACACCTCAGAAGGGATTCTCCATGACAAAGAGTGTCATGAACGCCCTGATCGGGATCCTGATTGGACAGGGAAAACTCTCACTGGAAAGCAAGGCGCTGATCCCTGAATGGCGGCAGCCGGATGATCCTCGAAGCGCTATAACCCTTGACCATGTGTTGCGAATGAGCAGCGGCATCAAATGGGAAGAAGGCGGGGTTGATCCCTTCGCGGATGTGTGGACCATGATGTTCGCTCACGGGGACGGCGCCGGCTATGCGGCCCGCAAGCCCCTTGAAAGCGAACCTGGAACACGGTGGGAATATTGCAGCGGCAGTTCACGAATCCTGGCCCTTATCGTTCGCAACGCACTGGGTGGCCGGAATAATGGCTATCTGAATTTTCCGAAACAGGCGTTGTTTGATCGGATCGGCATGCATAGCGCCGTTTTGGAGACGGATGCTTCGGGGACATTTGAAGGGGATTGTTTTATGTACGCCACAGCCAGGGATTGGGCGCGCTTCGGCTTGCTCTATCTGCGGGACGGACTCTGGGGAGGCGAGCGAATTCTCCCTGAAGGCTGGGTGGATTACACGCGGACCCCTTCACCCACCGCGTTGTTGGGGCAATACGGTGCCCAGTTTTGGTTGAACGCCGGGGCTCCTGGAGATGCAACGCGACGGTGGATGCCCATGATCCCCGCGGATATGTATTCCGCTGTGGGCCATGAGGGACAATATTTCACCATCATTCCCTCCAGGAAACTGGTGGTGGTCCGGCTGGGCAGCACCTCTTTCCACTGGAAGAACTGGGATCATGAGTCATTTGTGGCTGAGATACTGGATGGTATACGAAAGTAGACGAGGAATCATGGGCCAAGGTGATGGCTTTAAGAAATACGTCAGTTTTTTATCTGTTTTTTTGTGTCGAAATCTTTCCGGTCCGCTGTCCCTTGACTCGGAGGCCCCTTTCGATGGTATATAGGGTCCGAAGCCGGAATTTTTTGAAGCGCTCTACTGTTTGACCCTTTTCGAGGGGTTTATTTGGAAGGGTTGTGCTTTGGATTGCCCAATGCCGAATAGGGTTTGCCATGAACCCCGTTGTTGCATAAAAGGCGCTTAAGGATTCGGCATTTCGCCTTCTTTGACTTCAAATGCCGCTTTTAACGCTTTAAATCTGGAATTCACCAATAGTCATATCCAGACCCTGGGTATAAAATGACATAAATTTCTGTTTTTACTGCAGTTGTATGTCTAGGAGCTCGATGCGTTTGCAACAACGGGGTGAAAAGAAAGGAGGAATGACACGGTGAAGAGGCTTTCTGTATTTTTTGCGGTCACATTAATCGCGGGTATGGTGCTTTTTTTCTCCAATGCACGGGCGGAGTTTACATTCACTTCCCTTGATTACCCCAGCGCGGACAGGACACACGCATACGGTATCAATGAATTGGGTCATATAGCCGGTTATTGTAAAGACGGGTCGGGCGCGCACGGTTTTTTCTACAACGGGACGAACTTTTTCTCTATTGATTACCCGGGAGCATCGTATACCCGGGCGTATGGCATCAACGACTTTGTTCATATCGTGGGTTATTATTACGACGGGTCAAACATGCACGGCTTCTTATCCG
>CAZNLL010000195.1:0-4811 GCA_964573885.1 uncultured Desulfobacteraceae bacterium | reverse complement strand
GAGATATCACCTGGAATCCACGACTTGCAAAACAAGGAAATGAACCATGTCGAGAGATGAGCTACTCAACAAAATCCAGCAATCCGCATACTTTTACGAAAAGACCTATCACGGCTGCAGCCGATGCGTACTAAAGGCCATCCAGGACCACTTAGACCTGGGGAACGGGGCGACCCTCAGGGCCTCCACCCCACTGGCCGCCGGGGTGACAATGCGGGGCGAGACCTGTGGGGCCCTGTTGGGGGGCTTGCTCGCCGTGGGCATAGCCACCGCACAGGAGGACCTAGAGGATGCAGACGCCCTGACCCGGTCTTTGGCCTCTGGATTCAGGTTTGTGAAAAAGGTGGAAAAGGAACTGGGAAGCACAAACTGCACCCGTATCCAGGAGGACCGGTTCGGCCGCTTTTACAATATCGCCGATCCCCAAGAGTACGAGTCCTTTAAAGAGGCGGGGGGTTATGAGGTCTGCTCCGAGGTGGCGGGCAAGATCGCCAGGATAGCGGCCGAGCATATCCTCGACTACAGGGAAAAGGCCTGAACTCAATGACCCATTCCACCCGTGGGCACCTGCGCTCCACCCGAATGCATAAACCCCGTTATTGTATAAAGGAAGTCAATGCGTTTCAACAACGGGGTAAACCCTGCATGGGTCCAGAAAAAGACTCGCGGCCACCGCGGATTCAAACCCTTAGCAACTGGTCCACCCGCCGTCTATGCAAATAATCTGACCGGTAATAAAGTCCGAGGCCGGAGCGGCCAAGAAGATGACCAACCCTTCGAGCTCGGGCAGCTTGCCCCACCGACCCATGGGGGTCCGTTCATTGATAAATTTGAGACGTTCTGGATCCTTGCGGATCTGCTGTACCATTTCCGTCTCAAAATAGGTGGGCGCGATCGCGTTCACCCTAACCCCTTGTTTGGCCCACTCCAGGGCCATGACGCGGGTCATCTGGTTCACTCCTCCCTTGGCCGAGGCATAGGCCAGCTGATTGATAATGCCGATCTGGCCCGCAATGGAGCTGATGTTGATCACCTTTCCATAGCCCCGTTCAATCATCTGAGGCACAACGGCCTGGGCCACCAGATAGTAGCTTTTCAGGTTTGTATTGATAATGAGGTCCCACTGTTCTTCCGGGTATTCCAGGACCGGGACGCGGTAGTTGGTTCCCGTGTTATTGACCAGGATATCCACCTTCCCGAAGTGCTTCAGAATCTTGCCCACTGCCTCTTCAATACTCTTCTTGTCGTTTACCTCCATGTAGAAGCCAGCGGATTCCCTTCCCAAGTCCTTCATCGCCTTGGGAACTCTCTCCAAATCCGCCTCCTGCCGACCGCAGATGGCCACATCCGCTCCGGCCTTGGCCAAGGCCGTGGCTTCCACTTCACCCAGGCCACGGGTGCTTCCCGTAACCATAGCCACTTTCCCAGTCAAATCAAAAATTTCCAAACCCATAATCCCTTCCTCCTCGGTCTGCAGTTTGTTTTCCTAGAGCACGGAGGGAGGACCTATTTTCCTTGCTTCTCCAGCTCATCCAGCAGGAGTTCAGCACCCCACCGCGCACCTTTACCGACCACGCCGGGACATTTGTCCGAATGGCCGCCCGCAGCCAGAAAGGCGTCCCATTCTTCAGGAACATTCAAGTGATATGTCTTACCCAAGACCTTCTTATGGATCTCTTTGCAGATGGAGCTCCCATATTCCTGGACAAAGCGCTCATGGAGTTCGTTGGCCAGGCGATAGGAAATAAAACGCAGTCCCTCGGGATCGGCAATATTCGAGAGTTCTCGGCCGAAGCAAAGGCCCAATGCCATAACCCCGCCTACAAGGGCCCCGCAGGATCCCTGAACAGACAGGCCAACGCCCCCGCCCATGCCTGAGGCCGCCTTGAAGGCTTGGGGGTCCTCCATTTCAAAGATCTCCATGAGCGGACCCAGTACGCACTGGGCACAACCATGATAATTTTTTTCAAATTCATACCCTTTTTCTTCCGCCTCTTTAAGGATCTCTTCCCTTGACTTGTTTGGGACTTTCATCACATCCGTCCTCCTTTGAAAGGTTTAACATGTAACATACTTTCAAAAATCTCCCTTACATTATCCTCCAGGCCCAAATTATTCCATGGTTATAACAATACGGACGGGATCCCCCACTTTATTGTAGAGGGCCTCCAGCCCCTCATTGATCTCTTCAAGGGGAATGCGCTTTGAAATGGAGCCGGAGATGTCCAGACTGCCCTTTGCGACCAGCCGGATCAGCTCAGAGATTTCCCGCACCGTAAAGGCGTAAGCCCCGATGAGGTCCACCTCACGCCGGACGAATTCAGTGGGTGGTAGTGTGATAATGGGCTCACCTCCAAGTCCCACCACCACGGCCCTTCCCCCAACCCTGAGGCAGGCCACAGACAAAGCGATGCTCTTTTGTTTCCCCACACACTCGATGGCCAAATCCGCTCCCATACCGCCCGTGGCATCCTGAATGAATCTCACCGCATCTCCCTGATCGGGTCGAAACACCAGGTCGGCCCCCTGGGCCCTGGCCCTCTCAAGGGCAACCTCCGAGACATCCACGGCGACGATCATGCCGGCCCCCAATATCCTGGCCAACTGCACCGCATGGATGCCCAAGCCCCCGCAACCCACCACGACCACGGTTTCACCGGGCATCAGCCGCCCTCGCCGGGTAAGACCGTGATAGGGTGTAGCCACGGCATCTGTGAGAATCGCCCCCTGCTCATAGGGGATGTTATCCGGCAGTCTCGCCAGGTTCCCCGCTGGCACCACCGCATACTCTGCAAGGCCCCCGTTGAGATGGACACCCAAAAGCCGTCTTTGGAGGCACACCTGCTGCCGGCCGGAAAGACAATTGAGACATTGACCGCAGGAAAGGATGCATGATACCACGGCACGGTCCCCGGCGGTCCACTCCTCCACCCCTTCCCCGACCTCAAAGACCTCTCCGCTGAATTCATGGCCCAGGATGATGGGCTGAAATCCCGTGGGCGTAATCCCCTCATAGGCGATATGTATGTCCGAGCCGCAAATCCCACAGGCCTTGACTTTGAGCAAAATCTCGCCCTTTTCAGGACTCGGCGTTGAGATATCTTCTACAACCAACGGCTTCCCGACCTCATAAAAACGTGCCGCCTTCATGTCGCTTCACCTTCTCTAGAGTTTTTGCCTTCTAAAAATCCAGGGCCGATCCTATGCCTGAAACGAGGCCCTTTACCTGTCGCGCAACTCCCGCCTCAATATCTTGCCGGTAGGTCCTTTGGGGAGTTCATCGAGGAATTCCACGGCCCTCAGCTTTTTATATTTGGCCAAACGCTCCCTCACATAGTCCATGATCTCTTCTTCGTCCGCCTCTATCCCGGGTTTGAGGGAGATATATGCCTTAGGGATTTCCCCCATCTTCTCATTGGGGACGCCCACCACAGCGGCCTCTAATACCTTGGGGTTTTCATAGAGAAGTTCTTCAAGCTCAATGGGATAGATGTTGTATCCACCGCAAATAATCATATCCTTCTTTCGGTCGAAAATATAGAGGTATCCCTCATCGTCCACCATGCCGATATCTCCGGTGTGAAGCCACCCGTCCTTAATCGTGTCCCGGGTCCCCTTGGGGTTGTTCCAATAACCCTTCATCACGCAATGCCCTTTGCAGCAAATTTCCCCGTGCTCATTGGGGCCCAGGCTCCGGTCCTCATCATCGACAATCTTGACCTCTATGTGGGGAAGGGGATAGCCCACGCTCTCAAATTTCCGCTTCATATCGACCCGATCCATAGTAATAACCGGGGAACTCTCCACCTGCCCGTAAGCCTGGATGGTTTTACAGCCGAAGGTCTCTTCGATCTCTTTTCTGAGCTCGAGGGGCGTAACAGCACCGGTGACAATACAAATTTCCAGGGAGGTACAATCATACCGGGATTGACCGGCCAGCGCCAGAAGCATGGTATACACTGTGCGAACCGCGAAGGAGTAGTTTACTTTATGAGCTGAAATGAGCTCGGCCGCCTCCTCCGCCTGGAACTGTTTCATGACATGCATGGAGGCCCCCTTACCAAAGAGGACCATAACTCCTGCCGCGAGGGACAAGAGGTGGGACAAGGGCAGCACACACAGGCCCACCCAGTTTTCATCAGCCCCAAGCCCGGCGGCATAATATTCCGCGTTCATGAGGAGGTTGCGGTGTGTAAGCATGGCCCCTTTTGGATTGCCTGTTGTGCCGGAGGTATAGAGGATGGTGGCCGTGTCATCGGGACTGAGGTTGAGGCTGAAAAACGCATCAGGATTTGATTCCACCATCTTTTGAAAAGACACTGTTTTTCCATCGCCTCCTCCAGCACCGATCACAATGATCTGCTCCAGGTCGGGTAGGCTGTCCTTGATGGCATTGATCACTTCCAGGCCCTCCTCCAAAATGATTACGGCCTTTGATTGGGAATTGGACAGGAGAAACTGGAGTTCTCTTTCCTTGTAAAGAATATTCATGGGAAGGGCCACGGCCCCTGTCTTGAGAATGCCGTAAAAGGAGGTGAGAAACTCAATACAGTTGGGGAGCCACATGGCCACACGATCTCCCTTTTCTATTCCCAGTGAGACCAAACCGTTAGCGACTTTGTTGGCCTGGGCATTCATGAATTCATAAGAATAGGCCTTTTCGCCGAACATGACGGCCTCTTTATCGGGAATTTTAAAGGCCTGGAGTTCGATAACATTTGCGATATTCATCTCAAAAATTCCTCCATAAATATATGTCTAAGACCTGCTGACAATGATGTTTTGCATACATCACATATGGAAAAATCCAA
>CAZNLL010000194.1:0-4829 GCA_964573885.1 uncultured Desulfobacteraceae bacterium | reverse complement strand
TTTGAGTGGATCGACTGTAACGATGCCTTGCAGAGCACCCTCGGCATGATGCGCAAGGCACGCTCAACTGATGCCGTGGTGATCGCGGTGTTGAATTTCACGCCTGTTCCCCGGCATAACTACCGGGTGGGAGTGCCCATAGAGGGTTTCTGGAGGGAAGCATTGAACAGCGACGCGCAAGATTATGGGGGCAGCGGCCAGGGGAGCCTTGGCGGCGCTGAGGCCTCACCTGTTTCGGCTCATGGCCATCGCTATTCTCTGAACTTGACCCTGCCCCCCCTGGCTGTGGTGTTTTTTAAGAGTCAAGGACAATGAAAGAGATTTCCGGCATGGAGAAGATTTCACCTACAAACCGGGTATACTCTCAATTGACCGAGTCCTTGCATTCTCCCCGGTCCATTGCCGTGATCGGCGCTTCACAGAAATAAGATCGGGCATGCAGTCCTTTCGAACAGGATAGAAAGCGGCTTTAGCAACATCGTGCACTCCTCTGAGTGCTGTCCCGGTGAGACCGGCCGCGCTCCCCCTGGAGCTTTTCCACAAGGGCCTGGAGAGCGGCATTCCGGACATCCAGGGCGGCACGGCTCATGAAGGCATTCAACTCGGCGCCATGGCCGGAACCGTGGATATTCTGCAGCGTTGCTACACGGGGCTGGAGTTTCATGACGGCATTCTCTTTCTAAATCCGAATATTCCCGATGAGTTGTCCAAACTGTCCATGAGAAACAAATACCGGGGCGACTGGTTTCACATCGCCTTGACCCTGGAAGTTATGACCATAACCTCCGAGCAGTGCGAACTAAAGGCGACGAAAGTCTCATTCCAGGACACGGTCTACGAGCTCAAGCCGGGGGAAACGCTGACGTTTGACTGGCATAAAAAAGCATCTAAAGGAGACCCGAATTGAAAACCATCGTGACCATGACCATGAATCCGGCGATCGACAAGAGTTCAAGTGTTGCGCATGTCGTGGCCGAGCGAAAGCTGTACTGCAACCCCCCTCGTTTTGAGCCGGGAGGGGGCGGGGTGAATGTCTCCCGGGCCATAAAGAAACTCGGGGGCGAATCCAAGCTCCTTTATCCAGCAGGGGGTCTAACAGGAGAGAGACTTCAGAAACTCCTGGATCAGGAAGGCCTGGATCATCGGCCGTTTCCCATTGAGGGATTGATCCGGGAGAGCCTGGTTATTTTGGAGGAATCCAGCGGCCGGCAGTATCGTTTTGGAATGCCGGGACCGGAATTTCAAGAAGAGGAATGGGAACGATGTCTTGATGAATTGTCGACCCTTTGTCCAACACCGAATTACCTGGTGGCCAGCGGAAGCCTTCCTCCGGGCGTGCCCACTGACTTTTATGCACGGGTGGCGCGCGTCGGAAAGGAAAGGGGGGCAAAAGTCATCATCGACGTGTCGGGTGAAGCCATGAAGGAGGCGCTTAAAGAAGGCGTGTATCTGATCAAACCCAATATCCGTGAATTCAGGGAGCTGGTTGGGAAGGAGATCAAGGAGGAATCGCAGATCAAGGCAGCGGCCCGAAAAATGGTCAAGAGCGGCCGGTGCGAGGTCCTGGTCATCTCCCTTGGCGCGGCAGGCGCCTTGATGGCTTCTGAGGAGATCACCGAACGTATCCTGCCGCCGACCGTCCCGATTGTCAGCAAGGTCGGGGCCGGGGACAGCATGGTGGCCGGTATTGTCTTGAGCCTTGCCCGGGGCAAAACCTTGCGGGGATCCGTCCTGTTCGGCGTGGCAGCCGGCGCGGCAGCCGTCATGACGCCGGGAACGGAATTGTGCCGGTGGGAGGATGTCGAAAGGCTGTTTGAAAGCATGGTTTCAGGGTCCGAATAAGCCCCTTTTATGGGAATCAGGAGGTCGCCATGAGGAAGATCAAACTCACAGGAAGAGTGGTTCTGGTGTGTGCTCTGGGCGTGGTGGTTGCGGCATGAGATTACCCGCGCATAAAACCAAAATCGTATGCACCATAGGGCCGGCCTCCCGATCCGAGGCTGTTTTACAGCGATTGATTCTGCAGGGAATGAATGTGGCGCGGCTCAACTTCGCCCATGGAACTTTGCAGGGGCATAGGGAGGATATCCGCCGTATACGCGCTGTGGCGGCAAGGCTCCAGCGTCAGTGCATGATCATGGCGGATCTTCCCGGTCCCAAGATACGGATCGGGGAACTCCTGGATGAGCCGCTGCTGCTGGAAAAGGGAAATGAGGTCATATTGACCGTCAAGGACCTTGTGGGCACAGCCAATCAGATCCCTGTCGAGTATGGAAGGCTGCCTGAGAGCGTAAGCCCTGGAAGCCTGATTTTCCTCAATGACGGCTTTATACAGCTCCAGGTGGAGAAGGTGTCAGGGGAGGAGGTCTTCTGCAGAACCATCATCGGCGGCCCTCTTCTTTCCTACAAAGGATTAAACCTTCCCGGGGTAAAGATACTGGCCGATGCGGTGTCGGAAACGGACCTCGAGTTCGTCGATTTTGCCCTCCAGGAGGGCGTAGATGCCTTCGGCGTTTCATTTGCGGAGACAGCAGCTGACATACACAAGGTAAAGGGATTTGCGCAAAAAAGAGGGCAGTCCGCGTATGTGGTTGCCAAAATCGAGCGGGCCGAGGCCGTTGACAATTTCGATGCGATTCTTTTCGCGGCAGACGCCGTCATGATTGCCCGGGGTGACCTGGGGGTTCAAATCCCCATACAGGATGTTCCCGCTGTTCAGAAAAAGCTGATCAACAAGGCGAACCTTCTGGGCCGGCCCGTGATCACAGCGACCCAGATGTTGTTGTCCATGACCGAGAATGTCCGGCCGACCCGTGCAGAGGTATCCGATGTGGCCAATGCGATTCTGGACGGAACCGACGCCGTGATGCTGTCCGAGGAGACGGCCGTGGGAAGGTACCCTGTGGAAGCGGTTCACATGATAACTGAAATCGCAACATCCGCGGAGCGGGAACGGAAAGCCATCAGGGCTTTGGCGGATCTGTCCGCATACTTCAGAACGGGAGCCGGCTCCGCCAACACCGGCGTTGAGGATATCGTTTCCCTGAGTGCAGTGGAATCTGCGAAAGCATTGAATGTGCGCTATATAGTGACCCACACGCAGAGCAAGTCGGCCCCGTGCCTTATCTCCAGATTCAAACCGGACTGCTGGATACTCCCCTGGGGCGGCGATGAAAAAAGGAATCATTTCCTGGCCCTGTCTTACGGGGTCCATCCTGTTTATCTTGGTGTTGAAGCAAATGACTTTACCGATATGGCCATGCGCTTTCTCGCCAAGGCCGGGATGGTTGAAAAAGACGAGAGAATGATTTTGGTGGAGGATGAACCAACCCGGGACATGCATGGAACCGACTCGCTCAAAATCATCAGGGCCTGATGATCAGGGGCGAATAAGGGGAAAAATGCACTGGGGTATAGATTCCTCGAAACGGGAACCGCAATGAGAGGACATTATGGGACAAGACCCGAGCGGACGACGATCCGTGGCTTATTTCTCCATGGAGATCGGGATTGACGAAAGAATATACACCTACAGCGGCGGTTTGGGGGTGCTGGCCGGAGATACGATCCGTTCGGCAGCGGACCTCAAGGTGCCGATGGTGGCGGTCACGCTTCTCTACCGCAAGGGATATTTCCGGCAGCGGTTGGAAGCCGATGGATGGCAGCGGGAGGAGACCGCCTCTTGGGCCGTGGAGGAGTTACTCCAGGAGGAGGCCCCGCGAACCTGGGTTTTGGTGGAAGGGCGAACCGTTCATCTCCGGGCCTGGCGGTATGATGTCAAGGGCGTGGGCGGCTATACGGTCCCGATTTACTTTCTGGACACCGATATTCCCGAAAACTCCGAGTGGGACCGCGGTCTGACCCAAATGCTTTACGGCGGGGATGAACATTACCGGATTTCACAGGAGGTAATTCTGGGGATCGGCGGTCTCAGGATGCTCCGCGCTTTAGGGTATAAGGACATCAGCCCGTTCCATCTCAACGAAGGGCATGCGGCCCTTCTGACCCTGGAACTTCTGGATGAGGCGGCCAAGAGGGCCGGAAGGGAATCGGTCGTTCAGGAGGACGCGGAATCGGTGCGGAACCAATGTGTTTTTACCACGCATACCCCTGTCCCGGCAGGACACGACAAGTTCTCCCTGGAGCTGGCGCGGAAGGTGATCGGCGAGCGGGATGATTTTTTTGGGCTGGAGGGCGTCCTGTACGAAGGAAAGACCCTGAACATGACCTACCTGGCCTTAAGGCTGAGCCGCTATATCAACGGGGTAGCCCAAAAGCACGGTGAGGTGTCAAGGCTTATGTTTGCCGGTTATACCATTGACGCCATCACCAACGGGGTACATGCCGCGACATGGGTTTCAGGGCCTTTCCGGGAGCTTTTCGATCACTACATTCCTTTCTGGCGGCAGGACAATTTCAGCCTGCGCTATGCCTTGAGACTTCCCAGAGAGGAGCTGTGGGACGTCCACATGCAGTGCAAGAAGCGGCTGATGGACCTCGTCAGCCGGGAAGCGGGCGCTGCCATGGATGAAAACATCCTGACCATCGGCTTTGCCCGGCGCGCTGCCGCCTATAAGCGGGCGGATCTCCTTTTCCAGGACATGGAGCGGCTCAAACGGATATCCAACGAAGTCGGTAAGATCCAGGTCATTTACGGCGGCAAGGCCCATCCCCGGGACAATGAGGGAAAGGAGCTCATCAAGCGCATTTTTGGAGCCGGGCAGGCACTGCGACACGACATCAGGGTTGTGTATCTGGAAAACTACAACATGGCGCTGGGGGCCATGATCACATCCGGGGTCGATCTCTGGCTCAACACGCCCGAACCG
>CAZNLL010000193.1:0-4830 GCA_964573885.1 uncultured Desulfobacteraceae bacterium | reverse complement strand
ATGGCGGAGAGAGAGGGATTCGAACCCTCGGTGCATCTTTCGACACACACTCGCTTAGCAGGCGAGCGCCTTCAGCCAACTCGGCCATCTCTCCGTATAAACGATGACTTTCTTTGCATTTCCAGGAAGGGCCTAGAATCTGTGAGCCCTGGTCCCTAAAGTCCCTGGCGGAGGGAGTAGGATTCGAACCCACGGTCCCTTTCGGGACAGCGGTTTTCAAGACCGCCGCCTTAAACCACTCGGCCATCCCTCCGGCCCGTAATCCTACCTTCAGAAAATAGCACCACACAGCCTGTTAGTCAAAAAATTTCCCCCTCAACGCTTCTCTTGTCCTCCGACCCCGGCGAGCATTCCCTTACGAAGTGCACTGATGGCCTTGTCATAATCTCCACTGTAAAAGATGGCCGACCCGGCCACAAAGACATTGGCTCCGGCCGAGGACACCAACCCTATGGTCTCGGCACTGATTCCTCCATCCACCTCAATATCGATCTTCAGGCCTCGATTGTCGATCTCCTCGCGGAGCCGTTCTATTTTGGGAATGACAGCGGGGATAAAGGCCTGGCCTTCGAATCCGGGATTGACCGTCATCAAAAGAACCATGTCCAGGTCCTCAAGGATATATTCCAGCACATCCAGGGGTGTGGCAGGGTTCAGAGACACGGCGGCTTTCACCCCTCTTTCCCTGATGTAATGGATGGTTCTGTGAAGATGATTCAGGGTCTCTGCGTGTACAGTGATGATGCTGGCCCCGGCTTGGGCAAAGGCGTCCAAAAAAAGATCCGGTTCCGAGATCATCAGGTGCACGTCCAAGGGCAGCGTTGTGGCCCGCCGCGCCGCTTTGACGATCATGGGTCCGATGGTAATGTTAGGGACAAAATGGCCGTCCATAACGTCTATATGGATGTAGTCGGCCCCTGCCCGCTTCACCTCCTTTATCTCCTCCCCCAGGCGGGTAAAATCCGCCGAGAGAATAGAGGGTGCTATCTTTCCCATGGTTCTCTTCTCCACTTTTTTTCAGCCGCCTTTCTTGCTGATCAGGGCCCCGAAAAACCCATCCATTCCGTGAACATGGGGCAGGGACCTAAAAAAGCCTTCCTCATCCACCAAATCACCGCCTGGGACCGGCATGTATTCACGGGCGTCTTCAAGGTTCATCTCCTTGTATTTAGTGAGGAAGTTTTCGATCACTCCCTCGTTTTCCGCCCTGGAAATGGTGCAGGTCACATAAAGGATGTGGCCGCCTCTCTTGAGGATGGAAGGAGTCTGGTTCAAGATTTTCTCCTGTAAAACGGCCAGGCTCCCGATATCCCCTTCGTTTTTTGTCCATTTTATGTCTGGATGTCTTGAGATGACGCCCAGCCCGGAACAGGGCCCGTCAATAAAAATCTTGTCGAAAGGGGATGAAAGAAGGTTGGAGAGGCGACTGCTGCAATCGGCAACCAAGGGCTGAATGCAGTCTATCCCCAAGCGGCGTCCGGTTTCGATGAGATGTATCAATCGACTATGGTTCATGTCAAGGGAAAGAATAGCACCCTTATTTTCCATGAGTTGAGCCATGTGGGTCGATTTCCCCCCCACACCTGCACACAGATCCAGAACGCGCTCCCCCAGGCCGGGCCGTAAGAGGTGCGAGCAGAGCTGGGCCGGCTCACTCTGAACTTGAAAAAGCCCTTTCCTAAAGGCTTTCAACCGGTTGACAGGCCCTCGAAGATCAGGGAGACTGACTCCCTCCGGGGCATAGGGGGTAGGCTCGGCCCTGATCCCTTCCCCTGACAGGGCATCGATAAGTCCGACCCGGCTCGTCTTCAAGGTGTTGGCCCTCACCACCAGTTCCGGTATTCGATTTCCCGCCGAAAGAAGCTCCGCCGTAGGACCCGTTCCCAGTTCCCTGGTCCACTTCTTTACCAGCCATGGGGGATAAGAATGGGTGACGGAGAGGTGCTGGATCAAGCCATCCTCGGTCCCAGGGAAGCCCAATCGCCCCTTCTTTCGGCAGATTTCCCTGAGGACACCGTTCACAAACCTGACCACATGTTCCTGACCTGCAAGCTTCGCCTGCTTTACAGCCTCATTGACGGCGGCCGATTCCGGCACACGATCCATATAAAATATCTGGTAGAGGGCGATACGGAGGATATTGAGGATGGCGGGTTCAATCCTTTTATATGGAAAGCGGACCCTGCCCTTGATAACCCAATCCAAACGAAGGCGCCACCGAAGGACTCCCTGCACCAAGTGCACGGCAAAGGCCCGGTCCCTTTCTTTTAATCGGGTATCTTGAAGGAATGCCTCTTCCAGAAGCCTTTCAGGAAAAAGGGCTCCATGGTCCAGGCTATTCAATACCTTGAGTGCCAGGGTCCTCGGTTCCACTTCCCTCATGGTCCAGAAAAGTGACAATACCCTTTTCAACCAGTGCTAAGTCCACATCCGTATCATAACATGGCCCGAAGGGTCTCATGTTGAAGATACCAAAAACAGGTATGGGATAGCTATCCTGTATACCGCTGGTCAAATCCCGTTCACAGGCCACCGCGATGATCACTTCCGGTCTCTTTTCAACCACGATTTTTCTGGCAAGGGTGCCCCCTGTCGCCACAGAGACCGGTATTTGATATTTCTTAGAGAGGGCCACCAGGTCCTTTATCTTGCACTTGCCGCAACCCTGGCAGTTATCTACTTCACCGATGATTCTGACCTTACAGCTATGGTTCTGGAGACAGTGGGGTAAGAGGAGGAGCAATTTCTCCGGCTTTACCATTTTCGCCTCGGCCAGCACCAATTGATTGTTTATTGCGATAAAAGATCGCCGGGTTTCCCTCTTGTTGACCCCCACGCACTTTCCCACCATCACCAGCAAGGGAAAGAGGATTCGAATAACCATCCCGCGAATCCGGCGGTTAAAAAAGAGATTTTTCCCCCGGACGATGGTGAAGACAAGGGTCAAGGCCCCCCCCAAACCGAAAAGGACAAAACTACCCAAGACAAGGGCCAGGACAAGGGGCAGGGCCGGGTGGATATTGCCAAGGCCCACATAGGGAACCCACCACAGGGCAAAGGCCAGACCCACCAGTACCACGCAGGAAATTAAGAGGAGAAGGATAAAGGTCCTTTTTTTGGGCGGTTGCACATCCGGCCCCCCCCTGCCTGTTTCAGTGGCCCGGGGAAGTTCCATTCCCTGAGGCATTGCCTTTGGCGGACCAACCCATTCTTCCATGACTACCGTCCCAATATACTCCCTGTCTCCAGGGAAAATCCCCTGGAAAAATCCACGGCCTTGAGTCTTTTTTTCCCCGGAGCCTGAAGTTCTTTGATCTCAACAAGGCCCTCACCCGTTTCTACCCTGAGGGACCCCCCCGAAAAATCCTTTATCCGCCCAGGGATCAGGTCACAGCGGTTTTCTCGGATCACACGGGATAAGAACAGCTTGATTTGTTTGTCCTTGTAAGTGGTAAAGGCACCGGGCCAGGGGTCCAGGGCCCGTATAAGACCGGAGACCTCCTCAGCGGATTTATCCCATTTCACCATGGCCATGCCCCGATCTATCTTAGGGGCATAAGAAGCTTTGGCGTGGTCCTGGGGGATCTCCCTCAACCTGCCTTCTGACAGATCCTTGAGGACCCTTAGAAGGAATTCCCCGGAAAACCTTCCAAGTCTCTCTTGGAGCATCCCAAATGTATCTTCTGGCCCGATGGGGATTTCTTCTTGAAACAGGATAGGCCCCGTATCCATGCCTTCATCCATATGCATGGCGGTGAGACCTGTCCGTGTTTCGTTGTTGAGAATAGCCCATTGGATGGGAGCGGCCCCGCGGTACTTAGGCAATAGAGAGGCATGAATGTTCAGGGCTCCCCAACCAGGAGTATCCAACAGGCTCTTTTTCAGAATCTGTCCAAAGGCCACCACCACCAAAAGGTCAGGAGAACCTTCCCGGACAAGGGTACAGAATCCCTCTTCCCGTGCCTTCTCCGGTTGAAGAACCTCAAGACCCCGCTCCATGGCAAACCGTTTTACGGGGGAAGGCGCTAATTTTCTTCCCCGGCCTCTGGGCCGGTCAGGCTGGGTCACCACGGCCCGCACATTGTGGCCGGACTCGACCAGGGCCTTCAGACTGGGCACCGCAAATTCAGGGGTGCCCAGAAAGATGATCCTGGGCCGAGGGGGCAGGTTTTCTTTTCTAAAGCCCATGCAGAAAGGGTGGAGAATTCCTGGCTTACTTGCCTTTTAAAATCTTTTTCAATTTTTTCTTGTAAAGGGCCCTTTTGAGACTGCTTATATGATCGATATAGAGGACACCGTTTAAATGATCGATCTCATGCTGTAGGCATATGGCCAGGAGGCCTTCAGCCTCCATATGGGTTGGCTTGCCGTTCCGGTCGATACCGCGGACCTCCACCCGGGCGTTCCGGATCACCTCTGCGGAAAAATCGATCACGCTCAGGCACGCCTCTTCGTAAGCCACCTCGCCTTCCCGGGAGATAATTTCAGGGTTGACAAGGACCTGAGGGTTTCTTCCCTCTTCTCCAGGGCGAAGCTCAAACACGATGACCCTCTTCAGTTCACCCACCTGATTTGCCGCCAGTCCTATTCCCGGCGCCGCATACATGGTGAATATCATGTTATCAATAAGGGTTTGTAGTTCGCCGTCAATATTTTGGACAGGGTCAGCGTTGGTCCTTAAAGCCGCATGAGGGTAGGTAAGAACACTTAGTTCCTCGTCCTCTGTATTGTTGGATGAATTCATCGCCTTTTCCAAGACTCTCTTCACGTTTTATTCCTTAATTTATACCGAATATACTAAACGTTAAAGCGGAATAAATCAAGACGGGC
>CAZNLL010000192.1:0-4959 GCA_964573885.1 uncultured Desulfobacteraceae bacterium | reverse complement strand
TATGGAGAGGAGAATAAGGAGCACCCAAATTCGTCCTGATTTTAAGACAACACGTATTCTGACATCAGGATTCTCCTGAAAATGGGACAGGATGAAATTATGGTCTGGATTTGGAGATATTATATTTCTTGAACCGGGCGTAGACATTGGAACGACTGAGCCCTGAGATGCGACAGATTTCCTTGATATCCCCTCCGGTGTGTTCCACAAGGGATTGGAAATATTGCTGTTCCGTTGATTCCACCCATTCCCTGAGCCCGGGGAAATATGCCGTTTCCCCCTCCCCCTTTTTAGGAGCATATGCCCTTTTAGGGGCCTCGTCCACGGCGTCTCTTGCCAGCCGGGAACGGATATGGGTCGGCAGATGGATAGGAAACAGGGTGGGCTCATCACGGGACTCTGAAAGGGCGCTTTCCAGGGCGTGAATCAATTCCCGGACATTTCCAGGCCAATGATAGCTGGTGAGGGCCTCCAGGAACTCGGGAGAATAGCCCTTTTGACCTGCCACATATCTGCCCGACAATTGTGCAAGATAATACAGGGCCATATCCTTGATGTCGCCGGCCCGTTCCCTCAACGGGGGGATGTGAATGGCCAGAGACTGGAGACGAAAGAGCAGGTCTTCCCTGAAGGTGCCGGCCCTGACCATAGCGTGAATGTCGCGATTTGTTGCGGCGATTACCCTGAAATCACTGGACCTGTCCCCTTTACCACCTACCGGGCGGAACCGGCGTTCCTGCAGGACCCGGAGAAAGGCCTTTTGCTGCGCCTGGGGCAATTCCCCCACCTCATCCAGAAAAAGGGTCCCCCCGTCGGCCTCCTTAATCAGCCCCTCCCGGCCGCGATCGGCCCCGGTGAAGGCCCCTTTTTCATGGCCAAAGAGGGTGCTTTCCACCAGGTTTTCCGGCAGAACCGCGCAATCCACCACTACAAAGGCATTCACGCGCCGTGGGCTGTTTTCATGGATGGCCTTGGCAAAAAGCTCTTTCCCTGTACCGGTCTCCCCGGTGATGAGGACGTTGGCGTCCGTATCCGCCGCCTTTGCCAACAGGTCCAGGCAGCGGATGATCTCCGGGCTCCTTCCCACAATCCCCTCACGATCCAGAACCCGGTGACCCTTGTGTTTTGACTTTTCGTGCCGGTATTGAAGGACACGGATGAGGGAAAGTTTGACCTTCTCCACAGACAGGGGTTTCTGGATATAGTCCCAGGCCCCGCTTTTTACGGCCAGTTCGGCCCCATCCATGCTCCCCACGCCGGTAATGATGACCACCTCCGGTGAACCGGGAGCCTTTTTGATGTCCTGGATGGCCTCAAGCCCGTTTCCATCGGGGAGCATCACATCAAGAAAAACCAGATCAAATGCATCCCTGCATACCAGGTCCAACCCCTGCTTCAGGCGTGAGGCATGAACAGGCTCATACCCCATGGATCGAATCAGGGTGGAAAGGGCCTTGCCGATGGCTTCCTCGTCATCGATGATCAGGATATGGGCCATATCAGTCGTTGAGCAATGATTATGTTGGGTTTTCCCTTGCCTTTTCCCCCAGCCGCCGCAGAACACACCAAAATTGGCCTAGGGTTCCGTGTCATCTTTTATGATCCGTTTCCAAGGGTGGATTGTCAATGTTCAATCCAACACTTCCCGAATGGTACGGGACATCTCCTTCATCACAATCGGTTTCATAATAAAGGCCCGGATACCCATGGCCTTGGCCGCATTTTCATTGATCTGTTCGCTGAACCCGGTGCATAAAATAATGGGGATATCTTTTCGGATCTCCATGATTTCTTTGGCCAGCTCCTTGCCCGTGAGGTCGGGCATGGTATAATCGGTAATCACCAGATCAAAGGCGTCAGGGTCTTGACGAAAGGCCTCCAGGGCCTCAAGGCTGCCCACCAGGGCGGTCACCTGATAACCCAGTTTTTCCAACATGGGCCGTATGGCCTTTACGGCCATTTCTTCATCGTCCACGAAGAGGATCCGCTCACTCCCTCCGGTAAGCCGCGTCTCAGAAGCCCCGTTCACCAAGATGGTGCCATCAATGGCGGGAAGCAATACATGAAAGGTGGTCCCTTTCCCGGGTTCGCTCTCTACCGTGATCTCTCCCTTATAGTGTTTCACAATCCCGTGGACCACCGCCAGCCCCAGCCCTGTCCCCTGACCCAGGCCCTTGGTGGTAAAATAGGGTTCAAAGATCTTGTCCATCACGGACGGATCAATCCCTGATCCCGTATCCCTTACCCACAGGTGCAGGTAATTTCCGGGGAGGAGATCGGGAAAGCGCGTGGCCGCCCCAGGCCCTATATACTCATCGGAGATAATCACCTCCAGCAACCCCCCTTTTTCCTGCATGGCATGGGCCGCGTTGGTGCAAAGATTCATCACGATCTGGTGCACCTGGCTGGGATCGGCAAGCACGGTGTCCTGTTTGGCCTTGATTTCATATTGCATCTCAATGGTGGTGGGGATGGTCGACCTCAAGAATTTAACCGCCTCTTTCACGATCAGGGAGGCCTTCAAGGGAATCCTCTCCCTTTCCCTCATCCGGGCAAAGGTCAAAATCTGCTGGACCAGGTCTCTGGCCCGCTCTCCGGCCTGGTAAACCTGGTTCAGGTTCATCTGCAGGGGGCTGTCCTGGGGCAGTTCCATCATGGCCATTTCTGTGTGGAGCATGATGGGGGAGAGGATGTTGTTGAAGTCATGGGCAATCCCACCGGCCAGATTTCCGATGGATTCCATCTTCTGGGCCTGGGCCAATTTCTTCTCTGTTTCAATTTCAAGGCTGACATCTCGTTTGACGGCCACAAAGTTGGTGATCTCGCCGGCGGCATCCATTACGGGTGAGATAGAGACCTCCTCCGCATAAAGGGAGGCGTCTTTGCGCTTATTCACCATGCGGCCCTGCCATCTCTTTCCACCGGTGATGGTCTGCCACAGATCCCGGTAAAAGGCCTCGTCCTGGACCCCGCTCTTGAGAATCCGGGGATTTTCTCCTTTAACCTCTTCAGAGGCGTAACCTGTCACGGTTTCAAATGAGGGATTCACATACTGGATGGTCCCCTCCGGATCGGTGATGACAATTATTTCGGCTGCCTGTTCAATGGCCGACAGGAGGCGTAACCGTTCCTTCTCGGCCTCTTTTCGCTCCTCCAGGGTTCTGGCCAGTTTCAGATTGCTGTAGCTCAATTGTGAAATGAGATTCGCAAACCGGGCATAAAAACTCATGACCGCATCGACGGTCTCCCGGCTCCAACGGGGCACCCGGTCCAGGGCGTCCAAATATTCAGTCTCGTTGAAGTCATACTTGCGGGCCTGGGCACGGAAGAGATCGTAATCGGGCGTTTCGTCATCGAAAAAGAACTGGCCCAGGAACAGGTTCCCCACGTGTTTACCCCCCACCATGATGGGGGTGGCGATATCCCACATATTGTTCTTGCAGCGGTAAATTTTGAAGTTCCCGGGCTCCACACCGGAGGAGAGTACCAGGTCGCTTTCAAGGCAGTTTTTGCATGTCTCGGGATGGACCCGGTGAAACTTTGTACAGATATCCTGCCACCCGGTGGCCACCAGGACCTTGCCCTCCATATCAAGAACCGCAACGCCGATGTTTGTGAGGCGGCAAAATTCATCCATTATGGCCTGAACCGCCTGCGTATCCACGATATCGGCCAGCGCGAGCAAACCGATATCGCCCTCCGGGGAAAGGAGGGCCTCCAGCTTGGCCCGCGTACGGCCTTCGCTCTCCAAGAGGGCCTGCTCGATTCCTTTTTGATCCGTGATATCCTGGTGGACCCCGATACATTTTATGGGTTGCCCGGATTTATTGAACTCGAACTCACCGTCGGATCGCATGATCCTCACGATGCCATCCGGCCTCACGATGCGGAATTCCATGGGCCAGACCCTTTTCGCCGCAATCATTCTCTTGATTTCGGATCGGACATGGTCTCGGTCGTCAGGATGAACGGCCTCTCTGGAAACCGCACTGAGGGTCCCTTTGAAGCCATCTTCAGACAACCCGTGAATGGCGTACATGTTTTTGGACCATGTAAGGGAATCATTTTCCAGGTTCCACACAAAACTGCCTAAATGGGCGATCTTCTGAGAATGCTCGAGCAAGGCTTGACTCTCCCGCAGGGCCTCCTCTGCCCGCTTTCTGTCGGTGATGTCTTCGTGGTTGCCGATCATGAGTATCGCCTGACCGTCCCCTGATCGCTCAATGACCCTGGCCTTTGTGCGTACCCAGCGGTATTCCCCGTTCTTGGTACGCAGCCTGAACTCGTTTTCATACATGTCGGGCTTGGTGCGCAGGTATTCCTGGGCAACGGCCAGGGCCGAGGGCCGGTCGTCCGGATGAATCAGGTCGATCCAGCTCTCGTAGGAGGCGGGAAACGCGTCAGGTTCATATCCCAGCATGGTGTAATAGCGCGGGCTGAAGGTAAGGCAATTGGTGGGGAAGTGCCAGTACCAGATACCCTCGGTGGTGGCATCCAGGGTCTGTTGTAACCGCTTTTCCATCATCTTGCGATGGGTGATGTCCGTGCTGACGCCGCAGAGGGTGACGGGCTCTCCCCGGTCATCTCTGACCACCCGGGTGCGGCAATCCAGGATCAGAGCACTTCCGTCCCCTGCATAGTTGGTGACCTCACCGCGCCATGCCCCGTTTTTAAGGGTCTCTTGGATAATCTCTGCCTGAGACGCCCCGGTGGAGGTGTCCTCACCGAAGGCCGAGACATGCTGACCCAGGAGTTCTTCCTGCCTTTTGCCGAGCATGCGGCATGCGGCCTCATTCACATAGGTGATACATCCACCAAGATCGGTAACGACAACGCGGTCTTCGATCTGGTTGAGGGTGAGTGAACGAAGATGGAGTGTCTCCTCCACCTCAATTCTATGCAAGGCAAAACCCAGGTCGTGAGCCAGTTCCTGAAAGAGTTCCTGTTCCTCCGCGTCGT
>CAZNLL010000191.1:0-5056 GCA_964573885.1 uncultured Desulfobacteraceae bacterium | reverse complement strand
CTGTCTTCAAACCATTCCATAATGCTTCTTTTTATACCCTTTTCTATCGCCCTCTTCAATAAAAAATTACCCATTTCCGGTATGACCGGAAATGGGTAACGAGGGCTGGCATGCCCGTCACCTTTTACGCGGCCAGGGCCTTGGTGGCGGCCACCTCCCGGCCGTTATCTATGAGTTCATTGACCGTGGAAATCAATTCCTGGGCTGTTTCTACGGCAGGGGGCGGGGATGCTTCCTCTTCGTCTCCCCGAGGGGGTTCGGTGAGCGCCCGGACACGCTCCACCCGGGCCGCCATTTCGGCCTGGAGGTACCCAGGCGCCACCAGCTCTGCTTCCATCAACCGGGCGGACGGCAATTCTTCACCGGGTTCTCGCTGGCTCACCAGTCCGAGAAATCCCTTCAAAGCCAGGCCCAGGGCCTTACGAACAGGCCGGGTAACCTCTTCGGGAAAACCCCCTTCCAAAACCACCCCGGCCAGTTTAAGCTGCCCGGCAGCCCTGTCAAAGGACTTTTGGGCGGCATCGATTCTTGGCTTTGCCACCCCGTCCTTGTCCTTTTCCTTGTCCGCCCCCATGGCCGGGGCGGCATAAAAGACGCGCCCTTCCGGAAACTCCCCTGCCAGGCTGCAAAAGGTCTGGTACCCCTCCTTTTCCATCAAAAGAAGGTCTGGGGACGGCCAATCTCCAAAATGATTCTGTAGGCCTTTTTCGATCTCCGGCCGAAATTGGCTCGGAGCGGTGTCGACCACCACCAGGAGTCGGTTATTACCCTGTGCCCCGGGGACCGGGGGAACCTTACGGACAAGCAGAATACGGTCCTGATGATGCCCGACCAGCAGGTCAGCAAAGGCCTTCAGGGTGGGTCTGCCCGGCGCCTCTTTCTCGGTTTCCCCTGGTGCGACATCCGGTTCCAGGGATAATTCAGGCTGTACAGGTTCAGTTCCCAGCAAGACTTCCAGCCGCTGCAACACGCCCTGTCCGGCATCTTTAAAGGAAAGGTCACAAACCGTGCTCTCTTCGTTGAAGGCCGCGTCAAATACCGCCCTTTTTGCGGCCAGGGTGTCGAGCATCCGTTCCTCAATAGTCCCCCTGGCAATCAGATTGACCACATGGACCGATTTTGACTGCCCATGCCGGTGGGCCCTGCCGATGCGCTGCTCGAGTACGGCCGGATTCCAGGGTAAGTCCAGATTTATCACCATGGTTCCGGCCTGAAGGTTCAGGCCCACACCGCCCGCATCCGTGGAGAGAAACACCTTGCATTCCGGGTCCTGAAAAAAACGCTCCACCAGGTCGCCCCGTTTTTTGGAAGGTACGTCTCCAGTCAGCTTGACCCAACCGGCACCCACCTTTTCCAGCAACGGCTCGACAAAGGACAGCATATTGGACCACTGGCTGAAAAGGATGGCCTTGTGACCGTTTCCCACGATCTCCTCCGCAATGATCTCTCGTAATTCGCGTAGTTTGGGGGCCGTCTTTTCCCTGTCTTCCGGCCGGATCTCCCCGTCATGCAGGGCCAGGGCATTGCAAATCAGGCGCATCTTTACCAGAGAGCCGAGGAGTATCTGACTTTCTTCCGGTGTGAGAGGCCTCCGTTTTGCCACCGCCATCAACCTTGCCACCTTGTGTTCGTACTCCTGGTATGCCTCCCACTGGGGATCTGTCATTTCAACGAAGAAGTTATTGTCAATACGCTCGGGCAGATCGAGCAGCACTTGGTCCCGGGTCCGCCGCAAAACATAAGGTCTGATCCTCTGCCTGAGTTCATGGAGGTTTTTGTAGCCCAGCACCTTGTAAGAACCGGAAGGCCGTCTTTTCACCTCATAGTAGCGCTCGTTAAAACGCCACAGCGGGCCAAGAATGGTGGGATCAATGAACTGAAAAACGGAATAGAGCTCATCCAGACGGTTCTCCATGGGGGTGCCGGTCAACACAAAGGCGTAAGTGCTCTTGAGGCGCTTGACCCGGTCCGCGGTCTTTGTCCGCCAGTTCTTGATCCTCTGGGCCTCATCCAGGATCACCAGATCAAATAAATGCTGGCTGATCAGCCTCTCGTCATAGAGGACCAGTTCGTAGTTTACGATATTAAAAAACTGAGGCTGTTGATACTGGACCAGGCGGGTGTTTCGCGCCCCTTCAATCACCTGAACCCCAAGATTTGTAAAGCGGTGGATCTCCCGAGCCCACTGGTGCTTCAATGAGGCGGGGGTGACAATCAAGACTTTTTGAATATCCCGCAGTTGACGCAGCAATGCGGCGGCGCCAATAGCCTGGACCGTCTTCCCCAACCCCATGTCATCTGCCAGCATGACCCGCCTGCCAAAGGCCAAATGCAAAACTCCTGTTTCCTGAAATCCGTAAAGTTCTGTAGAAATGATCTTTAATGACCGATTCCCTTGTTGGACCTGTTCCAGGAACCATTCCTTTTGCTGTTGCACAGATTCAAGATCTTCCAGGTTGTTCAGATAATCCCAAACATCCTGCCCCACGGCCACGCCTCTACGTTGTTGTGGGGCCAGGTCTTGGAGATCGGATAAAAAGGCAGGGAGGGCCTGGGTGTGTTTGCCTTGAAGAACACCCTCCGCATCAAAATAGCGCTTAATCAACCCTTTCAACTGCCCCTTTTTAGGGAAGGGCGGCGTCACCCGAACCGTGGTTCGATCCCCATAATGGACATATACCTGTCTTGAAGGCGGAGACTGGCCAAGGAAAGAGCCCCACTTCTTGGCATATTTTTTTTGAAGGTGGGCCAAGACACCCTCGATATGTTTACAGGTGCCGATGGTATTGGTGTAAAAGTCCGGGCAGGTGCAGGTATTGACCAGGTCGGTGAGCGAGTAAATTTGTACCTGATAGGTTCTATCCGATTTGGAAACCACTTCGAACGGGCTGTACACGGGGTGAGATCCTTTGTTGGCAATTCTTTTTATCTCTTCACCACCGCGCTTTCGGCGCCTTTCGATCTGCTCTTGGAGAAGGGTGCCTTTACCCTTATCCACTGCCTTGGGATCCCTTGTCCGTAGCGGCCTGACCCTCCTTCTTTTCCCCATAGCGTTCTCCTTTTCCAGCAAATATCGGGCATGGAACATATGGTATTTCATAAGACGAGTCAATGCTCAATCATGGAAATCTCGGGAAGGGCGGAAGCATGTCAAGGCAGGCGGCCTTTGCCCAGAATAGAAGAGATATATTACCCATTTCCGGTATGACCGGAAATGGGTAAAGAGACAAATCCGCCTGCTGCTTGACAACAGGGGGTTATCCGTGTACGCTTTTTATAAATAGTGTACGAAGGACTGATTCTACATGTCCAGGATCATAGCAGATAGTAGTACTTTGATTTTGTTGGCAAAATGTAATTTGCTCAAGGTATTATGTGACATATTTGAGGTAGTTATACCGGAGACAGTAACTACCGAGGTCGCTTCAGAAGCCTTGACCAAAACCTATCCTGACGCAGCCCTAATTTCAAAACTGATCTCAAAGCGAAAAATAGAGATTCAAAGCCCCGTCAGTGTCAGATATTCCCTGCCCATATCGCTGCACCCCGGGGAAAAAGACGCCGTCTTATTAGCACTGAATCACAAAGGATCTTTGCTTGCCACAGATGACGGCAAAGCGATAAAGGCAGCAAGATTCTTAAACGTTCCCTTTATTATCTCCCCTAAAATCGTGGTTGAGCTTTTTAGACTGGGAAGAATATCCTTCAAGAAGGCCCATGATTCCCTTGAAAAACTCGGCAAGATCGGAAGATATTCACCAGAAATCCTGGCCGAGGCCTTGATTAAATTAGTGGAGGAAAAGGATGGCAAAGCCAACAACAATAAGGATACCTGAAGATCTCTTAAAGGAAATCGATCAAGTTGTTGAACAATTCAAATTAGATCGTGCAACATATCTGCGAGAGGTCCTGCGAAAGGGGTTCTCTATGGATAAACAGGACCGGCTATTGCTAAAATACGCAAACGGCGAATTGAGCCAGACCGAAGTCTGTGACGAACTGAGATGGAACCCCTGGGAATTCCTGGACCAGCTGAAAGCCCGGAACATGCGGTTAAACGTTACACTGGAGGATTGGATAGACGCGGCAGAGCTAGAAAGTTAACGCTTCTC
This sequence comes from uncultured Desulfobacteraceae bacterium, assembly GCA_964573885.1. GTDB lineage: Bacteria > Desulfobacterota > DSM-4660 > Desulfatiglandales > Desulfatiglandaceae > CAZNLL01. The sequence goes on along the minus strand of CAZNLL010000191.1, from coordinate 944 downwards.
AGTCCAAGTTCCCAATCGTCGTCTATCCTTTAATTTACCCAAATCCGGTCATACCGGAAATGGGTAAGGGTGGGGTGGGGTTAGATTTGGCCGCGGATTTTGGCCCACGCAAGGCCCAGGTATTCGTGAAGGGCCAGCTCCACCTTGCGGAGATTGTCGGCCCAAGGGAAAAACTGGGCCGGGCTGAACCCTTGCGTTTCCTTTACCTCAAAATCTGTGGGAGCCGGGATGGGTTTCATGCCTTGTTTTTTAAATAAGGCCATGGACCGGGGCATGTGAGAGGCGGTGGTAACCAGAAAGAATTTATCCTTTCCCACCATTTTCTTGATATGCCGGGCCTCATCCTTGGTGTCCCTTGACTGGGTCTCCAGGACCATATCTTTTTTATCCACACCCAACTGGGCGGTCAAGTTTGCCATCAACCGGGCATTGGGCACGGGATCGAAAGCACCTCCTCCTGAAAGCAAAAGCCTCGCATCCGGGAGCCTCTTCTTAAGCCGGACCCCTTCCACCAAACGGGCCAGTGATGATTCGCCGAGCTGCCCGGTAATGGGCAGCTCTGGATCCGAGATGTGCCCACCCCCCAGTACAACCACCCATTTTATGTTGTTTATTTCCGCTTTCATTTCTTGTGATGCCGGATATCGATATTCCAGGGGCCGTACCATCCAGTCGGCAACAGGCTCATAACTGAGCAGGGCCAATAATAAGGCCCCTATGGTGACAAGGGCCTTGCCCGTCTTCTGCCTTTTGGTGAACCAGAGAAAAATGAGCCCCAGGGCCATAATCTCCAGGCACAGGGGGATTGGGAAAAACAGGGGTGCTAGGATCTTTTTTAGATAAAACATTTTTACGGCCTCTCAAGTATGGATTTGAGTAGGGTATTTTAAAGGCCAAGCCATTGATTGGGAACCAAAATATGATTTGTGCCAAAAAAATTACCC
>CAZNLL010000190.1:0-5069 GCA_964573885.1 uncultured Desulfobacteraceae bacterium | reverse complement strand
CGGGATTCAAGATTGCAAATTCCATATTCAAGGCTCGAGATTCATGAATCCAGTTTTGGGGGTATGAGGACGAGGCTGGTGACGGCGGTGGGGGGGAGGCCATAGCCCACGCCGAGCCAGCGGGTTTCGTCCTTGTCATGTGTCATGTACATGCCCCGGGATGTGGCTGCGTAGATCACGTGGGTGCCGTCCGGGACCTGGGCTATCTTTATTTCAAAGGCACGGAGGCCTTGGGGAAGTCCTGTTTCCATTTTAGTCCATTCGGTTCCTGCATTGGTAGAGCGATAGATGCCATCAGAGGTCCCGAGATAGATTCTTCCCGGGTTTTTTGGATTCAGGGCGATGGTGTAGATCAAGGTGCCGTCAGGAATTCCTTCGTCAGAGGGGGACCAGGACTTACCCTGGTCCGTGCTCTTATAGAGACAGGGGATCTCCTGGAAAAAGCCCCTTTCTTCAATATAAGGGCCTGATCCCGCATAGAGTGTTTTGCCGTCCGGGGTGGCTGCGATAGCAAAGATGTTTGTGTTGGTGATGCCCTCGGATGAAGAAATCCACTGTCTTAAGGGGTCCCATTTGAATAAGTCTTTGACCGTGCCCGCGTACAGGGATTCGTCCTGGGAGAAGAGGACGTTTACGTCCCTATAAATGAGACCGTGGTTGCAGGGCTGCCAGGTGTTGAGGTTGTCGAAGCTTTCGAAGATGCCCTCTTGATTCAGGGCCACCAGGGCCTTGTGGGTTGCCTCGGGGTTGGACTCAGGATCTGTGAAGGCCATGGAACGGATGTTTTCCTGTTTGAAACGGGTAATTTTTTCCAGGCTCTCCGAATTGAGTTCGAGCCGGTAAAGACCTGCCCCTGTGGTGGCCACGTAGAGGATGTTATTGTCCTTTGGGTCCAGATAGATACGTTTGAAATAGACCTCGATATCCTGTTGATCCAGGTCCAGGGGAAGCCAGCTGGTGCCGCCGTTCTCGGTTTTGTAGATGCCCTTGCTGTAAGTGGCGGCGTAGCAGGTGAGGGGGTAGGTTGTGGGCTTGGGGAGGTCCTGGCGGCAGGCCGTTGTCATCAGGAGCAGGGGGAGAAGGAGGAGACCGTAAAGAGCGAAGGCGAGGGATTTTTGGAACCGCCCGTTCGTTTCACTCACTAGATTACCGGGACAAAAACCTTTTCCGCCGGGCGACCCTCCCCGGCGGAAATATTGCCCTGTGGGGGTTGGTGGGTTAACCGCGGCTTTGCGATTAGCTTCCCGTCTGTCTTTTGTAAAAACGTTCATTCTCTTGTTTAAATCCTTTATCAAATCCTCAACAGCATTTCGCTGGATGTCAGTTTGGTTTGTTATACGAATGAGAGGCACTTGTTTTTAACCGCCCGTTCGTTTCACTCACTTGATTACCAGGACAAAGGACCTTTTCCGCCGGGCGACCCCATGAAATGCTTCGCGACACTTCGTGTATTTCACGGGGCAAGCCCTCCCCGGCGGAAATATGTCCAGGGTCATTACGGAGGGAAGCAACCGCCAAAGGAATAGATTCAGCTTTGGTTGTGAAACGGTCACGGCGCTCAGGAACTCTCTCGATGGATACGTTAAGGGCGTTGCGAGAGACCAAAGTGCCGAGGGATTTTTGGAACCGCCCGTTCGTTTCACTCACTAGATTACCGGGACAAAAACCTTTTCCGCCGGGCGACCCTCCCCGGCGGAAATATTGCCCTGTGGGGGTTGGTGGGTTAACCGCGGCTTTGCGATTAGCTTCCCGTCTGTCTTTTGTAAAAACGTTCATTCTCTTGTTTAAATCCTTTATCAAATCCTCAACAGCATTTCGCTGGATGTCAGTTCGGTTTCTTATACGAATGAGAGGCACTTGTTTTTAACCGCCCGCCCCTGAACGGGGCTAGATTACCGGGACTGGAAGATATTTTTTCCCCGGGCGACTCTCCCCGGGGAAAATATTGCCCAAGGTGATTCAGGTGGCGGATCCCGGCCGTGGAAATAGATTCTGATTTAGGTGTGAATCGGCCTGAGCGTTTTTGGTAACGCTGCTTTGGTGCGTTTTGATCGTTTGGATGGCTTCTGTCGGTCATTGTGTTACTCAACGGTTTTGTTTTGGTTTATTTAACCGCCCGTTCGTTTCACTCACTTGATTACCAGGACATCTGGTCTATTTTGTCTGTCTGGTCTATTCGGTCTGTTCGGTCTATTTGGTTTGGGCTTCGCTCTGTGAGCTACGACCCCACAGGCCCCGGCGGAAATATGTCCTAAGGGTAAGTGAGCAAGGTAGCCACGGCGGTGGAAATAGCTTCTGGTTTTGGTGTGAAACGGATTGATTAATTTTCTATACCTCCTTAAGAATGCTCCAATCAAAGGAAATAAAGGCTGATGTCTGTTTCATAAGATAAACGTTAGTCTGCGAGGATGAAGATGCCGGCGGCCACGGCGACCTGGTACATGATCTGGGTGATGTCTTTGACGACTCTCAACCAGGGGTATTTTTCGAGCTGTTTGGGTACAATGATGGTGTCGCCGGGGTCCACATCTATGGACTCAAATCCACCTACGGTCCACCGGGCCGCCTTGGAATCCCAAGTTGCCAGGCCGAAAAAGCCTTCCTGGGCCTTGCTCATGACCGTGCCGTCGGCCTTGACCAGGTAGATCTGGCCCTCGTTGGCATCTTCGGTGGGGCCGCCCACCTGCTTGAGGTAAAAGCCCACGGTCTTGTCCGCCACGGCCAGGAGTGCTGTGGGGTTAAAGACCTCTCCCAGGACACTCACGTAGTCGGGCCTTGCATTTACAATGAGCCGATCACCGGGGCGCAGTTCAATATCGTATTCAGATGAAGGAACATACAGGACTTCTTCCAGCTTTATGACCATGCGACCCGTGGCCCGGGTCTTTCTTAATTTATCCACGAGCCTTTTCTTGCTCTCCAGGGTCTGCTCAAGGATGGCCACTTCTTCCTTGTCCACGGCCTTTTCCGCTGCCTGGGCACTCAGGGTGAGGATGTCTTCCTCGAGGTTATCTATATATTGCCTGAGCTGTTCTTCCTGGACCCTTTTGACGGATTCGCGCAGAAACAAGGCTCCGAAGGGATAGGCCTCTTCCGTGAGACCACCGGCACGCTGGATCACCGAACTGAGCCGCTCCCCTTCTGCAAAGGTATACTCACCCGGGAACAAAAATTCTCCTTCCACATAGACCTTGCGGGCAAGGGCTTCTTGATATTGAGGAATCCTCCGAATGTGGACCATGTCGTCCCTTTGGAGGGGGATATTGTCCGGCGCCAGTCCGCCGATGGCCTTTTGCGGGGAGAATTCAAGCTTGACAATATTGGTGCCTGTTCTCCCGGGCACAAGCCTGGTAAGGGTGGCCTTTTCCAGGAAAGCCCTGTCCGTGGGATTATCGGCCAGGAATATAAGATCTTTCACGGTCATGCCTGTGTACAAGGGATAGTCTCCGGGCTTTCGAACGGCTCCCCGGATGGTCACCTGGGCCACGTCCGCCTTTTCCAGGCTGTCATATATAATGACCCTGTCCATGTCCTTGAGGGGTAGATTTTGATCTTTAGATCCGGCCAGCAAGGCGCCCAGGTTGAAGGAGATGATTTCAGGATGGAGGTCGGGCGGTACCAGGCGGATGATGTCGGCCCGGGGGAGATAGGGCACAGGAAGCAGATCATCGAAAGAATCTACCAAATCCCGGAGTCTCATTCCCGGTTCCAATTCATATTCCCTGGGGTACTTGACATGGCCTTCCAGGTAGACCACCTGCTGGACCCGCTTGAAGATGGGATAGATCTTTATGACATCAAAATTCTTGAGCTCCATGTTGAGGTTTACATTCGCCTTGGGGCTTGCGGGATCCAGGTTGAAGCTTTTTATGATTCTCTGCTGGTGGCCTTCCACCCGCTCAACCACCACGTTCTGAAGGCGGCCTGTGGGTAAGACACCCCCGGCCATTTGTATCACCTCTCCAATGGTCTGGGCTCCTTTCATCTCGTAGATGGCCGGACGCCTGACGTTACCGGCCACCCCCACCACCGGACCCACGACGGGGATGAAGATGGTATCCCCGTTCTGGAGTCTTAGGTCGCTGGTCTTGAGCCCTTCAATAAAAAACTCATAGAGATCCAGGGTGGTGAGGAGGTCCCCCCGCCTGAAGACCTTGATATTTCTGAGACTCCCGTTTTTGCTAGGCCCCCCGGCCGCATACATGGCCGTGATCACGGTGGAGAGAGAGCTTATCGCATAGGTGCCCGCACTCTTTGCCTCGCCCACAATAAAGATATTGATGGAGCGAAGGCGGCCCATGGTCACGCTCATCTGGAAATTGGGGTAATATTCCCTGAACTTTCCGAGTAGGAGTTGCTTGAGTTCTGCAAAGGTGAGACCGCTTACCGTAAGGCTGCCGAGGCGGGGCAGGACAATGGAGCCGTCCCGGTTGACGGTTACGTCATATGAGGCTTCTGCTCTTCCCCAGAGATTGATGGTGAAGTTGTCTCCAGGGCCGATCATGTAGTCCGGGCCTACCGGGACATTGGTGAGCGGGGCAAAAGTTGTGACGTCTTTGTCGAAGAAATTGTAACCAAACTGTCGCAAGTCGCGGGAGATGTCTGTGGGGAACTGGCCGGAAAGGATTCTTTCAATGTTTGAGAGGACCACCCGCCCGGGCCGGGCCGGTCCATGGGGAGAGACCTCGTCTTTTGTCTCGAGGGCCTCCATATCCTGCATCTCTTCCTCGGCTTTCTTTTTCTGTTCCTGGTCCAGGCGGTCCAAGGCCTTTTTTCTGTCCGCCTCGCTGAGGCCTTCGAGGTATTTTTGCTTTTGGGCATCGGACATGCCTTTGAGGGCCTCTTTTGCCTCAGGGGTGATGTCAGGAGTGGTTCCCGTCCCAGTATCTACGGCTACACCCGCTGGAGGGGCAGGTTGTGATGACTCCTGGGCAAGGGAAACAGAGCAGAGTGAAACGGCGAAAACCACCAGAAAGGTGAGGACGCCCAATGGCTTGAGGGGGTTTTTCATGCTTTGAATCCTTGGACTTAGGTTGAAATGTCGTAAATTTTGAAATTTATTTGAAATG
>CAZNLL010000189.1:0-5089 GCA_964573885.1 uncultured Desulfobacteraceae bacterium | reverse complement strand
CGGAAAAGAAGTGCTGGATGGTTTATGCTCCCCTGTCCTCAAACGGATGGTCTTTGGGTGTCCTGTTCCCCCAGGAGGAACTGATGGCGGATATCAGGGACCTTAATCAAAAAGTCTTTTTCCTCGGCCTGGCAGGGTTCCTGATCCTTCTGGGGGTTATCATCCTGATTTCAGCCTCCATAACCCGGCCACTGAGAGCCCTTTCAAAGGCCACCCAAGAGCTCGCAACGGGCGACCTGGACATTGAACTCCCCACTATTCCCTCCAAGGATGAAGTAGGCAGACTCGCCGATTCCTTCGGTTACATGAAACAATCCCTTAAACAATACATCAAGGACTTAACGGAGACGACCGCCGCCAAAGAAAGAATGGAGAGTGAACTGAAGATCGCCCACGATATTCAGATGGGTATCCTTCCCAAGGTATTTCCACCCTTTCCCGACAAGTCCGAATTCACCATCTACGCAACACTCCAACCGGCGAAAGAGGTCGGTGGGGATCTCTATGATTTCTTTTTTATGGATGACGATCATCTTTGCTTCACCGTCGGTGACGTATCAGGTAAAGGCGTGCCGGCTTCTCTTTTCATGGCCGTAACCAAGACCCTGATCAAAACAAAGGCCACCCAGGGTCTGTCTGCCAGAAAGATCTCATCCAGGGTCAACGAAGACCTGGCCATCGACAACGATTCAATGATGTTCGTGACCCTTTTTCTGGGTATTCTGAATATACGCACCGGCGAATTGGAGTATACAAACGGAGGGCATAACCCCCCTTATATCATCCGCAGTAATGGGGACATAGAGCCCTTTGAATCCACGCAAGGCCTGGCCTTGGGGGTTATGGCGGAGTTCTCATATCAGTCCAAAAAAATCACCCTCAAAAAGGGAGATACCATCTTTCTCTATACGGACGGCGTCACCGAGGCCACGAATAAAGACTATGAGCTCTTTTCCGAAGACAGAGTGGAGAGGTACTTGGCCGCACACAAAGAAAGGACGGTTGAAGAAATTGCCAGGGACCTGATGGAGGAAGTCAAGAAATTCTCAGGAGATATGCCGCAGGCCGACGACATCACCATGTTACTCATAAGATTTCATGGCCCCTAATCCTTTCTCTCATAATATTGCTTGACTCTTAAGCGCCTTTTATTTTAATAGAGAATACAATGAAAATGCAAGGAGGTAAGAATTGATGAAAGCATTGAAGAAGGAGCTTCAATCTGTCGTAAAGAATCTCAAAGCCTTAACACAGAAAACGGTGGAGATCGCCCAGGAAGTGGATAAGTTGGAGAAACGCCAGGTTCCTAAAAAGACAAGGGCCAAAGCGCCTAAGAAGGCTGCGAGAGCAAAGTCCCCTGTAAAGAGGACAAAGGTCACCGCCAGTGATGCAGTGCTGGGAATCATCAAGAAGAGCAGGAAAGGGGTTGATACAGCAACATTAAAAAAGCGTACAGGCTTTCAAGACAAAAAGATATGGAATATTATTAATAGACTGAAGAAGCAGGGAAAAATAAAGAGTGCGCGTAAAGGAATTTATGTAAAGGTATAACCGGAACCGTTACTCAGGGACTCGATGTGACGGTCATATCTCAAGAATGTAAAGGCGAAGACAATTCTCTTCTGCTCTCTCCGTTCTCTCCAAAAATATTCTTCCTGATTTATGGCCACTGGAGAAATGGGCTGTCCTCGGGGTTTTTCTTCAACCTCCGGGCGATGGCCCATCCAGCGATTATTCCGCTCGCAGAGGCCTGAAGCAAGCCGCGAGTAATGCCTGCACCATCGCCTATGGCAAACAGGTTGGAGACCTCCGTCTCCAGTTGGGGGGAGAGCACAATTCTGTTGGAATAAAACTTTACTTCCACCCCATAGAGAAGGGTATGCCGCGAATAAACTCCAGGGGCCAATTTTTCCAAAGATTGTAACATTTCAATAATACTCAGCAGGTGGCGATAGGGAAACACAAAGCTGAGATCTCCGGGCGTGGCCTCTTCCAGTGTGGGCTGGGTCAGACAACGACCGATACGGGCCGGGGTGCTTCTGCGACCTGCCAGAAGATCCCCTAATCTCTGCACAATAGGGCCGCCCCCCAAGAGATTGGCAAGCCTTGCGATGTAAAAGCCATAGGCAATAGGATCATCAAAAGGTTCTGTAAAGGTGCTGCTGACCAGAATGGCAAAGTTTGTATTCCGCCCTTCTCTCCCGCCGTAACTGTGGCCGTTCACGGTGACCACGTCTCCGTGCTTTTCCGCCACCACCTCCCCGTAAGGGTTCATACAAAAAGTCCGCACCTTATCGTCAAAGGTTTTCGAAAAGTAGATCAGCTTGGATTCATAGATGGCATCGGTGATGTCTTTAAGTACAGGGGCCGGCAACTCAACCCGCACACCTATATCCACCGGGCTGGGAAGGGTCTTAAGACCTAAAGAGGCTGCCTCATCCTTCATCCATCCTGCCCCTGACCTGCCCGGCGCCGCCACCACATACCGGCTCTGGATGATTTCACCACTGGAAAGTTGAACGCCTCTGGCCTCACCGTCACTGGCAAGAAGCTTTTTGACCTGGAAGCCCGTTCGTGTTTCAACCCGTCCACTGAGGCCGTTTCGGAGGCGGTCCAAAACGTGCGGGCAATTCTCCGTACCGATATGACGGATTCGTGTGGGAATCAGTTCCAGCCCCGCAAGATGGGCGGAATCGGAGATCTCTTCCAGTCTTTCTGATTCATCGCCGTAGACACGGGCGGCGGCCCCGTGGCTGACATAGATTTCATCCGCCTTTGACAGAACCCCGTAGAGGGATTCCTGGTCCAGGAACTCTCCCAAAAAACCACCCACTTCCGTGGAGAGGGTCAGCTTTCCGTCACTAAAGGCCCCGGCCCCACCCCACCCACAGAGGATGTCATCTGAGTTCAGCCGGCTCCTTTGATCGAGGTCCTTACCCTGTTCCAAGAGGAGGATCGATTCAATGCCGAGCTCGGCAAGGGTATGAGCCGTAAAAATTCCTGCGGGTCCGGCACCGACGATGATGACATCGTAATTCAAATCATCCCTCCCGGCAGTTCAAGAGACGCTGGCTCTTCATCAAGCCTCCTCTTCAAGGACAGCCTTCAGGAACTCCTTCACGCCAAAGTCCGGATGCCTGCACCTCTCATAGTCTATGGTCACATGGGCATATCGTTCGTATACCCGTCTTCGTGAGGAGATAAGCTTGGGATAGCAACGGGCCAACGCCTCTTCTTTGCTTTCCCCGGGTCTTTGATGGAACAGTCCCCTCCACAGGACAGGTCCTGGATGAGAAATATAGGCCTTCAACATCTCTTTCTCCATCTTCTCCGGGATGGGCAGATACACCACCGTGGTAAGGCGGGCCAGCTTGTCCAGGAGGCCACCCCCCGCATAGACCACACTTCCTGCGGTGTCTATAACAGTCTTTTCCCCCTCTTCTTCATCCGCCTTTTCAAGCAGGTTGAGGATTTGGGTAAGCACTTCGATTTCGCATTCCCAGTACTTATTCTCCTTTTCCTCGTAGCCATCTTTATAGGGGAAACCCATCCACTCACCCATTTCCATGATGGTTCCTTGAGGGCCTTTAAGTTCGGATCCCAGTTTTTCAGCAATCAGCTCATCACAGCAAAAGACATTGAAACCCTTAAGGCCCAGCCTTCCGGACCAAAAGGATTTGCCCGCCCCAGCCATCCCGATCAGTGAAAGGCGCATAATCGAAGATAAAGCCCTGCCCATGTGGATCAAAGACAGGCCTACAAGCCGGTCATTGCCTTGTGAGCTTCATCGATTCTTTGAACAATGTAAGGGACCATGGACGCGTCGTCTTCGTAGACATCAAAGCAGTAGCCATCCTCGCCGAGCAACCCCCCTGGTATAAGGTCCCCCTCTTCCTCCGGATCTGTGATCATATCCCCATAGAAACAGACGGAAAGCCACCTGCTCTTTGGATCATCATCCACCACATCAATCATGACAAAAAGGGGCCTCTGCTTTTCCTGATCCCCTGCCACGGCACCACGGAGAGAATAACTTATTCCGGGTCTAGAAACAAAGTTCAGCGTGCAATTCTCCTTTTCCAGGAGCGCATTCTTTAGTGTGACAAACACGCCTTTCGTGCCGCTCGGATCCTCTTTCCAATTCTCCAGAAGATCCAGCATGGCCGCCTTCTCTCCCTGATCGCTAAACATATCTTTCCCCCTTTCTGTTATGTTCCGAATGCCTTTTCACATTCTCCATACCCTCTGGCCTTCCGGATGCCAGCCGATCTCTCCAATTTGCGCTAAGGGCAAGGACCAACAGTCTTCGCCGGCCCCTCTCTTTACGACTCATGATCGAGGGTTCTCATGATATACCCCTGCAATAAAATCCACAAGACCGTTCTTGCCCGCAACAGTAAAGGCTTTCAGCCCCGTTGACCTGATCAATCGGAACCATACAATGTTTTGGATAAGAGAGGCCGGCCTCTATCGATTTCAAGGGGTGGACGACTTTCCACCTAATGTGAGAAGCAAGCCTGACCGACCTCGAAAAAGGGGAGGAAACAGGCGGGAAGGGGGGTTGTTTCTGAGGAGAACAGCTCAAGCCTTCATATAAACCCCTCGTCCCAGCTTTTTGATCTTCCCTTCCTTATGAGCACGGTGAACAATATCCCAGATCTTACGCTTGCTGTATCCTGTCTTCGCTTCCAGGGTGGCCGTAGCCACACCCTTCTTCCTCCTGTTGATGATCTTCAGGACCGCCCCGGTAGCCGAGAGGCGTTTTCCTTTTCCTGTCTTGGTCGCTTTCGCCCTGACCGATGCGGCTTCGCCCTTCCTGCCCCCCCGAGGCCTGGACGGGGAACTCTCCATGCGGTCTAGGGCCTTCAACGCTTTCTCGGCCCTTTTTGTAAGGGCCTTGAGCTCTTTGGATATGTCTCGTAGCTCTTTCTTCAACTGATTCATTGCCCTGTCCTTTCTTCTTCAATACCCCGTTTATCTAACGGACTTCCCACAAGTCCACCAATACCGTCAAAATTTAAAAAAAAATTACCAATTTCTTTTATGGCTTTCAACAAAAAAATAAGTATTGGCTTTTTCATATTATATT
>CAZNLL010000188.1:0-5156 GCA_964573885.1 uncultured Desulfobacteraceae bacterium | reverse complement strand
TGCGTTTGCAATAACGGGGGTCACCCATTGATTGAGAAATAGTGCTGAAATTCAGAAACCATGCCCTCATTTAGTCGTGTTGAAATCGCGGGTTTCGAAGGCCGGGCCTTAGACCCGAAGCCCTATGAGAAATTCAAAATGCTACAGAAATAAATATAATGCCATTCCATTCAGAATTGGGCAAGGCTAATTTACTTTACAGAGGGAAATAAGGTCCTGTCCGTGTGGGGGAGAAACTTGGCTGCACTGAAAAGGTTCATAAACTCCTGGTTTACATTGAGTTCCAGGTAAGTGACCTGATCGCGGATTCGGAAGGCCTCTTCTCTGGCCCTGGCCGAGACGAGTCCCATGACCGCCCCTTTGAGGGATGTATTCCCCAGGGGCATGTAAGCCTCGAGGGGAAGATCCGGGATCATGCCGATGGTGATGGCCGATGCAGGATCAATATAGGAACCAAAGGTCCCGGCCACATAAAAGCGTTCGATACTGTTCAAGGGAATCCCTACGGTATTGGCAATGGTGGTCAGGATGGTATACATGGCCGCCTTGGAGCGTATGAGGGCGTCGATGTCCGGTTGGCTGAGGGTCAGGGCCTTTCCCGTACCGGACTCTTCGGCGGAGACCACCACCAGGTGGGGGATGCCTTCCTCCTCAATAAGGCGCTCGCCACATTTAGCCCTCACAAATTTGCCCCTGAGATCGATCATGCCGGCCAGGAAGAGCTGGGCCACCAGGTCGATGAGCCCGGAGCCGCATATGCCCACGGGCGGGCCGCCCTCAATGGTCCTCACCCGGAATTGAAGCGTCTCCGGATCAATGACGACCTTATCAATGACACCGGGGCCGGCCATCATACCCATGCTGGCCACCCCCCCCTCCAGGGCGGGTCCGGCGGCCCCCGCACAGCCCATGAGCCAGTCCTGGTTCCCGATAATCACCTCCGCATTGGTCCCTACGTCCACCAGAAAGGCGATTTCTCTTTGATGGGTCATGCCAGAGGCCAGGATTCCGGAGATGAGATCTCCTCCAAAATAGCTGCCCACATTTGGAAAGACCAGAACCGGGGCCTCTTTATTGATACCCAGGCCCAAGTCTCCTGCCTTGAGGAGTCCTGGCCTGTTTATGATCGGGATATATGGCTCTCGACAGATTCCGTAAGGGTCAAGGCCGAGAAACAGGTGGGTCATGGTGGTATTTCCGGCCACGGCCATACCGGCGATCAAAGGGGATGTGAGGTCATGCCTTTTGATCAATTCTTCGATTTCCTGATTGAGCCGGTTTAGGAGAAGATTTTGGAGCTGGGCGAGGCCTCCGTCCTGGGCTGCAAAATGGATCCGGGAAAGGATATCCGGCCCCAGTTGAATCTGGGGATTAAGAAAAGTGGTTTCATCCTTGGTCTCTCCCTCTTGGAGTTCCACGAGCCGGACCACCACCGTTGAGGTCCCCAGGTCCACGGCAAGGCCGTAAATGGAAGGATGGTCCCCTATGGGGAAAAGATCGGCCACCTGCCAGGCCCCTCCGTCTTCGTAGACGAGGGCGCATACATCATAGTGGTGCTCTTTCAAGCTCCGCGCAAGGTCGTTAACCTGGGAGAATGCTACGGTCACCCCGTTTACGTCCAGCCTCTTCCTGAGCCCCCGTATCAAACGATCTATATCGGCTGTATTGTCTTTCAGACTGGGCTGGCTTATGTGGGGGGTAACAAGCCGTATCCAGGGGGTATCTTGAGATGGCTTTTCCATAGAGTCTTATTTTCCATTCCTTTTCATGTTATTTAAGCCAAATGGGGCGGCAGGAAATCCGGTTATTCCCCTATAATCTTTACCAGCACCCGTTTTTTTCTCCGTCCGTCGAACTCGCCGTAAAAGATCCGCTCCCAGGTGCCAAAGTCGAGCGTACCTCGGGTAACCGCCACTACCACCTCACGCCCCATGACCTGCCTTTTCATGTGAGCATCCGCATTGTCTTCTCCCACATTATGCCGGTACTGAGAAACCGGCTCATGGGGGGCCAGTTTTTCAAGCCACACTTCATAGTCATGGTGGAGACCGGATTCATCGTCATTGATAAAGACAGAGGCCGTAATATGCATGGCATTAACAAGGACCAGTCCTTCTTTAATACCGCTTTCCTTCAGGCATTCTTCCACCTTGGGGGTGATGTTGACAAAGGCGCGTCTGGTGGGCACATGAAACCACAACTCCTTCCGGTAACTCTTCATCGCTTCCTCCCTGCGGTTTGGTTCGAGATATGCTTAACCTCCAGGGTTTGTAAATCACACAAAAATTTTATACTACGGTCTTTGCCCTATGGTGGTCAACCCTGCAGTGGCCCCCTGATCCACCAGCAAGATGTCATCTGCTGTGTTGCCTTCGGTCGCTTCTCCTTGCGGCGTATTGTTTATACGCCTCACTCGGAGCTCCTCGGCGCCTTGCATCTAACACCTTGCTGGTGCCCAGGGAGCGGCCAAAATGATTTATTATCATTATCTATCGAGAATTTTGACGGTGGATTTTCGGGCCTGAGCCATACCGCTGATAAAGACCCAGCCCTTTTTCACAAAAGGGCTGGTAAAATACACTGATTTACCTTATTCTGATCTAAGGCAGGGTGGGGTAGGGCGTTATGGCCAAAAACACTTTTATTTGAAGGGAGGAAGCCATGACAGCAGGGAGCACTTACAACATTGTGGAATTGGTGGGCACGAGTGATACATCATGGGAAGAAGCCGCCAAGTTGGCCGTGGAAACCGCTGGTGAGAGCCTCAGAGATTTGAGGGTAGCCGAGATCATCCGGTTAGATATGACCGTGGAGAACGGCAAGGTAAAGAGCTTCAGGGCCCGTGTGAATGTTTCTTTCAAATATCACAAATAGGTGAAGGCAGCGCGCTCCCAGCCCTTTCCCTGGGAACATTCCAAGGGTTTCCTGCTGCCTCTGGGCCAAGGCGGGGAAAGGGCCTGATTCACCGCACAGGAAGGATCTCCTGCCCGCGGTATTTGCAACCCACGGTCTTATCCCTTTTGGGGGGAGGCACGAACTGGACCCGTCTACACCTGGGGCAGGTGCGTTTCAGATTCAGGATTGTGCTTAAAATGGTTTGAAACACGACGATCATAGGGTCTCTCCGCTTCAGGATGGAGAACTCTTTTAAAAGAATTCCCATGGTTGCTCCTGGCTGTTTCAGGCCTTGCCAGGCATTTATTGTACAACAAAGCAGTAGGCAATGCTATGGAAGAGGCAAAATAAAGGCGGAATTCGTAAGGCGTCCATGGAATCTGGTTTTTCCGTCCGCCGCTTAGTCGGCGCGAAGGCGTTAGGCGGGATGACAAAAAAGGGCGGCCCTGCTAAAGAGGATGCGGGGTGGGGGGCAGGGCTTGAAGCCGGCCTTTTCGGCCTCTTTCCCAAGGCCTTGAAAAGAACGGGCTGAGACATGAAACTTGGGTTCAACCATGAGAAAGAGGGCCTCGGGGGCCAGGCATGCCTTTACCTGATCTAAGAAAATACGAACCCGATCCACCTCATGTACCATCCAGAAGGCCAGGGCGAAGTTGACATCCCTGTGGTCACCGATCCTGTCCCTCTGGCAACGGTGAATACGGATGCGGCGGTCCACCCCGGCTTTTTGGGCGCGCCTTCGAACCCTTTCCAGCATTTCATCCTGGAGGTCCACGGAAATAACCAGGCCCTCATCCCCCACAAGCCGGGCCATGGCCACGGAAAAGACACCCATGCCGCATCCCAGATCCAGGACGGTCATTCCGGCGGCGACATAAGGGTTTACGAGCTTTTCGGGCCTGTGAATGAGACGGCGAAGCCGGTTGTCAAAGGTATATGCAAGCCACCAGGGACAGATGTGAGCCATGGTACAACCCTTTTAAGCCTCCCGGCCCTAGGGCCCCTTTTTCAATGATTCAAGCCTTTCCAAGGTCTTTTCTGCGGTGCCCCTTTCATTGGTGAAGTGCTTCATAAACCTGTTGAGGCACTTTTCACCCTCTTGGGCGTCACCGAAGTGTTTTGCACACGCCTCCATGCAGGATTTGACTTTTTCTATATTTGCCTCCACATTATCGGGGACCAATTCCCCATCATGCCTGACCGCTTCTTCAGGACATATATCATGGCAGAGGCCGCAGCGGATGCATCCCTCCATGTCTATGTCCGCCTTGTTCTCTTGCATGGAAATTGCACCCGAGGGGCACTCTTCAACACACTCGCCACAGGCCGTGCACCGGTTTTCATCTACCCAGGGCATGAGCAGACCCTCCTTGGTTGTGGTTTTTTTGTGCTGAAGCTTATGTCCTTGGCGGTTTGCTTGTCAACCGTATTGAAAACCCCCAAACAGATAGGGAGCCATTTATTCCTTTTTGCCCTTTTCCCTCGGAGGGACGCTGAGAGGAACGCCCTCATAGGGGGTCCTTCTCTTGGACTTCAAGCTCTTGGGATCTCTCAGTGTCTTCAACACTTCTATGCTATCCTTAAGGCCCTTGTAGTGCCTGGCCATATCTATGGCCATGCCGGTCATATAGGCCATGGCCTGAACAAAATTGACGTCTTCCAGGGTGAATTCCCACGGTTCAGCGGTATACACCCGCAGGGCCCCGATCAAATGACCGCCGGCCACGATGGGGACGGAAAGGATGGAGGTGATCCCTTCCTTTTCTGCCTCTGAAGGATACTGAATGCGGGGGTCATCCGTGACGTCATAAATGGCTACCGGCCCCTCTTCCAGGGACTGGGCAATGGAGTGGAGGGCACTGAGGGGTCCTTTGTTGATATATTCATCGCTCAAGCCGTAGGAGGCGGCGACCTCCAGTTCATTGGTTTTCCGGTTGATGAGAAACACGGTACATCCCTTGGCACCCAAACCTGTTTTTATGCTTTCCACGGTGATTAATACGACTTCTTCCGGATCCTTGGAATGGGAGATGGCCTTGGTTACCTTGAGCATGGTCTCATAGTTAAGCAGCCTTTTGTTCATCGTCTTACCTCCTTTTCTATTTGAGGGTAGACCCCGTTATTGCAAACGCATTCAGTTCTTACACATATAAACACAGCAATAACAGAAACTTATTCTATTTGTATCATTTTAGCTCTATGAAACTGGGATCCGCCCCGAAGGGGTGGGCCTGCGCCGAGCGAAGCGAAGGCAAAGAAAC
>CAZNLL010000187.1:0-5279 GCA_964573885.1 uncultured Desulfobacteraceae bacterium | reverse complement strand
ATCATATCGGAATTCAAAAAACGCAATCAAATAGCCTTTCTCAAAAGCCGAGTAGTCTTGCCTGCTGCCCTGGAAAAAGCGACTCCGCCTTACTCGACAATTACAGGAGGTGATTGTCCAGGATCAGGCTGGACAGTGCCAGCATACCCACAAGTTCATTCATGTGTTCGGCCGGTGCATGGCGAAAACCCAGCCGCTCCATCAGACGGATTGCATAGCGAATATCCATTTGCGCCGGTATGGTTATGACCGGTTTGGTCATGATTTCGTAAACAAACATGCTATCAGCGTCACGTCCAGGGACAATCACTTTCTTGACTAAATCCATGATCGTAACAATTCCCCATGCATCATCATCATTGCGTTTAGCCACCAACAATTCCGATACTCTGGATGCACGCATCATGGCGGCAGCCTCTTTAGCCGACGCCATTCCATCAATACTCAAAACATCTTTATGCATGACGTCTCTCACTCGTATGATCGGCGCGCTCATAAATCCTCCTTATTCCTTTAGAAGCGAAAGGGCTTTATTGCACATGATTATAGATACTTATCCCGAACCTCTTCTTTAAACTTATCCATCTGGCTTTCGAGACCAAGCACCTGTTCCACGGGCAATACAAAGGCGATTCCCGTCCCCGGTTTGTCGAACTCCCCTGCGGTCTTAATCGCTTCCAGAACCGGACTTACAATATGTTCTTCGAGCAGGAACATCACAATATCCGTTTGATCTTCCAGGGTAAGTCCAAAAAAGGTCTTCGCCTCGTGCATACCAGTTCCACGGGCGGGGATGATGGTTGCACCCGTTGCGCCGGCTTCCTTGGCCGCGTCGACAACCGGGTCAGTCTTGTGGGTTTTGACCGGAGCGAAAACAATTTTGAATTTCATCGGCTCTCTCCTTTTGACCGACCTTTTTTAACCTTGTGGCGCACAATCAGATGGGTCACCTGGGCGTATCCCAAGACGGTAATAATCGGGAAAAGACTCGCGAACGCGATAAGCCCGAAGCCATCGAGGGCTGGATTTCGCCCCGGAACCGCCTCGGCCAACCCAAGGCCGAGGGCGGTAACCAGTGGGACCGTAACGGTCGATGTGGTCACACCGCCGGAATCATAGGCAAGTGCGACGAGTTTTTTAGGCGTTGTAGCCGTCTGCAACACAACTACAACATATCCCAAGAGGATGTAAAGATAGAGCGGCGTTCCTGTGACAATTCGAAATGCTCCCACCGAAATGCCCACGGCAACTCCCAAGGCCACGGTGATCCGCAGGCCCCAAGAATTGATAACACCGCTTGAAACCTCAGTAACTTTAAGAGCCACGGCCAGAAGGGAAGGCTCGGCGATAGTGGTGGAAAATCCGATCAAAGCTGCAAATATATAGATCCATCCGTAGGCGATCCATCCGCTTCGACCGGCAGCCGATCCCCTGTTCAGAAAGGCGGGATCGCAGAGCTGAGCGGCCATGGCCTTGCCAACCGGAAATAAGGCTTTTTCCAAACCGATGAGGAACATAGCCAAACCGATAATCACATAGATACCGCCGACGATAAGGCGGCGAAGATGGGGAATGGGCTGACGCAGGACAAACAGTTGAAAGCAGATAATAAGAAAAAGGATCGGTAGGATATCGCGAACAGTAGCCAGCAACACCGCACCGGAATCAAATATAAATCCCATACTCTAATTTCCTGTTGTTATTTGAAAACGATCACTCCGTAGCCCATTACAAAGATCATGGGGAGCAAAGATGCAAAAGCGATGAGCCCGAAGCCGTCCACTAAAGGACTACGCCCTTTGATTATAGAAGCCAGTCCCACGCCCAATGCCGCCACCAGGGGAACAGTTACGGTCGAGGTCGTTACCCCGCCTGCATCGTAAGCAATGCCGATGATTTCCCTGGGAGCGATTAAGGTCATGAGCATGACCACCATATAACCACTAATGATCAGATAGTGGATAGGCCAACCACGGAGAATGCGCAGCACGCCGATCAGGATGGCGACTCCTACAGAAAAGGCCACTGACAGCCGTAACCCAAAGGCGTAGCTTTTCAGCGATTCCTCTGATGATGAAATCAGTTCGCCCTTTGCGGCGATATCTGCAGCCTCGGCTGAAACAGCAATCAATGCGGGCTCAGCAATGGTGGTGGAAAAACCGAGTAAAAAGGCGAATGTCAACAGCCAGAACAGACTGCCTTTTCGGGCCAGGGCATGAGCCATTGTTTCCCCGATTGGAAACAAACCCATCTCGAGCCCTTGTACAAACAGCATTAAACCGAAAACAACAAGAAGGCTGCCAAATAAGACTTCGGCCAAATCAGGCAGTGGCTGCCGGAGGACAACGACCTGGAAAAAGGCAATCACCAAAATGATCGGGAGCAGGTCCTTGAAAGAAAGCCAGAGTTTTTTCAAAAGAACCCGCAAAACAGCGATCGTGGTGGACTTTTTCGCTTTACTGTCCATAACGATTAAAAGCTTCCATAATTTTGTCTTTAAGACCGAAACACTCCGGATTATATGGTCTGAAATGCATCAGTGCAATAAAAACCTCATTGAGAAAGGGGAGATAGCCCCTCCTTTTCAAAATCCCCGATAGATTGAGCCTGTCTTTTTTAAAAAAAACACCGTAACCGGAATTCCACCCGCCAATCATGCTGCTTGTCTCCGTATTCGGTCTGGTCTCCACCCACCGGAATGACACCCCTGAGTCTCATCTCCAGGTTCGTGATGGGGTTGTAGTTCAATTCGGGAATGAGATTGAAGCTCCAGTCATTCATGGCGATCATGGTGGTCCAGGCCGGAGTGAAATAGAGGATATCAAAGGGCTCTTTTTGGATGAGCCGGAGGTAAAGATAATCCTTGAGCGGGTTGCGCCAAGAAAAGCCTTCTTTGGTGAGCCGGTTGATGGGAGCTAAAAGCGAAGGGTCTCCGGTCTGTTTATACGTCGTATAGGCCCGGTCAATATAGGTATACATATTTTTGAGATCGCCCGAATCCACCCCTTCGCCGTTGTGAAAGTACTCGAGGATGGCAGTCAGGTTCGTTTCCGTAAGATAGCGAAACCCCAGAAGGTAACTCCATGTATCTGATTGATGGGTCAGGACCCGACCGTCTTGGAGGAAAGTCATTTCTTGGAAATTCTGAATCCAGGCCACCTCCCCATGGATCTCCAGGTTGGAAAGGAGATTCTTGGAAAAATCGAACCCCCACCGGGTGGTACGGCTGTCCCCGGTAAAAAAGAGGAGGTCCAGGTCCGTGTCATAGAAAAGGGCATAGAGCTTGCCCGCCACATTCACATGATCGATCTGACCGAATTCGTCGTTTAGATCCTTATACACGGGCAAAATCACCGGGGTGAAGGCCAGGGTCTGGAGCGGTCCGTCAAAACTCCGGATAACGTCTCCTCCCAGGAGATAGTAACCTTCCAGGGCCTCTTCCGGGTCTTCCGGGTCTTTGGGCCGGTCCACAAAGGCGACCGGATTCCACGCATACCCCTTTCCCCATTTGGTCACCCGCTTGCCCGCCTCCAAGGCCATGTGAGGCCCGCGCCTATAGGAGAGATACCCTTCCATGAAGGTCATCCTGCCCTCCCAGCCCTCATGGTCATGGGTGAGAAAGCTGTCGAGCCGAGCAAAGGCACTCAGGTCTCCGTAATGGAGCGATCCTTCCAGCCGCGCCCCCAGGTTCGACTGTTCCAGGGGCCTGCCGGGTTCGTTGTTGTAATACTTGAGCTTATAGAGCGAAGAATCCCGATCCAGCCCGGAGAGCGATGACTCGGCCTCAAGAAACCCGTGAACCGCGTAGGGCTTCTTCTCCATCTCCTTTTCGATATCCAAAAGGTCAAAGGTCAGGGGCTCCTCCGCCATGGACGGTCTGGACAAAAGACAGGCCAGGATCAGGGCCCACAGAAGTGAACCCCTAATCCTCATCGAAGGCTCTCGAGTCTCGACATGAAATTGAGGGTGAAGGCCTCATTCGGGATCTTCCGGGCCTTGATCTTGGCAAAGATCATGTAGGAGCGGTATCCTTTATACAGCGGACTGTCCGTCTCCATGACCGCCGGCCTCACGATCCCTCCCCCGAAATCCTTGACCTGTTTGAAGTAAAGGGTCTTGATCAGCATGGCGGCTTCGGTGAGACATTCGATTTTCGTGGGAAGCACCTTGTCTTTGTCCACCCACATGCGCAGCTGATCATAGGCCACGGTCCGGCTCCTGGCCTTGAGATGAAGAAGGAATTCCTTTTCCTGGTCCTCTACCTCTGTCACCTGGTACTCCTCGGCATAGTCCAACCGCATGATGTCTGAATTATTGAAGATCCCGCCCACCACCGATTGAAGACTGGTGATGCGAACCGGCTTGCCCACATTGGGGATGTAGAGCCACATGTTCTCTCCCAGCCTCAGGGTGGCCCGCCCCTTGTCGCTGGACGGCGAAAGGAAGAGCGCCGCTACCTTGTCCATTCCCTTTTTCACCGTAAACAGGGTAAACTCCTTCTTGCTCCCGTCCGGCTCCACGTTGACGAGTTTACGGTACATCTCAAAGGAATCCGGCGTAAGATTCCGGTCCACCCGGGCCAGAATGTCGTTTCCGTCCACGGCATAGGCGGGAACAGCCGCCAGCAAACCGAGGATGAGCATAACCACGTTGATCATTACCTTTTCCTTTCATTCGTCATTTTGATTCCTGTTGCCTGCCCTCCAAGACTTTCTTCACCGCCGCTTCAGCGCTTCCGTGAAATTCCAGGAACTCGATTCCTTTGGCCTTCATGGATCGGGCCATGTTTCTCCCGAATTGCCGGGCCACCACAAAGGTAGCGTCTTTTTGAGCCAGGAAGGGAACCACGGCTCTCCCTGCACCGCCCTTGGTCGCCTTGTAGGGGTTATCGATGGCTTCCAGCAACACACCGTCTCCATCAAATATCAGAAAATAGGGACAGCGGGCCGCCACCCCGCTCACCCCGGAGGTGATGGCCTTTCCTTCTGCTGCCACGGCGATTTTCCCCTTGTCCGCGGCATAACCAAGACCTGTCATGAACAGAATCAAAATTAGAATTGCTGCTGATATCTTTTTCATCTCAAAATTCGCAATTCCTCAATTCAGAATTATGACTGAACAGGCTTTTCGTTCAGGCACTGCTACACATGCCCCAAAGCCTGGATGGGATCCATTCGTGCGGCCTTGAGGGCCGGCTGCAGGCTCGCCAGGATGGATACCCCGATCACGATCCCTGAAACGGTGACGAGCGCCGCCGGGTCGATGGTGGGCGCAAGGAT
>CAZNLL010000186.1:0-5298 GCA_964573885.1 uncultured Desulfobacteraceae bacterium | reverse complement strand
AAAATGTCCAATTTTGGTCTGGGCCTTAATCTGAAGACCATCGGTCTCAGTGCAGCGGCGATTTTCCTCGGTCCTTTGATTGTTACGGCGGCAGGAGGGATCCTGAGATCTGTGGCCAAGGCCGGTATAAAAAGCGGCTACATGCTGGCGGAAAAGGGTAAGGAACTTATGGAAGAAACCAAGGGCTCCCTGGAAGACGTTTATGAAGAGGCCAAGTCTGAGGTCTCTCAAGAACGAAAGGCTAAAGCCAAAAAGGGCCAGCCCTGACCGTTCGCTCCTTTCCTGCTGGTGATTCAGACCAGCGTGAAACAGGACCTTTCCATCAGGTCCTGGAGCCGGTCCCTGGGGTTGCCAAAAAAGAAGGACCACCTTTTTTCAATTCATTTTTTTGTCCGTGATTTTGACGATACCCACCGAATACCGTCATCTCTTTGACGATCCCGCCCTAACCCGGCTTCACAAAAGGAACTGAACCACTCGAGCAGAGGTGCCCCCCGGCTCAACGGCACATGTATTGCAAATGTGGCATAACCACAAGGGTCCGGACGCCCCCCGGGTCCATGGGGTTCATCTGCTTCCCGGAAAGGATCCGGTGCGGGAGCCCTGCCGGATCATGGAAACGGTTTTCGGGAAAGCAAGAAAATTTTAAGGGAGAGTCTGTATGGGAATAAGCAAACTAATCAAGGATCGAAAACTCAAACAAAAGCTCCTGTGGCCTAACGTGCTGTATCTTATTTTGGTGGCCACGGTCCTCTTTTTCTTCTTCACCTCAAGCTCTTTAATCAAAGAGATCGCTACGGAACAAAAGGGATCTCTCAATCTCTCGGAGGATATTCGGCAGGCGGCCCTGCACATCAAGGGATTTATCAACAAAGAAATCCCTTTTCATGAGATCCAAAAAGAATACAAGGAAGTATTATCCAACATCAAAGATGTGGATCTGGCCGCGAGTTTCAAGGCCTTATGGAAAGATGTGGTCAAAATCAACGATCTGAGGATGACCAACAAGGACCTCGAGGCCCGGGTCATGGACCTGACATCCTCCTCCATCAAAATCTCCAATGACTACATTAAGCAGGCCAGCGAAAAGCTGGCGGATAAGACGGCCCGATGGGAGGTGTCTGTCCTCGAGAGATTGACCATAATCGGAGCCAATATCAGCACGTCGACCAATTATCAATTGCAGGTCCTTTTCGGCCGGTTGAAGGAAGACCTGAAGCTCAAAGAAAAAATTCTCGCCTTTTTGGATGCACTTATTAAGAATATCGAAAAGGATATTAAGCGACTGGCAGGGACCCCTTTTGAAAAGATGCCCATAGAGGCAAGAGACAAAAGCCTCGAAATCAAGGAAATCACCCACAGATATATCAAAAACATGGAGGCGATGTACGCCCTTCAGGCGGGCATTTTCGCGGAGATTAATACATGCCTCAAGGATATTAACAACATCGTCCTTAGCGCCAATGACAGCTTTTTCAGCAAGGTGCGGGACTATTTCCGGAATATCCTGGCCATTATCCTTGCCGCCTCGGTCCTGGGCATCTTGATCAGCTTTTTGACGGCAAGAAGCCTTTCGGCCTTGTTATCCAGGCTGGCCTCGGGATTGGGTGATTCCTCGGATCAGGTCGCTTCGGCGGCAAATCAGGTCTCCTCGGCCAGCCAATCATTTGCTGAGGGTTCCTCGGAGCAGGCCGCCTCTCTTGAAGAAACCTCTTCCTCCCTGGAGGAAATGGCATCTATGACGGCACAAAACGCGGAACATGCCCATCAAGCCGATAACCTGATGAAAGAGGCGGGCCAGGTGGTCAGAGTGGCAAACGATTCCATGACGGAACTCACGGGATCCATGACCGAGATCTCCAAGGCAAGTGAAGAGACACAAAAAATCGTGAAAACCATCGATGAAATCTCATTTCAGACCAACCTTCTTGCCCTCAACGCTGCGGTGGAGGCCGCAAGGGCGGGTGAAGCAGGCGCTGGATTTGCGGTAGTGGCGGACGAGGTCAGAAACCTTGCCATGAGGGCCGCAGATGCGGCAAAGAATACCGCCGACCTTATTGAAAAGACGGGAAAGAAGATCGTGGATGGATCGGAGCTGGTAACCAAGACAAATGAGGCCTTTGGCAAGGTTCGGGAAAGCGCCGCCAAGGTGGGGGACTTGGTAGCGGAGATCTCAGCGGCTTCCAAGGAACAGGCTGATGGAATCAAACAGGTTAATAAGGCCGTCAACGAAATGGACAGGGTGGTCCAACAAAATGCGGCCAGTGCCGAGGAAAACGCCAGCGCCTCCGAGGAGATGAGCGCCCAGGCGGAGCAAATGAAATCCTACGTGGGGCAACTGGTAAAACTGGTGGAAGGCGCCGGCGGGAGAATGGGTGACATGGCTGCGTCAACCAATGGTCAGCCCGAAAAGGAGGTCCGAAAAAGGGAAGTGGTGAGCAAAGAAAAGGCCGAGTTCCGAGGGACCACGGAAGTGAGGCCCGACCAGGTGATCCCATTCAATGAAGAAATCTCTGGGGACTTCTGAACATTTCAATAACCTCCAATAAGATGGGCACCCCCTTCGGCCGGCAAAGGGGGTGTTTTTCGTTTAGTCCTTCGCAGGAGGGTTCCGCAGCGCCGTGGCGAGCAAGAGGGGGAGACCGTAAATCGACGGTTCTGCAGTAATGCTTGCCCTGGAATGTCCGGGCGAAGACCTTCCTCTGCAGGGCTATTGACACCCCCCGGTGAAAAGCCCATAGTGCAAGGGCAGGTCTGTATGGGAAACCACAGGGCGTAAATGAATTAACGTGTGTGGAGGACTGCGTTTATGGCACATGAGGAGACAAACCACAAACTGGAGATCCGAAATCTCCATCCCGATGACTATAAAGACATCAAGGAAATCATGGATCAGGCCTATGAAGGTATGGGAGGGGCCTGGGCCAGGGAAGAATTCCTGAACCTGCTTTCCAAATTTCCTGAAGGTCAAATTGGCATTGAGGATCATGGAAGAGTGGTGGCTGCCGCCCTGGCCCTCATCCTTGATTACTCCAAATACGCAGGTGACCACTCTTACGAGGACGTGGTTTCGGACGGTTGGTTCAAGAACCATGACCCGGAAGGAGACTATCTTTATGGGATTGATCTTTTTGTGCGCAAAGACTACCGGGGGATGCGGTTAGGTCGCCGCCTTTATGATGCCAGAAAGGAACTCTGTGAAAAGCTTAACCTGAAAGGCATGCTGGTAGGCGGCCGTATTCCGGGATATGCCCAATACGCCAATGAGCTTTCGCCAAAGGAGTATATCGATCAAGTCAAGAACAAAGAGATCGTTGACCCGGTCCTCACCTTTCAACTTGCCAACGATCTGCATCCCAAGAGGGTTATACAGGATTATATCCCTGAAGATAAACAGTCCAGAACTTGTGCCGTCCTTCTGGAGTGGAATAATATTTTTTTCAGAGAGAAGAAAAAGATCGTGTGGGGCCGCAAGTCCAATGTGCGCATAGGGGTGGTCCAATGGCAGATGCGTCCATTCAGCACAGTGGGAGATCTACTCCAGCAAGTGGAGTTCTTTGTGGACGCGGTCTCAGGATATAAATCGGATCTCCTGCTCTTTCCAGAGTTGTTTAATGCCCCCCTTCTCGCCCAGTACAACCAGGAAGATCCTCCGGAGGCCATGCGGTCCTTGGCTGAATACACGGAACAGCTTCGCAGAGAAATGCTGAACATGGCGGTGGAATACAATATCAACCTTGTGACGGGCAGCCTGCCGGAGTACGACGGCGAAAGGCTACACAATGTCTCATTTCTGTGCAGGCGCGACGGCACCTGGGATTCTCAATACAAACTCCATATCACCCCGGACGAAGCCTACTACTGGGGACTCCAGGGGGGGGAAGAGTTGAGGGTTTTTGATACAGATGTGGGCAAGGTGGGAATCTTAATCTGTTATGATGTGGAGTTCCCGGAACTGGCCCGGGTCCTTGCAGACAGGGGAATGCAAATACTCCTGGTCCCCTTTTGGGCCGATACCAAGAACGCTTATCTTCGGATCAGGCTGTGTGCCCAGGCGAGGGCCATTGAAAACGAATGCTATGTTGCCATCTCCGGGAGTGTAGGCAACCTGCCCAAGGTGGAAAACATGGACATCCAGTATTCTCAGTCCGCCGTGTTTACGCCTTCAGAAATCGCCTTTCCCCATGACGCGGTAGCCGCGGAGGCGACCCCCAATACAGAGATGACGCTCATGGCCGATCTGGATCTGGATCTTATCAAGGAGCTTCGAAAACAAGGGAGCGTCCGGAACCTTGAGAGTCGGCGCACAGACCTCTATGCCATCAACTGGCAGGGGCAGGTCCCTGTCATGGACGGTCAATGAAGGGGGAAGGATTTGATTCTTACTTGTCTTTGACGGCCTCCCAGACCAGTTCAGGGAGCATCATGACCCGATAGTCCCCCTTGCCCGTAAGGGTCCGTTTCAGGTTGTAGTAGCAGCCTGTGCAGATGGTTACTACGGTTTCGGTCGTTATCTCATCGGTCAATTTTTCCAGCAGGGGCGGTATGTAGCAGCAATTATTGTTGTCCAAGTAGTTGATCTTCAGCCCTTCGATTTTATCAAGGACTTTAAGGGCGGGTTCCACGTCCAGGGGCTCGGAAGTGATCCGGCGCCGGAACCTGTAGCAGCCGGCATAGTAGTCCGCCTCGCTCTGGAGCCTCCCCCCCTGGAAATAACGACTTAGGAGTTCCGTATAGGAGATGACTTCCAGGTCGGTGAGATCCTTGTAATTGCTGTAGGTGGGCTCGCAGGCCGCACAGAAGAGCACAATGGATCGAGCCCCAAGATCCTTGGCCTGCTGGAAGTTTTCCTGGACGAATTCCCTGGAGATCTCTTTGGCCCTGGCAATGTCTTCATCATTCTTGGCCATGACCGCGGGCTGGCCCAGAGGTATCCACCCGCAGCAGTATTCCTTTGAGAGAAAGGTATAATCTACCTGGTATCGTTCCATGAAATTCTTTAAGGCCTCAAAGGCTTGGGGCATCGCCGTGGGTTGCACGCAGCCGGCAACGATAACATGGGCCGCCTTCTGGTCGCCCCTGAGGCCTAGGTCGTCGAAAAGCACCTTGTTCCTGTCTTCAGCCGAGTTCATGAAAACCCCGTTGGCCCTGATGTTCTTAATAGCCTTTTCATCAATCATGGTTCCTCCTTATTGCTTGTCTGGTTTTTTTCAGAAAACCCTCGGGATCATGCGCCGGGGTCCCTTTTGCCGGTAGCGCATGTATTCGTCAGGAAAGGTTTGCAATAAAACCCCTTTT
>CAZNLL010000185.1:0-5391 GCA_964573885.1 uncultured Desulfobacteraceae bacterium | reverse complement strand
ACAGGCCTTTATTCCCCCGATGGCCTGCTCACCCGCCTTGGCGTATTTCCCGGACAGACAAGCCGGATGGCCGATCACGATTTTTGATGCTGCGAAAACCTGTGCTGGGCCTATCAGAGCCAAAATGGCTGCAAAACTTACCGTTAGCATGAAAATTCTGTTTTTCATAAAGACCTCCTTTCAATGCGTGCTCGGCTGTTGCCTCGATTTCACAGAAATGCGTGGTGAGAAGGGAAACCGTGCGACATACCTGTTTGGTTATTTGTTCGCCTTTTTCCCGTCAGGCTGGAAAGGGTTGCCGGGACGCAGGACCCTGTCCAGCCGCTTTACGCAAGCCCTTAAGGGGGCCTTGAAGCCTTGCTTTCGGTCGAAAACCCTGTAACTCGTGATTCTATCGT
Organism: uncultured Desulfobacteraceae bacterium; assembly: GCA_964573885.1. GTDB lineage: Bacteria > Desulfobacterota > DSM-4660 > Desulfatiglandales > Desulfatiglandaceae > CAZNLL01. The sequence continues at coordinate 4,993 of CAZNLL010000185.1, read as the reverse complement.
TTCGGTAGGAGCCAAATTATTTATGGGCTTCTTTTTGGAAGAAATAATCTCTTTGCTTACAGGGGTATCAATGAAATGGAAGCTCTGTCTCATGGATTCTTCTGGAACGCTTGAGGTTTGCAGCCCACAACACAGGAGCCTTCACGCGTCAATTCCAAGAGCGCAGCTGGAAGCGCTCTCCGACCTTTTGTCCCGGAACTGTAAACAGCGGCTCTAAAACCACACAACAGGAGGGAGCTGTCTTTAAAGGTCAGCGGCAATGGACCTAAAGCCTGAGAGCGGCTTTTGAAATATAGGGTAAAGACTATTAATAGTCAAATATTAAATTCCTTTTTAGATGTGAAGGCAGAAATCAGTGATCCCCTTCAAAAAGTCATTCTGGGACCTTGACAACGATGAAGATCGATAGCATAGGGTCCCATGATTGTCAGTGCAAAAAAACACAGGGTAGGGGGGGTTGAAGAAGGCTCTAATCGGGCAGGGGAAACACAAAGGGGCAAGAGGCAAGGGCCCTGGGCCAGACCGTCTCCAGGTCGCCTTCAATCCATTGACCCAACAGGGCCGGGTGGGGGTTCTGGCGGGTCTTATCTTCATAGGCCGAGAACCTGACAGGTCCGAACACCGTATCCATATCTGTTTGGGCCAGCGTCTCCCTTACGCCCTGAGGGGAAGGAATTGCGGCCCGCTTCAAGGCATCGGCGAGCACCTCCATGGCCGCATAGGCCTGGGCCCCATGGTAGTCCGGATAGGTATCGTAGCGGGCGGCATATTTTACCGCATAATGTCTGGCCCCGGGATAGGGGGCTGAAGGCAGCCACAGGGACAGACAAAAGACATGTTCCAGCGCTAACTGTGCCCTGTCCAGCATTTCGATCCTGGTAAAAGCGGCCGTCCCTCCCAAAAATAGCTTGGGCTTGAGTCCCAGTTCCGCGGCCTGGGTGAGAAGCAGGGCCCCTTCTTCCATACGGGAGATAATGTATATGAGCTCCGGGTTCCTGGCCTTTACATCTTCCAGGAGAGGCCTGAAATCCAAGGTGCCGGGCTCAAAGGCGTCCTTTCTCACCAGCCGGATACCGGTCTTTTTTCGCACCTTATAGAGCCTCTTGAGGCCGAATGCTCCGAAAGGTCCCCTCTCATAGATGACACCCACATTTTCGGGTTTGGCGACGCGCTCCAAAAAGGAGATCAGGGGCCTTTCATATTCACTGACCGGAGTGGTCAACCTGAAGATGTACTCCCGGCCCATTTCCGTGATCTTGTCCGCAGAGGCGGTGGTCACCAGAAAGGGGACCCTGTGTTGCTGGGCCAAAGAGGCCGCTTCAAAAGTCACGGAGCTGGAAAAACCGCCTGCCACGGCCACCACCTTGTCTCTTGTGATCAATTTTTCCATGGCCTTGCGGCCCACAGACGCCTGGCTCGCGGAGTCCTCTATAATGAGATCCAGGGGCCTGCCTCCAATGCCACCGCTGCCATTGATTTTTTCAAGGGCCATTAAAAAGGATTTCTGCGATACTTCCCCGAACCCGGCGAGCTTGCCGCTCAGGGGTATAAGGACGCCGATTCGGAGGGCCTGGGCCAGGCCTGAACCGGGCGAAAGGACGCTCAGGAGAAACCCCAGGAAGAGGCATATAACCATTCTTTTCATGTGCAAAGGTCCTTGGTTTTTCATAAACCTTTACCCAAAGGAATAAGAAATGGCAAACCTTTTCCAAGGCAGGAGGGGTATCATGGAACCAGGCTGCCCATTTACAGGCTTGATCCCGGGGTGGTAGGATTGGAAACGCATGTGTGCCCGGGATTTAGATGGATACCAACCACGCAGGGGGGTAGGGAACATGGTTCAAGGTGTTGAAAGGCTTCCTTTAGAAGAGGCGCCTATAAGTGCCGTCAGCCAAGGCCCGGGGCCCTATGCCATGAGCTTCGGCTTCAACCTCGACCCCTTGCGGGAGTCCATAAGGACGATCGGCATGGTAAACCCACCTCTGGTAAGAGAATGTGAACCAGGGCAGTTGATCGTTGTGGCGGGGTTCCGAAGGTTTCTGGCCCTGAAGGCCCTGGGACGGCGGGAGATGGCCTGCCGCGTCTTGCCGGGAAGGACCTTCACGAATCTGGAGTGCCTCCTCTTGAGTTTTTACGACAATCTGGGCACCCGCGTCCTGAATGACGTGGAAAAGGGGATGTGTCTGACCCGCCTCCTCCGCTGGGTCCCCGAAGATGAAGTGCTCCGTGAGTACATGCCGCTTTTAGGTCTTCCCTCCCACAGGCCCACATTGCATCTCTTCTGTACCCTGGATCAAGGCCTGGAGCCGGAGATCAAGGAGGCGGTTGCCTGGGGCCGGCTTTCCTTGAAAGGCCTGAAACAAATCCTGCCCTTGACCAGGACGGACAGAATGACAGTCTTTTCCCTCATATCTGAGTTAAAGTTAAACATTAATCAAACAAATCAATTAATTGACTATTTGAATGATTTGTCACAAAAACACGGTGAATCCTTTGAGCAACTCCTGGGCAGTGATTCCATTCAAGGGCTCTTTTCAGACCCGGCCTCAAACCGTCCCCAAAAGGCCAGGGCCCTTTTGCGCGAACTGCGTTCCAGGCGTTTACCCACCCTGGTTGCCGCGGAAAAGGCCTTTGGAAAAAAGGTGGCCCGTTTGCCCCTTCCTCAAGGGGTAAGCATCAAGGCCCCTCCTTATTTTGAAGGGCCTGATTACCGGCTGGAAATCCTTTTTAGGCAGGGGAGGGATTTAAGAGAAAAGGTGGAGCGCCTGGCGCGCATGAGTGAACTGGGGACCCTGGCCGAACCGGGGCAGCAGGGCCGGTCATGAAAAAGCCGAGTGTTCGACAGGTCATTATCGAGGAAAAGGCCTTGCCCTTTCCCTTCACTCAAAGGACCTTGAATCGACTCTCTTCGGTGCCGGTCAAAAAAGTGCAGGGGCCGCTTTCCCCGGAAGGCGAGCCCAGTGACGCCCCGGGCAAAGAGACCCTGTGCCTCCAGTCTTACAAAGGCGAATTTCTCAAGCCCTGTCCCGGCACAAAGGCCTACATCTGCTGTGGATACCAAATCCTGAATGTGGGAACCGGTTGCCCCCTTGACTGTACCTACTGCATCCTCCAGTCCTATTTCGCCTCCTCATCCATGAGGGTCTTTGCAAATCTGGAAGAGGGGGTCGAGTCGGTATCCCGCAGGATAGACAGATCCCCTGAAAAGGTTTTCAGGGTGGGTACGGGAGAGTTTACCGACAGCCTGGCCCTGGAGCCGCTCACTGGTTGGAGCGATCTCCTCCTTCCCCTGTTTTCAGAAAAGAGGAACGCCGTGCTGGAGCTCAAGACCAAGACAGACCACATAGAAAGGCTCCTTTCTTGTTCATACAGGGACCGCATCATTGTATCCTGGTCCCTCAACAGCCCATGGATCAGCGCAAGAGAGGAGAAAGGGGCGCCGGGGCTCAGGAAAAGGCTCGAAGCCGCCCGCCGCTGCCAATCAGAGGGGTTTGTATTGGGATTTCACTTTGATCCCTTGATCCCTCACCCCGGGTGGCGGGATGACTATCTCAGGACCCTTGACATGATGAACCGCTATATAGAGCCGAGAGGGGTTATTTGGGTCAGCTTGGGGAGCTTCAGGTTTATGCCAGAACTCAAACCCCTGATTCGTCGTCGACACCCCAAAACATGCATTCTCGACGGGGAGTTTGTCCCTGGCCTGGACGGCAAGATGCGCTATTTTAAGCCCATAAGAATTGAGTTGTATGCCTTTATGCGGGAACATCTTGAACAATGGAACCGGGACCTGGGTTTGTACCTGTGCATGGAATCGGACGAGGTCTGGGAGAAGGGCCTGGGCTGGAGTCCTTCCCATTCTACAGGCCTTGCATCCTACCTGGATGGACGGGTGAAACATATTTTTGGGTAGCATTCCGCACGCATATATGTTATTCAGAAATTTTGCGGCCCCTTTGAGCCGGGGTTTTGCTCCCCCGCGGTAGAGGGGTTTAAGAGATCCAGGGTGAACAATACGGGGAGGCGAGCATGACCTTAAAAGAAAGAGTGGAAAGTGCCCTCAACAAGGTGAGGCCCTCGTTGCAGGCGGACGGGGGAGACGTACAACTGGTAAACGTAGATGACGATGGCGTGGTCCAGGTGAGGCTCATGGGGGCGTGCCAGGGGTGTCCCATGTCCCAGATGACCTTGAAAATGGGCATTGAAAGGATTTTGAAGCAGAATATACCGGAGATTAAGGGCGTAGAATCTGTATAATATTAATCGGATAAATTGAAAAGCTCATTAAGCTGATCAAGGAGGGTTCGTATGGAGATCAAAAAAATCGGAGTTGTCGGGGCGGGAACAATGGGAAACGGCATTGCCCAGGTCTCGGCTCAAATAGGGTGTGATGTGGTGATGAGAGATATTAACGACGGGTTTGTAGAGCGGGGCCTCAAGGCGGTGGACAAGTTCCTGTCCAAGGGTGTTGAAAAGGGAAAAATGGAGGCCAAGGACAAAGATGCCATTTTGGGCAGGATCAAGGGGACCATAGATATGGCCGACCTCAAGGATGTGGATTTTGTGGTTGAGGCCGTTATTGAGGACATTGACCTGAAAAAGGAGGTCTTCAAGGAACTGGATGAGATTTGCCGGCCCGAGGTGGTGCTTGCCTCCAATACCTCATCCATGTCCCTCACCGAAATCGCCGCCGCCACCAAGCGCCCTGACAAGGTGTGCGGGATGCACTTTTTCAATCCTGTGCCCCTCATGAGGCTGGTGGAGGTGATTCGCGGTTACTCCACGAGCGACGAGACCGTGGCGATTACCACGGAGGTGGCCCAAAAAATGGGTAAGATAACGGTGGAGGTTAAGAAGGATTCTCCCGGTTTTATCGTCAACCGCATTATGATCCCCCACCTCATTGAGGCCATAAAGATCGTGGAAGAGGGCATCGCCTCCATGCAAGACGTGGACACGGCCGCACGTCAGGTATACCTGGACTATGGATTCG
>CAZNLL010000184.1:0-5419 GCA_964573885.1 uncultured Desulfobacteraceae bacterium | reverse complement strand
CATTCCAGATTTAAAGCGTTAAAAGCGGCCTTTGAAGTCATAGAAGGCAGAATGCTTAAGCGCCTTTTATGCAATAATGGGGTGAACCATCCTGATTTCAGAAAGCGCATAGGCGGTGAAAGATCATGGAAAAAATCGAGGAAGAAACAAAAGGGGGTAAAGGGAAGCTCATTCTGGTGGTGATCGTGCTCTTTGCGGCCTTCGTCATCATCATTATGGCCATAAATTCAAGGAAACCCGAGCGAATCACCCTGACCGACGTGGACACCAAGGTGAGGGGCGCGGCCTTTATCAGGACCAACCAGCTAATGATCGAACAGATGTACGATAACTGGCTGCCTAACGATATCTTCTGGCCGACCGTTCTTTTGGACAACATACCCAGCTTTCAGATCGGCGAACTGGAAGTGGTCCGGTACAATGTACGGGTCCTGAGGGACAATCTCTCCAGGATGAGAACGACAGATAAGCTGGATCCCCGGGCCGAAGAGGCCTTTACCGCCCTGTCAAACGATCCCTACAAGTGGTGGTTTCCCTCCGCCGAGAGTAAATGGAAGAAGAGTTTCAAGGCCTTGGAGGCATTCTATGAGAACCTCCTGGCCGGAAAATCCCACTTTTACCCCAGGGCCGACAACCTGGTTGAACTGCTCAACCAGTACGCCTCCCTCATGGGCGGGGTCAACACCCGGCTGATCAATGCCCCCAGGGACAGGGAACTGGTCGTCGCCATGGAGGAAGAAGGGGAAAAGGGGGATCAAGGACCCAAGATGGTGGAGATAGATATCCCCTGGAGTCAAATCGATGACAATTTCTATTACGCCCAGGGTGTAGCCTATGCCCTGTATGAATCCTTTGAGGCCATACGCATCGACTTCCTGGAGGTCCTCAAAGACAAAAACTCGGTTAGGCTGGTGGATCAAATTCTCGAGAAACTGGGGAGATGTTACTTTGAACCCCTTGTTGTCTTTAATGGAGACCCCGGGAGTATTTTTGCCAACCATTCCCTGAATCTCTCCGGCGTCTTTAACGACGCCCGGCAAAAGGTCTACTCCCTTATTGTAGCCCTCAAGCAGGGCTAGACCCGAGAAGATCCCCGTTATGCATGAGATGTCCATAGCCCAGAGCCTGGTAGATATCATCAGGGAGGAAATGGTCAAGCATGAGGTGAACAAACTAAAGTCGATCAGGCTTCACATCGGACAGCTGTCGGCCATTGTCCCCCAATCCCTTTCTTTTTGTTTTGATGTGATCACGGCGCAAACTGAGCTGGAGGGGGCGAAACTGATCATGGAGGTGATTCCCCTCAAAGGGACCTGCCGGGCCTGTGGGAAGGAGTTTGAAATTGAAAACTACGCCTTTGAGTGCCCCCACTGTAAGAGCCCGGAAATCGATACCATTCAGGGTCAGGAACTTTCCATCGTTGAAATGGAAGTAGAATAATTGAACAAAAAATCTAAGGGAGCTGGAGCATGAAGATATCCGTTGTTAAAGACATTCTTGAAGCCAACGATAGGATAGCCCGGGAAAACCGGGCCATTTTTGATCAGAACCGTCTCATGGTGATCAACCTTATGAGCTCCCCCGGGGCGGGGAAGACCACTCTTCTGGAAAAAACAATCGAGGCCCTCGAAGAGGACTTCCGGATCGGGGTCATCGAGGGGGATATCCAGTCGTCCCAGGACGCGGAGCGCATCGCAGCCAAGGGCATCCCCGTGGTGCAGATCAACACCGGGGGTGCATGCCATTTGGATGGGAACATGATCAGGGACACCTTTAAGGAATTCAACTTTGAAAAACTTGAACTCCTGGTGGTGGAAAACGTGGGGAACCTGGTGTGCCCGGCGGAATTCAAGGTGGGGGAGGATTTCAAGGCCATGATCCTCAGTGTCCCGGAAGGGGATGATAAGCCCTCCAAATACCCGCTCATGTTTCACGAATCCAAGGTGTTGCTGATCAACAAGATCGATCTTATCCCCTATCTGGATTGTGATATCGAGAATATCCGGGCCGAGGCCCTCAAGGTAAACCCCCACCTGGTTATTTTTGAGGTCTCCTGCAAGACAGGGGAAGGCCTCGAGGCCTGGTTTGACTGGCTCAGGGAAGAGATAAGGACCAGGAAACGGGCAGAGTCATAAAAGGGCTTGTCCCGCTGGTGTGCGGTAAACCATGACAACACGGGCCAAAGGCTCCATAAGAGGAATCGTGCAAGGGGTGGGATTCCGCCCCTTTATTTATCAACTTGCCCACCGCCACAGCCTCTCCGGTTATGTGAGTAACACCCCCCAGGGGGTGGAGCTCGAAATCCAGGGCAGGGAAGGGGACGTTCACTCTTTTTTTGACGCGGTGAAATCCGATCACCCTCCCCTCGCCCACATCGTCTCTGTAGAATGGCGTGAAATCCCCCTTAAGCCTGACGGCGGAGGGTTTGAAATCAGGACCAGTCAAAGGGGCCAGGAGCGTTTCACCCTTATTTCCCCTGATGTGAGCATCTGTTCAGACTGCCAGGCGGAATTGAAGAATCCCCATGACCGGCGATACAGATACCCCTTTATAAACTGTACCAATGGTGGACCCCGCTATACCATCATCATGAACATCCCCTATGACCGGGCCACGACCACCATGAACCGGTTTGTTATGTGCCCGGAATGTCAGAGGGAATATGATGATCCCATCAACCGCCGTTTTCATGCCCAGCCCAATGCCTGCCCCAGGTGCGGTCCGAAGGTATGGATAACCGATGCCCAAGGGAACACCCACGCCTGCCAGGACCCCGTCCAAGAGGCGGTTTCCCTGCTGACCGCAGGCAATATCCTGGCAATAAAGGGACTGGGTGGATTCCATCTGGCCGTTGATGCGGCTAATCACGGGGCGGTTACCAGGCTCAGGAAAAGGAAACACCGGGAGGAAAAACCCTTGGCCCTCATGGTCAGAGATCTGGCCATGGCCCGGGAAATCGCCCATGTGAACGAGGTGGAGGCGAAAACCCTGTGTTCCCATCAGCGCCCCATCGTTATTGTTCGAAAACGGCGCACTCACGCCCTTTCCCCCCAGGTGGCCCCCAGAAACAAGAACTTCGGGATTATGCTGCCCTATACCCCCCTGCATATCCTTTTGATGGGAGGGCCCTTCAGGGCCCTGGTCATGACCAGCGGCAACATGACAGAGGAACCTATCAATATTGATAACGAGGAGGCGCTGAAGAACCTCGGTGACATTGCCGACTATTTCCTGGTTCATGATCGGGATATCTATTTACGCAGTGACGATTCCATTGTAAGGGTCATCGACCAGGTACCCAGACAGATAAGACGCTCCCGGGGATATGTGCCGGTGCCCGTGTTTTTATCCCAAGCCTTGAAAGATCTTCCTCCCGTGATGGCCGTGGGAGGAGAGATCAAAAACACGGTGTGCCTGACCAAGGAAAACCTCGCCTTCTTGAGCCAACATGTGGGGGACATGGAAAACCTGGAAACCCTCCAGTTCTTTCATCTCACCCTGTCGCACCTGAAGACCATACTGGAAATCCGTCCGCAGGTCCTGGCCCATGATCTCCATCCGGATTACCTGAGTTCCAAGTACGCCTGGGAGCAGCAAGAGTTGCCCACCGTCGGGGTCCAGCACCACCATGCCCACATTGTGAGCTGCCTTGCAGAACACGGGCTCAGGGGGCCGGTTATCGGGGTGGCCATGGACGGAACCGGCCTGGGTACGGACGGCCAGATCTGGGGGGGCGAAATCCTCCTGGCTGATCTTGTCTCCTTCAAAAGGGCGGCCCATCTTAAATACGTCCCCCTCCCCGGAGGGGATGCAGCGGCCCGGTTTCCCTGGCGCATGGCCCTGATGTATCTCCACAGGGCTTACCAGGAGTCCCTTTTTGACCTCCCCATTCCCTTTGTGAGAAGTCTGGAGCCCCACCAGGCACGACTGGTCCTCCAAATGGCCGAAAAAGGGGTCAACTCTCCCCTCACCTCGAGCTGCGGGAGGTTCTTTGATGCCGTCTCTTCCTTGCTCGGGCTAAGGCACACCATCGCCTACGAGGGCCAGGCGGCGGTTGAACTGGAGATGTGTCAGCACCGCACCGAAAAGGGGGGCTACGGGTGGCGGCGAAGGAGTGGAGACGACTGCTGGGTGGTGGAAACAGAGGAAATCGTGAGAGGGATCGTAAAGGACATCATAAAGGGGGAGAGCAAAGGTGTGATCAGCCGCCGGTTTCATAATACCTTGATCCGCATGTTCACCGACCTGTGCGCGCTTGTGAAAGATGAAAGCGGTGTCGATGACATCGCCTTCTCCGGAGGGGCCTTTCAAAATAAGACCCTGCTCACCGGACTCAGCCGGAGCCTCATTGCCCGGGGTTTTCGCGTCTACAGCCACGCCCAGGTACCCACCAACGACGGCTCCCTGGCCCTGGGCCAGGCGGTGTGTGCCGGATTAAGATACAAAGGGGCAAAGGGGGCCTACCCATGAAGTACCGGGACGAGTACAGGGATAAAGCCGTGGCCCAGGCCCTTTCCCGCAGGATCAAGGGGCTTTCAAGCCGCCCCGTGCGATTCATGGAGATCTGCGGCACCCACACCATGGCCATTTTCAAACACGGTATCCGGAGTCTCCTGCCCCGGACCATCGAGCTCGTGTCCGGTCCCGGCTGTCCCGTCTGTGTTACGGCCACCGAAGAAATGGATAAATCCGTCAAGCTTGCCGGCTCACCGGGGGTCATGGTGACCACCTTTGGTGACATGCTCCGCGTTCCCGGATCCTTCTCCTCCCTGGAGGTGGAGAAGGCCAAGGGTTCGGATGTGAGGATGGTCTACTCCACCTTTGACGCGGTTCGGTTCGCTCAGGACAACCCAGACCGGGAAGTCGTCTTCCTGGGCATTGGATTTGAGACCACGGCCCCCACGGTCGCCGCCGCCATAAAGACGGCCCAGGAAAAGGGCCTTTCCAATTTTTCCGTCCTCTCCGCCCATAAATTGCTGCCTCCCGCCATGCACGCCCTCCTGGCCGGAGGAGATCTCGCCATTGACGGCTTCATCTGTCCCGGCCATGTGACGACCATCATTGGGACCCCGGCCTATGAAAAAGTCGCCGACCAATACGGTATCCCTTGCGTGGTAGTAGGGTTTGAGCCTGTGGATATCCTTGAGGGCATCCTCATGCTGGTTGAACAGGCGGAGTCGGGGAGAGCCGAGGTGCAGATCCAATACACCAGGGGCGCCTCCAGACAGGGGAATCCCGGGGCCTTGAAGATCATGGACGAGGTCTTTGAGCCCTGTGATGCCCCCTGGCGCGGCCTGGGCCTGATTCCCGGGAGCGGCTTGGGAATCAGGGAGGCCTATTCGAGCCATGACGCCCACACACGCTTCGATCTCCACGTCCCCCCCGCTGCCGCTGAAGTCCACCACGTCGCTGGCCGACG
>CAZNLL010000183.1:0-5437 GCA_964573885.1 uncultured Desulfobacteraceae bacterium | reverse complement strand
ACGCGCAGGGCGTCAAAATTGCAGTCATAGGCCCAGGTGCCTTCCTGGACCCCTCCACAGATCACCCTGTCCTGGAGGCCCCATCTAATGAGCTGGCAGGCCTGCCCGATGGCCGTAGCACCGGAGGCACAGGCCGTGCTCACGGTCATGCAGTAACCCCGGGTCCCCAGCAGCACCGAAAGATTGGCGCTCACCGACGAGGCCATCACCCTCTGAAGGGCCGTCCCTCCCAGCTTTTCATGGAGGGCATAAAACCGGTTGCACTGGTCATAGGTGTCCAGCATATTTCCGGAATTCCCTATGATGATGCCGGTACGATCGTTCTGCACAGCCTCTTCCTCGATCCCTGCATCTCGGATGGCCTGCTGGACGGCCGGAACGGCGATATAGGATCCCTGCCCCATCTGTCGGAGGGCCCTCTTGGGGACCAGCGGGGGAGGGAGATCTTTCAAAATCCCTGCCAGGGCGCTTCGAAATCCCATTGCCTTGCGTTCCGGAATCAGACCGATCCCGGAGCGCCCTTGCCTTAGGGCCTCTGTCACCTCTTGAGGTGAATGACCCAAGCAGGACAAAATTCCCACTCCTGTAATCACGACCCGTCTCATTTCATCCGTCTCTCTTCTTGAATACCATGGCTGCGTTGGTCCCACCCAGACCTGAATTAAAGGTCATGGCCGTCTCCATAGGGACCTCCAGCAGGGTCCGAGCATGGTTTATCCCTGCACACTCCGGAGCAATATTCTCCAGGTTGGCGGTGGGAGACACAAACCCCCGGGTAAGCATCAATAAAGTTATGACCGCCTCAATGGCGGCCGCCGCCCCGAGGGCATGTCCTGTGAGCCCCTTGGTGGCGCTCACCATAGGTGATGTCCCTAAGACCTCCCTGATCGCCCCTGATTCCACCTCATCGCCCACATGGGTTCCTGTTCCATGGGGATTGAGCAAATCAATGTGGTGGATGCCCTGGGCCCAAAGAGGTGCCATACACTGCTTTAGAGCTTGCCGCAGGCCCCTGCCATTGGGCCTGAACATATCTTCCCCGTCGTTGTTTGACCCGTATCCCAGGATTTCAGCAATAATACGGGCGCCACGGGCCTTGGCATGATCAAGGGTCTCCAGTACCAGAATACCCGCACCCGAGGCCAGGACAAAGCCCTCACGGTCCCGATCATAAGGCCGGCACGCCTCTGAAGGCCGGTCGTTCCAGGACCTGGGGCTCTCCTGAAAATTGTCAAAGGAGGCCCCCATATACCTCCAACTGTCTTCTTCAGCGGATCCCGCGATGCAGAGATCCAGGACCCCGGCCTGAAGGAGTTCATAGGCATATCCCAAGTTATCAAGGCCGGTGCAACAGGCCGTGGATACCGAGAGGCTTCGGCCTCTGGCCCCCAGGTACGAGGCCAAATTCCCGGAGGCCGTACAGTTCATCACCTTTACGATCCCATTGGCCCCGGCCCGGGTCAAAGGCATGCCCCTTTCCCACATATTCTCAATACGGGTCGCCTCGTTAATCCCCCCGAGCCCTGTTCCCACCACCACGCCGCATCGGTCCCCTTGGAGCGCTTCAGGCCCGAGACGCGCATCCTGGATAGCTTCGAGGGCCGCCACCGCGGCATATTTGGCCACATCAGACATGGTCCGGGCGGCCTTCTTCTTCAGCCCCCCTGTGTCCAGCCCCTTAACCGGCCCGAAGAGACAACACTTGAACCCTCTCTCCTGCATCTGGGGCACAAAAACGATACCGGATTGTCCCTGGCGGAGCGATATGCAGACACCTTCTGCGTTATTTCCGATAGCCGAAACAATCCCCAACCCTGTAACGACCACCCTTTTCATCACCGTATGAATGTCTCACCCTTGAAGACGTATATGCCGTGACTGGCGGCCCGCGACGAGCTCGGTCGAGTCGGAAGGCCTCCTCTTTTCCGCGGCATCCCAATGCCATTCATGGCGCCCTTTTCCCCCACGGACAACGGTCTTGTAGAGAGGTGGATATAGAAAGATAACGGCCTCGATTGTCCCTGGCCGCACGTATAATGGGCCGCCCAACCGGGCCGTTGAATCCCTGGCGCCACAAAAACCGCCCTGCCTCTTTTAAAATAAGAAGAGCTCCCGAAATATCAAGGGCTTGATCAGGCGAAGCCGCCCCCGTTCACCCAGATTGGGCTGATCCAGGCCATCTCACGGAGCTGGGGCCCTCCAAAATTGAATTCCTGCCCATCGAAAAGGAGGACCCTGTCACGATCCACGTTATTTTCTTCCGCCTGTTGAAAGGCGACCTTAAGGGTATAAAAGGAGGCCTCCTCCCCTTCCTGGAAATCCTTATCCACGAACTTGAGCCGGGCTTTTGTCCGGCTTCCGGACAGGATCACCAGGGGGATTCCGTTCCGGCTGACCCATATCTTGGAAATAAGGTTTGCCGAATCGGAAACGATGTTGACCAATATCTCCGGTTTTCCCTCTGTAAGCAATTCCCCGCCCATGTGCGAAAAGCACTCCGCCCGGGCCGCGTCTCTTAACACAAATTGTATGCGGGGACGTATGCCGCTGGTCCCATACGTGGTCCGGTCCCAGAGGGCGTCCCATACAGTTTCCCTCGTCAAATGGGAGGCCCAGAGCGCACTCACGCCCCCTCCCGCCCCGGTGGGCTCTCTGTGATCCCATGTATAACCAAGGCCCTGAAGGGCCACGAATTGATCCAGGGTCAAGCCGGTTTCTATCAGCCTTTCCAGGAGCGGTCTGTCCCCCTTCACACCAAATTTTTCTTTCAACGATTCTCCTCGAGGTTTATTCCTCATGGTTGCCCCGGGTAATCCCTGGTGGGTATCTGTTCCAGCAACAATGCCCAGCCTGTGGCCCCTTCGAAAGGCCCCTGCACAGAAATGGTTTATGGCAGACAACTTGGTCTCCGGCAACTTGAGAAACCTGGCGTAAGGCTCATAGTCGGAATAGTAGCTCTCCGCATTTCCCCACTTGGAATAAATCTCCACCAGTCTTTCCCGGGCATGGGAAAGGGACCAGTCAAGGGCGGCCGTATCCCGGGCCGGGTGATGGGGAATGGTCAGGGCCGCATACCCCCCCTTGTCCAATTCCGCCCATAGATCATCAGGGGTAACAAAGACTATGCAACTCATTGGATTTTCAGGCAAATGTCCGGTATCTCGAAAATAGACATTCCGGTGCCCGTACTTGTCGCTGGTCCATTCAAAACTGGGCAGGGTGACAAACTCCCCGGGCCGGTATGCGTTATCCAGGATATTAATGCTCCTCTCCCAGAGGGTGGCCGATCCAGGATTTTGACGGGGAAAGGACTCCTGAAAAGTTACCATCCACTCGGCATGATCGGAGAGGGCGCAGAAATCCAATTGCTTCTTATCTTTTGCCCGGAGGAAATATTCCTCCGGCAGCCCGTATCCATCCGAGAACCCACTATGACCGTGCAATTCTCCCCAGTAAAGGGAAAGGCCGTCATAGTACTGCTCTATCTCCCCCGCGGGAATGGGCACCACCTCAGGAACACTCAGGGCGTCCTTGATGAGATCCGACGCCCCGGAGGCCAAAGGGAATGAACAGGAGAGTCCTGCTGCTGCCGATGCCGTCAACTTGAGAAACCGCCTACGGGTCATGCGCCGAGGCTTGATGCGATCTTTCATGGCTCCTCCGGCTGTTTAACGCTTTGCTGTTTCATTTTGCACAGGGGATACATTTTTGAAATAAACCCGGTCTGTATTCTATGGTTAAGCCCAAAGATAAACAGTAAATATACCACAAGTTTTTATACATGGCATCTTTTTTAAAAGGCCTTCATGAGTTGGATCAAGCCGTCCCGGCCGGAGCTAAAGTACCGATGGGCCTGTTGAGCATATTTCCATAAGCGACCAGCAGGGCGATGGCCAGCCACATGTATTTGCCGTCTATGACCGGGAACACGACCAGGACCCAAAGGATCGCCCCGTAGGCGCTCAAAGCCGCAACACCAAGGAGCTTCTCGTCCCTTCCGGCCTTTTTCTTCAAAGCCGTCCAAGCTTCGAAGACGGGGGAAAGAAGCATCAGCAGGAAGATCACCACCCCGATGGTCCCGTTTTCCGCCCACACCTTCATATACCCGTTTGGAATGTCGAGGGGTTGAAGAGGCAGGGAGGAACTGGCCACATGAGAGTATCGATGATAGCAGTTGAGGTAATCACCGGTACCAATGCCCAGGAAGGGATGATCCTTGACCATCTCCCAGGCCATCCTCATCCACCCCAGGCGTAAATCCGTGGAAGGGGAGACGTCTCCTGTAATCTTATCCAAGATGATAATGTTGGGATTTAAGCTGAGAAATGCGAAGGTCAGCAAGGCCAGCACCGCCCCCATACCAAAAATCTTCCATTTCCTGGGATCGTCCAACAACACAAAGTAGACCCCCAAGACCAGGGCCAGCCCTATCCAGGCCCCTCTGGACCCTGTACTGACGATATTGACCAGGTAAAGCAGGAGAAGACCTGAGTAGGCAACCCGCTTCCACGAAGAGGACCGATAAAAAAAGTAAAAGAGGAAAGCAGTACCCAGGAGGAGAAACACGGCATGCACATCCGCGTCTGACTCCAACCCCTGCACTCGCACCGCTCCTGTTCGTGCCTGAACAAGGGCCTCCCTCCCCGTTGGCAGGCGATCGAGGAATTGCTCTTTTGTGGCCATCTCGTAAACACCGGCCAGGCAGGTGGGGATCCCTCCCAGGACCAGGGCCAGCATGGCATATTTCATCATCTTACGGTCTCGAACAATCCAGATAACGGCGTAGTAGAGTAGGACCAGGTTCAGCCGCCTGAAGATCAAAAAGAGAGAACCGGGCGCATAGGAGACCGTGTTCGGATTGGTCGAGTTGATGACGGACAGAAGAGAAATCACAATAAAGGCCCACATAAAAAAACTGGTCACATTGGCAAATGCCATGCGAAACAGGTTTTCTCTTTTCATAATCAGGGCCCGGGCGATGACAACGCCCAGGGCGGTCACGGTCGCCAGTTTTGCAAGGGTAACATCCTTGCCCACCATGGACGTGCCGCCCACCAGGCCCAGATTGTCCAGAGTGACTGTGAGGAAAAGCCCCAGGATGGCGATTTCTTCAATCTTCAGGCGCCCTGACCGCTCTTCCCCACGATTTTGAGAAATCCTAATCAGAAAGTGCATCCTTCATGAGGCTCTTCAAAAAGCCCTTCAACGGAGCCTTCTCGGTGGTCAACTGGAAAATTTCCCACCCTCCCCGTAACTGCTTTTTCTTACTTCTCTCTCCCCCCGGATCAGCGGCGATATAGGTGACGACCAAAAAATTATCCTTCAAGCACAGGGCCCAGGATGCCCCAATGTCTTCGCGCACCGGATACTTCTCCTTCAGGGTGGGGTTGGCGGGGTTCTTGACATCCAGCAGATAGAGCCCTTGTGAACCGGCGGT
>CAZNLL010000182.1:0-5518 GCA_964573885.1 uncultured Desulfobacteraceae bacterium | reverse complement strand
CCGGGCTCAATAGACCTGAAAACGGGATCCCTTAAACAGGCGTTCCCATCCTTGTCCCTGGAGACCGCCCTTCATGAACCTTAGGGAGGGCAAGGGCTTGCCTTGAGCCCCCTTCATGGTATGATAGCCCTGCCATGATACCCCTCCGGGACACGATTCAATCCAGAAATTACCCTGTGGTCAACATGGCTATTATGGTGGCCACAAGTTTCCTCTACCTGGTTGAGACCGCCCAGGGGAGACGACTGGACCACTTTATCTTCACCTATGGACTGGTTCCGGCCCGATACTCTGAACCGGAGATCGGCGCCTACTTCACGCTTGGCCAACAGGTCCTGTCCTTTTTCTCCTTCATGTTTCTACACGGGGGCTTCTGGCATCTCCTGGGAAACATGTGGTCCCTCTATATCTTCGGGGATAATGTGGAGGACCGTTTGGGGCCGTTGCGCTACCTCATTTTCTATGTCCTGTGCGGCTTTGCATCCGGGCTCTCCCATGTGATTATCAACTGGCATTCCAAGGTGCCCACCATCGGGGCCAGCGGTGCCATTGCCGGGGTCATGGGGGCCTATTTCCTCCTCTACCCCAAATCCAGGATCTTCACTCTGATCCCTATCTTTATTTTTCCCTGGTTTGTGGAACTCCCGGCCTTTGTCTTTCTGGGCATATGGTTCCTGCTTCAATTTATCAGCGCCGCCGGAACAGCCGGCCATGGCAGCGGCATTGCCTGGTGGGCCCACGTGGGTGGATTTGTCTTCGGCATGATCTCTCTCAAGGTGTTTCTTTGGATTCCCGAACGGGGCGTGACCCGCTGGGTTCGTCGCAAGACTCCCAGGAAGAAAACACCCCGTCTCCAGGCCGTTCGAGCGGTGGGCACCGCCACCGATCCCCATCTTTACGGCATCATAACCATCACCCCGAGGGAGGCCCGTATGGGCAGCCACAAGCTGGTCAATATCCCCTGGGGTTTCCACAAGAGGATCTTTCGGGTGACCATCCCTCCTGATACGCGGGAGGGAACCACCCTCCGTCTGGCAGGGCTTGGCAAAGAAACGGCACACGGTCAAAAGGGCGATCTCTATCTCAAGGTAAAGATTCGCAAGGACGCGGAGAAATAAACAAGGAGGTACACAGTCCCATGGAACTTATCTTTCTCGGAACAGGGGGGGCCTGGGGCGTCCCCGAGGTGAACTGCGACTGCTATATATGCCGGGAAATGCGAAAAAGGGGCGAGAAAAGGGATCGGACAGCCCTGCTCCTGGGAGGGAAGACCACCCTCCTCATTGACTGCGGTCCCGACATCCGATCTCAGCTCGCCCGGCACCCTGTCAAGGCGGTGGACGGCGTTCTCATCACCCACGAACATGGGGACCACTTCATCGGGTTGGACGAACTTTTTGTTTACAAACGCAATGTGCCCCGGGAGGATTTCTCCCCCATACCCGTTTACCTGACGGAGAAGACCTGGCAGGTCATCGGTCCCAAGTTCGCCTACCTGGAGCACATGGAGGTCATAGATCCCCGGATGATCTCCCCGGGCACGAGATTCAACCATGGGGAGTTTCAAATTCTTCCCTTTCAGACCGAGCACGGCTCCTTTGCCAAGGGCTCGGTGGGATTCTTAATCACCTGCCAAGGGAGGTCCGGGGAGGAGGTCCGGCTCTTGTACACCTCCGACTTCATGGATATCCCTGATATCAGGGCTGAACTCCTTGAACCCGACTGCCTCATTATTCAGTCCTTCTGGTTAAACGAACCCAAATACAACCGGCCCCATCATATGAGCTTTCAAAGGGCCATCCCCTTTATCGAACGGCTTAGGCCAAAAAAAAGGACCTTTCTTGTGCACATGGGAGATGCGGACATGGTGCCCGGCGATCCGGCCAACAAGAATGCCAAGAAATATGAACCCCAAGATCCCCTTAGACCTCCATCCGGCCAAGGGCCCTATCCCATACCCTTGAACCAAGCACAGTGGCAGCAAACGGTGGATCGCATCCTCAAGGACCGGGGCCTTGCCTTTGCGGTGACGGTTGCCCATGACGGCCTGGGTGTCAGCCTTTAATCCGGAGTAAGGCGCCGGCCTAGGCGGAACCGGCGAAACGGAAAAAAGGGTTATGCCTCCGCTCCCGGCCGACGGTGGTGACAGGCCCGTGCCCCGGGTAGACCCGCAGGTGGTCTCCCAGGGGGAAGATCTTATGGACCACGGACTGTATCAGCTGCTCGTGGTTGCCTCCCGGGAAATCGGTCCTCCCGATTGAACCTGCAAAAAGGGTATCCCCGGTAAAGACCGCCCCCGGGGCATGGAAGCTCATCCCTCCTGGGGAATGCCCCGGGGTGTGGAGGGCCTTTAACAAATAAGTCCCCACCCGGATCTCCTGGCCCTCAAAGAGTTCTCCGTCCGGCCGGAACCCCAGACCTCCTCTGTCCAAGGAATGGATCAACACCGGGGCCCCCGTGATTTCCTTGAGTCTTCCTGCCCCGCCTGCATGGTCAAAATGCCCGTGGGTGATGAGGATGGAGACGATCTTAAGGCCCAAGTCGGAGATCTCCCTTACAATGCGGATCACATCGTCCCCCGGGTCAATGACCACCCCTTCTTTGCTTTGTTTACAGCCCAATATATAGCAGTTCCCCTGGTAAGGCCCTACAACCAGCTTTTTAAGCATAAAAATGACACCTTTCTTTTCTCGTTCTGTCCTTCAATGTAAAAACTAAGCCTCCACAAGGGCGTGTCAAGGAAAAACGCCTGTTCCGCCCGGGGCAAATGCCCCGGAATATGTGCACCTGCACAATAACTTGTGCACCCTTTCAGGATGTGTGCATCCTAAAAATGCACCTTTAAGCCCCTTATCTTTCCTTTCTTAATCCATACTTCAGGCCGAATGCCGCGCCCTGCAACGTTTTTCACGCTTTCATGGCATTAAGTGTTGTCTCCACCCTTGCCACTCTTTGTGATCCAAAAGTTTTGGCACAAGGGTTGGATAGGAGAACTGGTATTGAACATCAGGTGCAGCGACGAGTGGTTCCGGACTCGAAAAAGGCTTTTATGGGAAAGCACGCTTTTAAGAAGGCACTTGTTGCCATCGTCCTTATGGCCTTAGCCCTTATTTCATTCCAAAGGTTTTTTCAAGTGGCCCAAAGGCATCTGACCACGCCCTACGATCTAAAAATGGAGTCCCATAATCTGGTGACCATAAAGGCGATCGATTCCGGTCACCGTATCTACGATGCAAGCTTTTTCGGGGACGTTCCCTTTGTCATCACTATATACAACCCCCTCTATTTTCTTGTGGTCGCTGCATTTCCCCCGCACCCTCTTTCTCCCTTTTTTACCGGCCGACTGGTCTCCATGATCTCATCCCTATTGGTGCTATGTCTCCTATTCTTCCCCGGGCAAAACCGTGACCCCTTCCAACGTTTTGCTCCTTTCCCCGCCTTGATATTGCTCTTGACCCTTCCCATATTTGTACAGAGCGCAATCTACACCCATCCTGATATGCTCGCCCTTTTTCTGGCCGGTTCTGCCATAGTTCTGGTAGAGAAATCCACAAGGGCTCCAATTGTTGTGATATCCAGTCTCCTGGCCTTCCTGGCTTTTGCCACCAAACAGACCTTTATATGCGCCTTATTCGCTACTTTTCTATTCTTGCTTTTCATGGAACGGCGTAAGGCGTGTCTTTATGCCGGGACTTCCCTTCTCTTTCTGGGAGGCCTTTTCTTTATTGTCCCGGCAATCTGGGGGCAGGGGTACCTCTTTAGCACCCTTTCTTCCATACTGGGACACCCGTCTTTTCTCACCCTCACAGTGGAAAGACTTGGAGAGCTTTTTCACCAGCCCATGTTCGTTCTTTTGGCAGCATCCTCGGGGTTCAGTGTCGGATACACCGCCATAAAGCACAAAGAAGCCTGTCGAGATAATCCCTATTTAATCTACATGGAAATCACCGCTCTTGCCCCGCTTGTGGGACTGGGGAAAATCGGAGGGGAAGCGAGCTATTACTTGGAGTTTATGCTCGCCTCACTCCTGTGGCTGGTTTTCTTTACCAGGCGGTTTATGAAGGAATTACCAGTCAAGTACTTTCTTGTTTTTCTCGCGTCTCTGGCAGCGGCTTTTTTTCTCGATTTCTGCCTTAATGGTCCCTCCGGCTATTGCTTGACCAAACATCCCAGCAATCAGTATTTTGAGAGGCCTTTTAGTGACCAATTAAGGAAGGAAATCAAAGCACTCAAACCACAAAACACCAATTTCCTTGTTCTCAATACCCACATCCTTTGCCCCCTCTTTCAAAGGCCCCACTTTAATGATCCCTACAATTACTGGCTCATGTGGAACTGCGGGATAATGACTCCCGGCGCCATGATCCAGCGGATCCAGAGCAAGTACTTCTCTGTCATTATATACGCCTCCCCAAAAAATCCTTATCATATCCCTGCCATGAACCCCATCCCCACTACTCCCGCGACAGCCAAGATGTTCCAAGCCATCAATGAGAATTACCGGTTGGCCTTTGTCGGTGTTGTTTCATATTTTGTCCCTTTAGAGGAGCGCTAATCCAGTAAAAGGAAGCGTTCCCGGTCAAGGGCAAACCCTCTCTTTTGGCCTCCGCATCTTGACTCGCTCATTTCCCCATTGTATTGCTATCTGTATCCGTTGACACAGTCAATATAGTCTTCTTTGTCCATGTTACCCATGGCGCACCAGTAGGCCGGCCAATTGATGTCATTAATCTTATTTCCCTCATCGTGTCCCGAATAGTAAAAACGCGTATATCGCTCTCGAAGGATGGTATCGACGGGTAGCAGCGATATAAGGGCAACAAGGGAGGGTTCCAGGGGGGTCTCCATGGAATAGGCCTTTGAAAAGAGGTAGTAAAACACAAAATCCTCGGTCAAGGGGCCAAAAAAGTAGGTCATGGAGCGATAGTCAAGCAGTTCCCAGGTTTCATGAGACATGGTGAATACCTTGAATGCAGGGTTGTTGCCGAAAACGGGGCTTATCCCGGGCGTGATCAGGATTATCCCGGGGCCCTTTTTATCCCCGGGCCTGGAGACAAGATATTCATCCATGTGGGTGTGGCCGGCAAAGCCGGCCTCAATGACTTCTCTGTAAGTGCGGGTGATCTCCATGAAGCGTTCCTGGTAATCGCGCTCCCACATCATGCGGGCGTCCGAGATCCGGCCGGTTTCATCCATGTAAGTGTTTACGGTGCCGTAGACATCGGCACCGGGCGGGACATGCATAAGCAGCCAGACTTTCTTACCCTTTGAACGGGCATCGGCCAGGGTCTCCTCCAGCCAGGTCAGTTGTTGCCACGGCACGGTGCTGCCTTGTTCTGCCCCGGACCAGTGCGCGGTGAAGAGAAGGGTATTGAGACATATGAAGACCACCCTGGACTGAAAGGGCTCGATTTTATAGTAACCTCCCTGACGGTAAGTATTTGTAGGCTCCTCACAAGAATTTGTGGGTGATAAAGGGGTTTAGAAACTTGAAAGCATGAATCAAATCCGGTACTTC
>CAZNLL010000181.1:0-5666 GCA_964573885.1 uncultured Desulfobacteraceae bacterium | reverse complement strand
ATTGGTGAATTCCAGATTTAAAGCGTTAAAAGCGGCATTTGAAGTCATAGAAGGCAAAATGCCGAATTCATAAGCGCCTTTTATGCAACTACGGGGTTAATTTTGCCTTTTAAGTAAAGGGCCCTGGAGAATGCGTGTCGGCCGATCTCGGCCATTGGTCATGAACCCTGGAAAAGAAAAGGGGGAAAAAGATGTTTACCTTGAGTTCGCCGGTTTTTGAAGATGGGGGGGCTATCCCCGATAAATACGTGGAGGACAGTATAATCTCGCCGCCTCTTAAATGGGAGAACGCCCCGGACGGGACCGAGTGCTTCTTTTTGGTCATGATGGACCAGGATATTCCGAGTCAATATCGCGAGAACCTTGGAAGAGGGTTCATTCACTGGATTGCCTGCATTCCGGGCTCAACGGCCGAGCTTGCCGAGGGCGCCAGCCCGGGAAATATGCCGGCCGGGAGCAAGGAGTTTAAGACGGATTTTGTGACCTTTTCCATGCCGGGATACGGCAATCATTACGGGGGCCCCTGGCCGCCGGATGCCCCCCACAGGTACACTTTTTTATTGTTCGCCCTAAAAAGTGTGCCGGATCTTTCACCGGATGCAGATTTTACCGAGATCGCAACCGCCACATTATGCAATACCATCGATGTGGCCCGGCTCATTGGTGTTTACGGTCCGGCCAAAAAGCCCTTGCCGGGATCATGATCCCAAGACAGGGTGTCTTTCTTTAGGAGAGGCGGTTTTGGTGCGGAATTCGGCACGAAGACCGCCTTTTCTTTTGAAAGCAAATGCAAGGAAACGCGGGTGAATTTTTAGAAGAAGGCGCTTTTCATCAAATTGTCTCTATTCATACCCGATGAAATGGGGGCGAAAACGGCCCTCGGCCCATGACAATGCCCGGTCGATCTCGTGCAGGAGCCTTTCTTTGTCATCCGGGAGTCTGCCTTCCAGGTTCAGATAGTTTGTGTAATGATCACTTGTTAGGATCGTATGACATGCCAGGTTCTTTATCAAAAGCTTTGTCTCCTCCAGAACCTGATGGGGTGAGAGAAGGTGAAATCTGCCCTTATTAATCTGGTGGAGGAGTAAGGTATTGATCTTGGGCACCAGGGTTCGCAATCGCACGAAATCAGGCCCTATCGCATTTAGTGCCTCCGCGGTCGCCAGCGCGTGAGCTTTACTTCTTTCAATTCCGCCCAAACCAAGAATGACATAGTCGCTGAGTGCAATCCCTGCCTTCTTGGCCATTCTCCCCGCTTCAATCTGCTCCGAAGCGGTTGTCCCTTTTTTGACCTTTCTCAAGATAAGATCATCTCCGCTTTCGAGCCCCACATGAATACGGCTGAGGCCAGACTCCTTGAGGATCTTTAGGCCGGGGAGCCCCTTTCTCGCAATGTACTGGGAAGACCCGTAAACGGTTATCCTTTGAAGAGAAGGAAAGGTCTCCAGGGCGAAGCGGCAGATCGCCGCCAAGTCCTCGGTGGGCATGGCGATTGTATTGCCTGCCGGGAAAAAGAGGGATCTGACATGTTTTCCGTATGTCTCTCTTGCCCTTTTTATGTCCCGGAAGATTTCCTTTACGGGCCGGACCTTATAGGGCGGACCTTTCTTGTATACCATGCAGAAGCTACACTTGTTGTGAGGGCACCCCACCGTGGCCTGAATCAACAAGCTCTCCGCCTCACTCGGCGGCCTGTATATGGGACCCTCATAGCGCACTATGGCGAACCCTCCGGCGCATCTCCCGGCTCAGCGACCAAAATTGGGGCAAATATTTCGAAATTTCAATTTATTACCTTTGTAGCCCAAGTTGAAATCACTGTAGGCTATCCCATTGATTCCGGCAGATCAAGGAGGAACCGCCATATCGGAACCCGCTCGATGGTTCCGGCTTCCACGTCCGTCCGTTCCTCCTCGTTTCGGGTTACGATGGTTCCGGTTTTCAGGCCGAGCTCCTTCATCGCCTCAGCCAAAGCCGCCATCTCCCGTTTCAGAGTCTTGGGCTCGGCGAGAGACTCACAGACCTGGACCAGCATCCGCCGCCGGCCGCGTGTCGGGACGATGAAGTCAACCTCCCGGCCGCTCTTTGTCTTGTAGTAATAGATCTCCGGATGAAGACGCCGAAGTGCCGTAAAAACGAGGTTTTCCAGAAGATGCCCGGAGTTGACCAGGATTCCCGATGACACCGAGGTTATCATCGCATGATCGATGCAATAGATTCGCTTCGGGTTGGTATCTCTTCGCGCGAGCGACGCGTCGAATAACCGCACGGTAAACAGGAAGTAGGCGTCCTCGAACCATTCCAGGTAATCCGACACCACGGACTTGGGAACCTTGTGGCCCAGCGATTTGAGATACCCCGTGAGGCGGTTGATCGAATAGAGCGAGGCTGTGTTATCCACCAGCCAGTGTGCCAGATCGGTTACGGCCTTTGGGTGTGAAACGTCATGGCGTTCGACAAGGTCCCGGAACAGGATGGTCTGAAAGTATTCCTGGTGGATCTTGATCCTCAAGTGGCGGCTGAGGCCCGTGACCTCAGGGAACCCGCCGTTCTCCCAGTACTCCTCAAAGGCCTTGCGGACGAGGAGTTGCTTTTTCGTCGAAAGGGCACCCTCACTCTGGATTCCTTTGTAGTCCAGGAATTCCCGGAGAGAGAAGGGGAACATCTCCCACGAAAGGGCCCGTCCGCGCATCTGCGTTGCGATCTCTTTCGAGAGCATCCTGGCCGAGGAGCCCGTCAGATACACCTCACATTTTTCCGTGCGCATAAGGCGGTCGACAAAGGGCTCCCATCCTTGGGTCGCCTGAATCTCGTCGAAGAAACAGTAGACCGTCTCTTTGTTTTTTTTCTCCGGGTAGATCGAGTAATAAGCCTCTGCGATCAGGCCGAGGTTATCATGGCGCAGGTTGTGGAGCCGATCGTCGAAAAAGTTCAGGTAGAGGATGTTCTGTCGCGGCACCCCACTGTCCAGTAGGCGCTGGATGACCTGGAACAGGTAGGTTGACTTGCCGCTCCGTCGCACCCCTATGCAGACGGCGGCCTTGCCGCGGACCGTCTCGATCCGCAAACGGCGGGGCACGCCGATTTCCAGTCGGGTTTCCTGGAAATCAAGAATGATGGATTTGATCGTCGCCAACATGGGGCCCCTCCTGGGCATTATTATTACCGCTTCATGGCTGAACCGGTAATAAATATTCCCGGTTTATAGGATGAATGTCAAGAAAAATTCCGGGTCCTAACAGCTTGACCCCCTCGCCGCTTTTCCACGTCTGGATCAATGGGCCTCAGGCTGCAACCCCAGGCATACGATACAGGTCTGTGGGGAACTCACTGGCCCCAGACTCCACTTTGGCAGGGGCTTGCCTTTTCATCGTACGGGTTAAATAAGCACGTGGGGTGTGGGGCCTTTCAAGTATTTTCACTATTTCCACTTGAACTTAGGACACGCTGGTTCTATAAATGGCTCAGGAAAGGGAGTTATAACTTTTCATGAAAAAGCAGATGCTTTCGTGGGATGACCGAAGATTGACCATGAGGGGACGAATACTGATATCAGCGGTTCTTTTCATCATGGCCGTGTTGAATGCTCCTCAGGCAAGGGGTGGCGACCTTTTTCCTCCTGACATTAAAAGGATAAAGGACAGGGGAAAGATTGTTGTCGCCCAGTACGGCGGTATCCAACGCGGCTTTTTTGCTTTTGATGATACAAGGGAAGATCCAACCCGGGCCTTCTTTATCCATGAAGGCCGGCGTCTCGTGGGGTGTGATATCTTCCTGGCAAACAAAATCGCACGCGAGCTGGGGGTCAAACTGGAACTGGATCGTTCCGCCGAGGATTTTGATTCCGTATGTACCCTGGTTGCATCGGGACAGGCGGATATAGCCATTTCAAAGCTGAGTATCACCTTGTACCGGGCTCAATATGTGCGCTTTACCAACCCTTACAGTGTGCTGCAAACAGGTATTCTCGTGAACAGGGTTTTCGCTTCGCTGGACGGGATTGACGGTTTATACCCTTGAAGGACGGAAGGGGGCGAGCTTCTCTTCTCGGGCCTTTGAACTGTTACGGAACCCAAAAAGGGGCCATTCGGAAACAAATTCGACCTTCTGAGTGATGGGAGTTTTCAGGAATAGGAGGGTGGCGCCATGCTTCTGCCTTTTGAGCCAATCGTATTTCCATCGGCGGGATCGCTGTCAATTGCCGTAGCAGCGGTACTGGTATTCAGCCTGCACATCTGGATCTCCACCAAACGATCCGAGTTCAGTTGGTGCCTGTGGGCGGCGGCCATTTCTTTTTCCACCATCCTCTATTCCCTTGGCATCTTTTTAGAATACAATACGCCGGAAGGTCCCATCAACCGCTTCGGGGGGCTTCTCGAATGGACCGCCGTTATTTTTCTGGTCCACGCCCTGTATGGTCTTGTCTACTCCCGCCTGGATAGGCCTTCAAAAAGATATCACCTCATTGCCGGCGGGCTCCACATTTCTATTTTGGTTCTGCTCTGGTCTACCCACCTTTTCGTCAGTGATCATTTTGTCGCCCGACCTTTCCTTACCTTGCAAAGGCCATTTGTGGAGCCTGATCTGGGGCTCCTGGGGCCGGCTTTCATGCTCTATGCCATTGGTGCCTCCGTCAATGGGATCAGGCTCTGGGCCGTGAATGAGAAAAAGGGGGATACCCTTTCCCGGGCATTTGTGTGGGGCGCGTCTTTTTGGATCCTTCTGGCCGTCCATGATGCGGCCACGGCCTTGGGTCTTCCCACTATGCAATATCTCATGGAATACGGATTTCTGGGTTTTTCGGGCGTCCTTCTCTACAGCATGTTCAGCGACTATATGCGCACGTCGGATGCGCTGGAACAATCGAATATCGCACTGCGCAAAGAGGTCGAGATGCGTGGGCAGGCCGCGGAGGCTCTGCGGGAGAGCGAGAATAGACTCACGTTGGCGCAGAGAATTGCAAAAATCGGCAACTGGTCGTGGGAGATTGCCTCTGGAAAGGCCGAATGGTCCGATCAAGTCTATGAGATATTCAAGGCCCCACGAAAGGGGCCCTCTTATGAGTTTGCGAAATCCTTTGTTCACCCTGATGACCTGGGCTTCTGGCGAAAAACAGTTCAGCAGGCGGTTGAGGAAGAGAAGCCTTTTGCACTCGACTACCGGGCCGTCCGCACAGACGGGGAAACCATCTGGCTGCACAACGAGACTGAGCCCGTTTTCAATAAAAAGGCCGAACTGACCGGCTACGAAGGGACTGTGCAGGACATTACTGAACGGAAACAGGCGAAAGAAACCTTAAGAAAACGCGAAGAAGAACTCCGCCTGATAGCAGACAACATACCGGCCCTGGTATCATACATCGACAAGGATGGGTATTATCGCTTTGTTAACAAGCGATACGAGGAATGGTTCGGACTTACGCGACAAGAGATTGAGGGGGAGCATTTTAGAACAATTCTGGGGGAGGAAACCTATGATACGATTAAAGACAGAGTCAAAGAAGTCCTATCGGGCGAGGCAGTCCGTTTCGAAGACGCCCTTCCATATAAAAATGGCGGCAAGCGCCATGTGATTGGAGACTATGTTCCAGATATTGACAAATCCGGTAAGATACAGGGCTTTTTTGCACTGGTGACGGACATCACGGAGCGCAAACGGACGGAAGA
>CAZNLL010000180.1:0-5883 GCA_964573885.1 uncultured Desulfobacteraceae bacterium | reverse complement strand
CTTGATGAGGAAACGGCCCGATGGGCTCGCATCTATGCTGCGGAGCATGACACCAGTGTTTCCCGTGTGGTGGGAGAAATGCTGAGGGAAAAAAGGCGCAGAGAGGAAGATTACCACTCAGCCATGCAATACTACTTTTCCGAGCCTCCACGCAAACTAAAGCAGTCGGGTAAGAAGTATCCAAGGCGCGAGGAACTCCATGAGCGATAATGTCTTCGTTGATACCAATGTCCTCGTGTATAGCAGGGATGCCTCCGAACCGCGGAAACAGCCGCTTGCTGCAGCATGGATGGCTCACCTTTGGGAAAATAGAACGGGACGCCTGAGTTTTCAAGTATTGCAGGAATTCTATGTGACGGTTGTATTCAAGCTGGAGCCAGGGTTGGCGCACAAGATCGCCAGGAAGGATGTACGAGCGTTCTTTGCTTGGCAGCCCCTGCCGGTTGACTCCCGTGTTGTGGAGGGTGCCTGGAATATTCAGGATCGTTTCCGGCTTTCATGGTGGGATGCCCTGATCGTCGCCTCCGCGCAGGTAATGGATTGCTCTTACCTGCTTACGGAAGACCTCCAGGAGAATCAGAAGATAGGTGACGTTCAAGTGATCAATCCCTTCCATACACCTCCCGGGTCCTTAACCTCTGAATAACTGCAGGTATCGATCCAGACTATCATCTTTCCAAGACCACCAAACGATTCAAAGGGCTTGTTGAGGGTCTCGGCGAAGGATGTGCGAATTTTTTGCTTGACATTTTGCACTTGAAATGCATAATTTAAACCAAAATTATGGCTGCGACATATATCAAAAGGTCATTGGAGCCAGTTCTCAAAAAAGCTGCCTCCGAGTTTCCGGCGGTGGTACTGACCGGCCCGCATCAATCCGGGAAAACAACAACTCTCCAACATCTCTTCATGAGACAATACCGGTATATTTCTCTGGAGCCGCCGGATGTGCGCGGATCTGCCATGGAGGATCCGCGGACCTTCCTCGAAATGCACCCGCCCCCCGTGATATTCGATGAGGTGCAGTACACTCTTGACTTGCTCGCCTACATTAAAGAGAAAATCGATGCTGACCGCCAAAAGAGCGGGCAGTATCTGTTGACGGGATCACAGGATCTTTTGCTCATGGAGCAGGTGACCGAGTCATTGGCGGGTCGGGCTGCCATGCTGCGACTTTTACCACTTTCAAGACGGGAGGCGGAGGAAAGGCCGAAACTTCCCCTGCCATGGGAGTCCAAGCGCAGGCTCTTTTCAAAAATGCCGTATGCATTTCAAAGGCTTTGGGAGTCATTTCTAAGAGGCGGGTACCCGGAACTTGTGGCAAATCCTGAACGAGATGTGAACCTATGGCACGCAAGCTATGTCCGGACATACCTCGAACGTGATGTACATAGGCTCAGACAGGTCGGTGACCTGTCCCAGTTTCATAATTTCCTGAGGGCCCTGGCGGCCAGAAGCGGCCAGCTCTTGAATCTGACTGATGTGGCCCGAGACCTTGGTGTAGCGGTCAACACGGCCAAAGCCTGGCTGTCTGTGCTGGAAGCGACCTATCAGGTGATCGTACTTCGTCCGTACTTTACCAATATCGGGAAACGCCTTGTTAAGACACCAAAGGTCTATTTTGCGGACGTGGGCACGCTTTGCTACCTCACCGGTTTGAAGGATCCGGAACATGCGGCTTCCGGCCCCATGAGAGGGGCTATCATGGAAACGGCGGTGCTCTCCGAAATCGTCAAGACCCTCATGCATCGTGGTGTTGATCCGCAAGTCTATTTCTGGCGGACCATGGCAGGAACAGAAGTGGATATCGTGGTGGATACAGGTGGAAGGCTTGTACCCATCGAGGTGAAGCTCTCGGGCACGCCGCGCCCGGCAATGGCCTCTGCAATCAAAACGTTTCAGAGGGATCTGGGAGACCGAGCGCTGCCGGGATACCTGGTGCATCCGGGAGATGCCAGGCTGCCCCTTGGCGAGCGGGTGACGGCCCTGCCGTTTGGGAACCTTTAACCCCGGAAATCTTCGGGTCGTCTCCCCCAGCACAACGGTCCCAATGCTATTGGACTTTCTCCAGGATCTGAACGCCACATACCACAGCGGACTCATTGCCGCCAAAAAGCACGCTGCCCAGCATCTGCGCCAGGCCGAGTCTGGCGCCCTCCACCTGATAGCCGCCGGCCTGATCGCGCAGTTGCCGGACCACTTCACAGTTCACTCTCGCACCGCTGGCCCCCAGTGGATGGCCCAATGAAAGGAGTCCGCCGCTGGTGTTGATGGGAAATTTTCCGTTCAAGTCATAATGCCTCTCACGCACGTATTTGATGCATTCCCCTTCCGGACAAAACCTCATCGGTTCATAGGCCGAAACCTCCTCACCGGAAAAGGCATCGTGGATTTCGGCGAAATCCAGATCCTTGGGTTCGATGCCGGCCATGTTGTAGGCCCTGTCCGCGGCTTCCCGATTGACCTGGCTGAAAAGCGGGTCCTTTTGGGCGGACAGCCACCCGCTGCTGTGGATGACAGAAGCGGCTATCCTGATCTTAGGGTGGTTATTTGCGTTGTGCTTCTTAAAATAGTCCTCCGAGCAGAGAACCATGGCCGCGCCGCCGTCGCTCTGGGGGCAGCACTGCAGGACGGTGATGGGATCTACGATGACCCGTGAGGCCATGATCTCCTCGTAGGTGAGGGGTTTGTTGTACTGGGCAAGGGGGTTGAACTGGGCATTGTAATGGTTTTTGACGGCCGGATAACACAGATCTTCCATGGTGGCGCCTCGTTCATCCATCAGCCGTTGATAGACAAAGCTGAAGAAAGCCGGCATGGTGAGTCCCATCATGCCTCCAAGGTCCTCTTTAATAGCCAGGAGGCCTTTGCCCGATTGTTTGGACGCCTGGGTCAGGGACTCGAAACCTGCCGCCAGACCCACCTCGCAGAACCCTCCGGCAATGTCTCTGTAAAGCATATCAACGGCCGTGTTCCCGCTGGCACAGGCATTGTTCAGATTGGCAATGGGAAGGGATCCGATCCCGAGGCGGATAAAGGCCATTTGACCCTCTGTAGAAGCTCCTCTGCAGTACCCGGCATAGGCCACCTGGATTTCCTTGGCATTGATGCCGGCGTCCTTGACCGCTTGGACCGACGCCATCACACCTAAATCAACCCCTGTATACTGAGGGAACACGCCGAATTTTGTCTGCCCGATCCCAAGAACATATACGTCTCTCATAGTCGCTTACCCCCATCAGCCTTTCGGCACAAAATAATAGCCGATGACATCGATCGCCTCGGTCGATTTCGTCTTTTTGTTGAACTCTGTCTCTTCGAAAAGCTTCCCAAACTTAACGGTCAGCTTATCGCCTTTCTTAAGTTTCACTTTTTCATCCTTTTCAACACGGCCTATGGTTCTAATGCCATCCTCCATGTCGACCATGGCCAGGGTGAAGGGAGGGGCGTAAGGGGGGACCGGTGCCTGCGTTGTTGAGGCCGCAAGAACCGTCCCTTCATCTGCGAGGAAAACCTTTTCCAGCTTGTCTGATCCACAGTACGGGCATAGCTCGGTGGGCGGGAAAGATTTTTTCCCGCATTCTCCACACCGTCGGCCCATAAGGGCCAAAGTCCCAGCCCTCTCACCGATAATCCCATCTTTAAGATACCGTTGTCTGTTCATTTTCCCCTTTCTCCTTTAATCCGGGGGATGCGCCTAAAAGATCTGCGAGCATCCACTCACAAACACTCACAAAGCTCTGGCTCGGTTTGAGGGCAAGCCATCAGATGAACGGTAAGAATTTCCTGTCCTGGATTGGGACATAGAGAAAAACCCTTTGGGTGTCAAGGTTAATTGCTAACATGTTCCACTTGGATATATAGCGCTTCCCTGTAGTTGCTACAAGGGTAAACCCCGTTGTTGGTGCGAGCTCCTAGACATATAACTCCAGTAAAAGCAGAAAGTTATGTCATTTTATATCCAGGGTCTGGATATCACTATTGGTGAATTCCAGATTTAAAGCGTTAAAAGCGGCATTTGAAGTCATAGAAGGGGAAATCCCGAATCCTTAAGCGCCTTTTATGCAACAACGGGGTAAACCAGGAGGATCCCTACAAATCCAATCTCTTTGTCGATATTGCGCCAGTATTGGAGAGCGTACTCCAGCAAGGGCTCTGTGACCCCGTTTTTGAGGTGTCCCACCGCGTTGAATACCAGACGGTCACGCTGCGCATCGTCCATCACCTTGCCCACCAGAGAGTCGGGCTGGGCTCAACTGAAAACCTTGTATGCGAAAGTCGTCATCGGCCCCGGCTCTCGGGCCATACCTGATCTCCTTGCCACAATCAAGACCAATTTTTTCAAGGCCTAAGAGACCGCGGATCTCCACCCTGGCTCCTCCATCATGGGCTGGAAAAACATGATATAGGGTCCTCTAATGAGATGGGCCATGACGCCTTCATCATGGATCTTTCTGATTTTGGTATTCACCAGTACTTTTCCAAAGCCGAGTTGAGCCAGTTCCGGTGCGTCCCATTCGCTATGGATAAGATATTCCGGTGGACTGGGCATAGCCTCAGGTGTTTTAAACAGGGGCTTTGGGTCCGTGGGAGGATTTGCTCCGAGCGTCTGTAAGCTCTCTGCCATGGATTTTGGATCCATCATGAAACTTCCCAGGGCGCATACCCCAATTTGTTTGAGAATCATATATCCCAAAAAACCAGTGGAGTCCGAGAGGGCCTCCATGGTGGCAATGGCTCCCTCCTCGAAGACCTTTTCCCTGCCGGGCATCACCG
Source organism: uncultured Desulfobacteraceae bacterium (assembly GCA_964573885.1). Taxonomy (GTDB): domain Bacteria; phylum Desulfobacterota; class DSM-4660; order Desulfatiglandales; family Desulfatiglandaceae; genus CAZNLL01. The sequence continues at coordinate 1,107 of CAZNLL010000180.1, read as the reverse complement.
TATGCTCGGCCATGGCCACGCACCGCCTTGGCGTGGCAAAACGGATAAAATCCTTTTTTTGCTGGATATCTGCGGCCAGATCCACGATCTGCCCCATGGACCTGATGGGGGCCATTCTGGCCTTCACGATCCTGTATACCGGCTCCCACGGGCCCTCTATCACCATGCCAAGACAACTCCCGCAAAGCTCAAAGACCCTGTCAAACTGCTGCTGGTGAAACTCATCATGGTCTTCCCACCGTTTCCACATGGTGTACTGATAATTACGGATGGGATTGAGTTCCTTTTCCATGTGAACCTTGCCGCCGCCGTACCGGCCAGCCAGGGGCAGAATCCCCGTCTGGATATTGGCCTGGAATCCAACGAAACCGGGATGGGTGGCCGTTGTGATACAGACCCTGGGGCCGACCCTCTTCATGAGCCGAAAACTGTCCTCGTTATTGGAAACCTTTGACATGTTGAGAGCCAAATAGATGGGACTGCCCGGTTCCTCGGCCCTTTGTTGTGCACGGGCAAAAGGGACTTTGCCGGCAAACGCAGCACCTCCTGCTCCCAACGCAGCCATTTTCATGAAATGCCTTCGATCCAAACCTTTCGAGTTTTTTTCCATCGTTTTCCTCCTGTTGTTTTTTATGAATTTGATTTATGATTTTAGCATAATATGTATAGTGATCAAGGGGATTTGTGGCAACCGAGGCCGGTATTTCCGGACATCCAGTTCTGAGGCCGTCAAGGCAACCTAACCCGAGGATTCGTTATTTGGTGCGTGCCTGCTCTGGCCAAGCTAATCAGTGAATTCATAAGACAAAGAAGCTTGACCAAGGAGATCCATGCATTGAAGAAAAGGCCTATGGATTCAGCAAAAGATCACGTTATGGAAACATCATGATATAATAAAACATGGCAGGATCTATGTACACCTATTTGGGAGGGAAATGAAGGGAGGTTATTGATGGCGGAAAAAAGGACCAAAAAGAAAATAAGACGGGTCACCTTTTCGATTCATGCCCCTGAGGCGGAAGAGGTCTTCCTGGTGGGAGATTTTAATCATTGGGATCCGGTGAAACATCCGATGAAAAAAGATAAATCGGATGTATGGAAGAAGGG
>CAZNLL010000179.1:0-5907 GCA_964573885.1 uncultured Desulfobacteraceae bacterium | reverse complement strand
ATTTCCTATGGTTACAAAAAAGAAACTCATAGAAAATGAATTGATGAAAGAAATTATCTCCATACGTGTCGACACCCTATGGAAAATGCTGGGCCAAAAAAAGGAGGGCTTTCTTCCAGAGCCATATGAAGAAGGGGCTACTGGAAAATTTGACAATAAAGGGGCCATATTCATTCCAGGGGGGTTGATCTACAAAGATGTAGATGAGATGCCCATTCAATATGACCGCGATAGTGCGGTCACACCCAAGGCCTTCCGTAAAAAAGTCCGCAAGGCCATGGAATATGATAATGCCACATTACTTTTTCCAGATGGAATAGCAGCAGGGGTCAACCTGGATAGTGGCTTTTTCTCAAAAGCAGCCAGATATATCTATACATTCAGGAGGGCCGCATTTAGAAGGAAAAAAAAGATAAAATCTTACAATCATTTTGCAGTCATTTCGGATGATATTGTACGGAGCCACTGTCCCATATATATGCCCCGTCCCTTTGGAGCCCGGACACGCATAAGTACCTGTGCAGCCGTCGGCCTCATTGATCCGCCCCTATTTTTTACCTATTGTAAGACCGCCTGGAACTTCTCTACAGATGAAGCCGAAATGTTCGCATACCGCCTGGATACGGCGCAAGATTCAATGATCACAAAAAACGGTGCCGTCCTTTATGAACCCCACCTCATCGTATGTCATGGCACGCGATATAAAGAAAACAGCTTCACCGGCTTAACCAGAATCCTGGGGATTGGTAATTTTGGAGAATTTGCGACATTCTCTCTTGAACAAATCAATCAAACGCTTCTCCGCGAATTGAAACGCAGAAACCAGAATTATACTTCTGAAGATATTTTTGCCACCCATGAGAATAAAGGCATTTTGGGAGTCTTACGCATTTATTCACGCACCAAACTGGGAAAACGGTCACAGCAGTATTCTATCCATGTTGTATCCCCACAAAAAGATATTGGATTGAATATGGATCAAATCAAACAAGATGCCCGAAAAAGATATCATTTTCATGTCGATTAAGAGAGAAACCAAATTCAAAAAAGGGATGGCTATCTTCGACAGGAAAGGAACCACCTTGAATTTCGAGTAGATCAAAGGACAGCGGATTTAAATGCGTGGTTCAGCGCCTCTCTGATCTCCTGGATCGACATCTCTTGGCACCGGCCCCACCCGGGGAAAAGAAAGGCGAATATAAGGACCCATTTGGTGATCTGGAACCCAGGACTTATAGAATTAGCTAATAATATTAGGGTCCCCTAATATGGACCCAAAAAAATTTTTATTTGACCAAAATCTTATCGGCCATGCCCCGACCGATGGCCAGCCTTGAATCCCTCACCCGGATCATGATCGGGCCGCCGCCGTTTGCATTGAGAACGGTAAGCCTGGTACCCGGGACGAGTCCCATGCTGTAGAGTTTTGACTTCAGGCCCCGGCCCCCGTTTATGCCTGAAAGGATAACTTCCTTTCCAGGACCCACCTCGCTCAGGATCATCTCCTTTATGCCACCTCCATCTCGTGGTTGCCTATGTTGAGGCGCCCTAACTAAGTTTTGGAATACTAATTCTTTCCCAGGGTTGTGTCAAGCTTTTTCCAGCTTGACAAAGCAGTAATACATTGTAATAAAATTGCCATAAAAAATGTCTTGACCAGGAGGAGGCCTTTTATGGGCAAAAAACAGGAAATCATCACCTTTAAAGCGGATCAGGACCTGCTGGACGCCATCGGGGAAATCCCCAACCGCTCCGAATTCATCCGTTCCGCCATTATGGCCTATCTGGGAAGCGTGTGCCCCCTGTGCAACGGCACAGGCTGGCTCACACCGAGCCAGAAGCACCATTGGGATGATTTTGCGGCCGACCATTCTGTAAAATGGTGTCGCAACTGCCATGAACGGTTCCTGGTCTGCGAGAATGGACCTCACGAGAGGGACAAGGCACCATCAAAGAAATGAGCCTTCGAGTGAACACTGCAAAAATGACGATGCAATGTGCCACAGGCGGTCTGGTGAAAACCTCGCCATGGATAGGTGTTTTGGTGATCCTTGTCACCCTTGTGGCCCCTGTTCCCTCTGTACAGGCAGACCGCATCACCACCTTTGTGAGCATCCTCCCCCAGGTCTATTTTGTTGAAAGGGTGGGCGGGCCCTGGGTGGAGGTCCATCCTCTCGTGGGCCCGGGCCGGTCCCCCGCCACATACGAACCCTCGCCAAAACAGATGTCCAGGCTGTCACAATCAAGGCTGTACTTCAGGATAGGCGTTCCCTTTGAAGAGACACTCGTCCCAAAAATATCCCGTCTTTTCAAAAACCTAAAAATTATCGATACACGAAGGGGCGTGAAACTGCGCTTCTTTAAAGGGGCCCACGGGTCCCAGGCCCCTGATCCACACATCTGGCTGGACCCCAAGCGGGTGAAGACCCAGGCGGGCACCATTTGTGAGGCCTTGGTGCAAATCATCCCTGAAAGCGCTCCGGCCCTGAGGCAAAATCTCCAGACCTTCCTGGCGGACCTGGACCGGGTTGATGCCGAGATCACCGGGATCCTCGCACCGGTAAAGGGCGGCCGCTTTTTCGTATTCCACCCCGCCTTCGGCTATTTTGCCGATTCTTACGGTCTCACCCAGGTGCCCATAGAAATGGAGGGGAAGACACCCAGTCCCAGGCAATTGGCCATGCTCATTGAACGGGCCCGGAGAAAGCACGTCAAGGTCATCTTTATGCAGCCCCAGTACGCAAAAAAGGATGCAAAGACCATTGCCAAGGCCATCGGCGGCGCCGTGGTGCCCATCGATCCCCTGGCCCCGGATTATATGGCCAATCTAAGACGCATAGCCGCTGCCATCAAAAAGGGGCTCTCAAGGGGAGAGGGGAGGTAAGACATGAAAGACCCTGTAATCCAACTCGAAGACGTGTCTTTCTCGTACAATGGAGTGATCGTTTTGGACAAGGTGACTCTCAAGGTCCAAGAAAGGGATTTCCTTTGTATCGTGGGGCCTAACGCGGGCGGAAAAACCACCCTTCTCAAGCTCATCCTGGGTCTCCTCAGGCCAACGGGGGGGAGGGTCCGCGTTTTTGGAAAACCCCCGGAACAGGCCCGTTCCCAGATCGGGTATATGCCCCAGCATGCCTCCCTGGACCCCCTGTTTCCGGTGAGCGTTATGGACGTCGTCCTCATGGGCCGCCTGGGGAGGGGCAAGGGTTTTTACCGGTCCTCGGACAGGCAGGCGGCCACCGAGGCCCTTCAAAAACTCGAGCTCTATGGTGTACGCAACCGGGCCTTCTCAGATCTTTCGGGCGGACAGCAACAGCGTGTACTCATCGCCCGGGCCCTGGCCTCTGATCCAAAGATCCTCCTCCTCGATGAACCCACATCCCATGTGGACGCGGTGGTGGAAACCGAGCTCTTTGAAATCCTAAAAGAACTCAATCATGAGGTCACAGTGGCCCTGGTCACCCATGACCTGGGGTTTGTGTCACGCTACGTCAAGACCGTGGCCTGTGTAAACCGCCGGGTGGTGGTCCACCCCACCAGCGAAATCACCGGAGAGATGATCAACGAGATCTATGGGTGTGACGTACGCATGGTGCGCCACGACACCGTTGCTCGGAACGGGGGCGTCATTGTGTGAATTCATTATTGATTTAAAAGCACAACCCTTCCTTCAATACGCCTTTCTCACCGGGATCCTGGCCAGTATTGCCTGCGGCATTATCGGCAGCTACGTGGTCACGAGGCGTATCACATATATTGCAGGGGGTATCGCCCATAGTGTCCTGGGGGGCATGGGTGCGGCCAGGTATGGTCAGGTGGTATACGGCTGGGACTGGCTCCACCCCCTTTACGGAGCGGTGGGCGCGTCCCTGGTGGCCGGATTGGTCATCGGCCTGGTCAGCCTTAAGGCCCGGCAAAGGGAGGACACGGTGATTAGTGCCGTTTGGGCCATCGGCATGGCCGTGGGCATCCTATTTATATTCAAGACACCCGGTTACAGTGAAAACCTGATGAGCTATCTCTTCGGCAACATCCTCATGGTCTCTGCCGGGGACCTGTGGCTCATTGCCGGTCTTGATGTCCTGGTCGTGTCCGTGGGCGTTGTCTTCTACAGACAACTTCTCGCTGTGTGCTTCGACGAGGAATTCGCCCGCCTCCGCGGCATCAACGTGGAATTCTTCTATCTCCTTCTCCTGTGTCTCACGGCCCTCACGGTGGTCTTGCTGGTCACGGTAGTGGGGATTGTCATGGTCATCGCCTTGCTCACCCTGCCTGCTGCCATTGCGGCCCAGTTCACACGCCGGTTGTGGCATACCATGGTCTTTGCCGCCTTGTTTACCGGCCTCTTCACCACCGCCGGACTGGCCGTCTCCTATGGCCCAGATCTGCCCGCCGGGGCCACCACCATTGTATTGGCCGGTCTGGTCTATCTTGCCGTTCTGGGGGGGTCCCAATTCCTGAAGCGCCCGTGATCCTTGCCTTCAAAGCAGCCGGCCTTGATCCTGTGAGTCGCGCCTTAACTCCGAAACCGCTAACGCACCACGCACCGCTCCACCCAGGGCTCGGCGATGGCCTTTAAGGCCTCCAGTTCCCGGTCCGTGAAAAAGGCCCCGCCCTGTTGAAAAAATTCTGGATGAAGCACTTCGGTCTCGTGAAACCGCTGCAGTGCATAGAGCTTGGCCCCGGAAATAAGGCGTGCGATATTTTCAAGGACCCTTTCATCCACAAGGGGCTTGACGCAGGTGGTCCTGAACTCATAGGCAGGGGCCGAATGCATGATGACCCGGATGCTTGAGAGGATATCTTCTGAATTCACATCCTTTTTTATGACAGGGGTGTAGCAGAAAGGATCGGTTTTTATGTCCATAGCCACATAATCCACAAGGCCTTCCTCGATGACCTCCCTAAGGACCTGGGGCCGGCTTCCGTTGGTGTCAAGTTTGACGGGATATCCCATTTGCTTGACCCTCCTGCAAAGGCCCGTGAGGTCGCCCTGGAGCGTGGGTTCCCCCCCGGAAATGACCACACCGTCCAGAAATCCCTTGTGCTCTTTCAGGAAGTTAAAAAAGCAGCCCTCGTCCAGGGAAGGGCGGCACGGCCCCCTGACCAGGCCGGGATTGTGGCAGTAGGGGCAATCAAAGTTGCATCCCGCCGTAAAAAGGACACAGCTTATTTTTCCCGGGTAATCGATAAAGGAATTTTTTTGCAGCCCTCCCAGTAACATGATTGACCCCTCCGTGATGAGGCCCGGGCGGCTAGGCGACCTTAAAGGTCTTGCGCAGGCTGAATTCCGCTTGCTTTCCGTCATTCCACTGCTTCACAGGCCTCAGATAACCGACCACCCTTGAATAGACCTCGGTCTCCTGGTGACAAACCGGACATCGTGTCTGCTCACCCCGCAGATAGCCGTGGGCCGGGCAGACGCTGAAGGTGGGGGTAAGGGTGAAATAGGGGAGTCGAAACCGGCTTACGATCTTATCAATTAACCCCTTTATCACCCTTGTATCGTCCACACCTTCTCCCAGATAGATGTGAAGGACCGTTCCCCCCGTGTATTCGGTCTGGAGATCATCTTGAAGCTTGAGGGTTTCAAAAATGTCGTCTGTATAATTCACGGGAAGCTGGGTGGAATTGGTGTAAAAGGGGGCCGCGCCCTCCGCGTAAGCGCCCTCGTTGGCACAAAGGGTGCCGGGGTATCGCTTCTTGTCAAGCATGGCCAGGCGGTAGGACGTACCTTCGGCGGGGGTGGCCTCCAGGTTGAAAATCTCGCCTGTGCTCTCCTGGGCCTCTGCAATGACCTCCCTGATGAATTCCATGACCTCCAGGGAAAAGGCCCTTCCCTCGTCACTGCCGATATCGTGGCCCAGGAAATTGAGGCACGCCTCGTTCATGCCCACGATACCGATG
>CAZNLL010000178.1:0-5915 GCA_964573885.1 uncultured Desulfobacteraceae bacterium | reverse complement strand
CGCCCCACAGGTGCGCCTTCGCTTTTCGAGCTTCGCCCCACAGGCACTCCCCGGCGGAAATAGGTCCGTGGGGGAGAAGGTGGGGGGGCCCCAGCCGAGGAGATAGCTTCGGAGTTGGGTATGAAACGGCCGGGGCCAGCTTTGCTGGGATTCCAAATTCAATATTCAAGATTGCCGCTGGGCGGCGGAAAAAAGATTTTGGAACCGCCCCGGGTCCGCGGAGCGGACCCTTGATTACCTGGACGGGAGGAGGCGGCCGTGGGGGTCGAATTGGAGGGGCAAGGGGGTGTCATCCACCCTGATGCCTTGTTTGGGACGGAGTTCGGCCAGCAGGGCCCCGGAGGCCCAAAAGGTTTCCAATTTCAAGGTATTGACGATCCGCACCATGCGTACCTTGTCGGGGTCCCTTACCTTTGAGAGGGCTGTTTCCAGAACGGCTTTGTCGTTCTCCAAGGCTATGGGGAGGCGGACACTGGTCCAAAGGCCCGTGGCAATGGCATTGGTATAGGAGGCCTCCATGTCTATCTTGTCGATGACCTGCCTGGTGGTAAGGTCCACCATGCCTATTCCCACGGCGTTACCCTGAGATTCCCGGGTGAGGTCCAGGACAATCAGAGTACGGTAATCCGGTTCCCTGGGACCCCCCATTCTGCGCCAAAAACCCACCACATTCGGGTCAATACCTGCGCCGCTGATGTTTTTGCCCATCTCATCCACGACGAGAATATCAAGGACGTCCAGGGGAATCCTGGGCAGGAGATTGCGGGCGAGGCTCAAAAGCTCCTGGTCGGTTTTGACAAAGCCTTCCGGGGTCGCCAGGGTGAGGGTGTGGGTCAATTCCCGGGCATTTTCAACCAGGGCAAGGCCGCAAAGGATTGGGGCCTTCTTCAGGATGATGCCGGCGGCGGGCACGATTGACGCGCCGAGCCCGAACTTGTGCATGGCTTCAGCCCCCTGGTGTTTGCCGCAGCCCACGGTGAGCATCTTGCAAAGGCCGGATTCAACCTCCCCGTGAAAAAGGGTGTGGGGCTTGACGCGATTGATGAGTGCCACGTGGTCGGCCTCCAGGGCATCTTTGGAAAACCATACCTCGGCCCCGGATTCGAGCCGGCCCAGGGAGACCACATCCATGGTGCTTATGACCGGGGCCTTCACTGTGGAAGGGCTTATGCCCAGGTCCTCGAGCACCGCCACCTGGCCTTGGGCCGTGGCCCCGCCGTGGGAGCCCATTGCGGGAAAGATGAAGGGATTCAGGCCCAGGTCCCGGAGGCATGAGACGACCGTGGCCACCATGAGGGAGAGGTTGTGGATGCCCCGGGAGCCCACTGCCACGGCCACCTTCTGGCCCGGCTTTACTTTTGGAACCAGGCTGGTCTTTTGAAAGGCGGAGCGGATGCCGGCGGAGACATCGGAAATGGCCGTTTGGTCGAAGGCCTGGTGGATGGGAAACATGAGAGGTGAGGGAGAGTGATGAGTCATTTGGTCTCTCTGGTCTGTTTGGTCTGTTCAGTCTGTTGCCGGCTGGCGCCGGGATTCCGGATTCAAAATTCAAAATTCAAGATCGCCGCTGCGCGAGGGGTCGACGGGTCAGGAGTTTATTTAACCGCCCGTTCGTTTCACTCACTTGACATACGGGACAAAAACCTTTTCCGCCGGGCGACCCCCCCCGGCGGAAATATGTCCGCGGGAAGAAAGGAGCTTCGTAAGCCAGAAGTGCGGTACCGAACTCTTACGATCTTTGATGTCACGGCTTATTTTCCGGTGAAACCGGATGCGAGGATGCCCCCTGGGAGTATCGCCAGGGGGCATAGTCTTGTCCATCCCGGTAATCTAGCGAATCTGCAGGATGCGCGGGCGGTTAAAAAAAATCCCTCGACCGTACATCGCACATCACGTATCCCACAGGATTTTTCCAGATCTAATCCTTTATATTTAGGGTGTTTTTGACCAGTTCCTTTTCGTGGTCGTAGTTAATCACCCGCTGGAGCATGATCTTTTGGGCCATGACCGGTCCGGCTCCGTGCCATGTGCCCACGCCGTGGAGGCCGGCTGTCCAGTTCTGCAGCATCTTGTGAGCTTTCATAATGTTTTCGGTGGGTTCATCAGAGCCGAAGCTGTAGAATTCCTCCACGTAGTCCTTTACGGCAGGGTTCTTGAGCTCCTTGAGCGAAGGCAGGGTGACGATGAGGCCCCCTCCAATGTCCCCGGCCAGGGCCATGACCCGCCAGAAGGCGTTGCATACATTGAGCTTGCTCACATTTCCCATGAGTTCATCGGGCAGGTAAACCCCGGAACCCTCGGGCTCCTCGGACCCTTTTCGTGCCGCGGCCAGCCCACAGGCCCGGCCTGTCTCTCTTAAAACCACCATCTCCGCCAGTTGCTCATTAATATGGGCGGCTTTTTCCAATCCCTTGTATTCCTGGATCAACTTGCAGGCCCCGATGATCTGGTTCATGAATCCCACCTTACAGGTGCCCCCGCAGGTCATGCGGTGGGTCCGGGCAAAACGGGTCACCAGCTTGACTGAATAAGGATACTCCCCGCAGTGAAAAACCCGCTCCCAGGGAATAAAGACATTGTCAAAGATCACCATGGAGGTTTCCCTCTGACCGAAAACGGGGTTGCCCAGTTCCTCCAGGTCCTCGGCCGCGTCCCGCTCGGCGGAATAGGGCGTATACTGGCATACATAGGTGATGCCTTCAGCATCCACCGGGGTGGCAAAGGCCACGGCATAATCCTCTTCGCCCTTGAAATGGGCCGCCTGGGGCAGCACCACCACCTCGTGGCTGGCGTAGGCCCCGCTGATATTGATCTTGGCCCCGCGCACCACGATCCCGTCCTTGTTCTTGTCCACAATCTTCAAGGAGAGATAGGGGTCTCCCCAGTCCAGGGTCTTTTTGCTCCGGCTTCCCCTGGGTTCGGTCAGGGCGCCGGCCACGGACAGGTCCTTGGTCTGGACCATTTTGAGGTATTCCAGGAACCGGGGGTTATATTCCGTGCCCAAATCCCGGTCCATCTCCCAGGTGGTGCTGGCCAGGGAATGGAAGGCGTCGTATCCCACGCAGCGATAGATGCATGTGCCCAGCATCTCTGCTGTAAAGGTGCCGGCCTCGGCCTTCTTGACGAGGTCGTCGTTGCTGGCACTCACATAGGTGTAGCGGTTTACAACATCGTCGATGAGCGGGGAGTAACAGGTCATAATATCCTTGTAGCGCGGATCCAGGGCCCAGGCGTAACTGGCCTTGTTGGCCTCCACGACGGTGCGGGTATTGCGGTTTTCCAAGAGGTTTTCCACCTTCTCACCGTTCATAAAGACTCTTGGGTGAAGTTCTTTTAAACTCTCTTCAAATTGCTCGGGTGTCATTAAGGCCATGCTTTTATCCTCCTTTTGAGGGTGTGTTATTAAGGGGTTGTTATGGATTTGTATATTGTGCTACGAGATCTCATATCATGAAGGGGTGAAGGGGTCAACGGGTGGGGGACGGGGCCAGCTTCGCTGGGATTCCGAATTCCAGATTCCAGATTCAGAATTTGGTTTGTTCGATCGTTACGATCGTTGAGACCGTGAGTATCGTTATGATCGTTAGGGAAATTATGAAACCGCCCGGGTCCGCAGGGCGGACCCTAGATTACAGGGACATCTGGTCTATCTCGTCTGTCTGGTCTATCTGGTGTTTCGTTGCGTTCGTTTAGATCGTTAGGGTCGTTAATATCGTTGAGAGGGTTAGGAGCGGGGGACGGGTCAGGGTGATATGGGATGTGAGATGTGCGATCTGCGACCTGCGATGTGCCACTCCTGCCCAGATCTCATATCTCAAATCAAACATCTCAGCTGGCGCTTGCGCCGCCACTCGACCCCTTGGATCCTGGAATCCTTGAACCCTGATGTGCTTGAACGGGCGGTTACAAAAGATCCCTCCGAACTCACATCCCATATCCCACATCGGGCGGTTCCGCCACTTGAATCCTGGAATCCTTAGCCTGGAAGTCAACCGGTCGATGTGTCAACGAGTCTAGGAGTGGATGACTCCTGTTTGGCACATTCTGTCAGGGAAAGGTGGGAGACGGGAGGGGGAGGATTTGATAGCCTTTTTGGCCCAGGAATATTTCTATGGGTTCGGGCAGGAGCATGGTGGTGGCCAGCACAGACCTCTCCCGATCGTCGGGAAAGATTACCCCTGAAAAGATCAAGGCAATATTTCTTGAGGTCTCTCTTTCAGCGGCCATAATGGGATGGTTTCCAGCCCGGAAGGGGACGCCTAAAAAGGACAGGGTGGATGAAATCATGGCCAGGGGGTCTTTTTCTTGGGCCAGGGAAAGGACCAGGAACCGGTGCTCTTCCAATAAGGAGACGATCTCACGGCCCATGCCGGTGAGATCAATAATGGCATCCTTTTCATCCACCTTGAGCAAGAAATCGGCCTTCACAACCAGCCTGAAGCCCTGACCCTTACTCTGGTACACGGGGATTTCCACCTTTTCCGAATAGTCTTGACCGGTCAGTTCCAAAAGGGCCTTGATTAAAGATGAAGCATTTCCGCCGCCTCGTAGTTTCCGAGCCTCTCCTATATCGCCGGAAAGCCCCTTGTCTCCGGAGGGATGATCAATGACCGCAATGTCCAGTTTCTTAAGGTAATCTTTGATGAGTCCGGGCGTCGCCGGTGTCCCGGGATTTCGCAAGGTGATGACCGCGGCGGCCGGTCCCTCCGTGGCCGGATTTTCAGACATGACCACCACCCAATCCCCGGTCAACCTGAGGGGGAGATCCCCCTCCAACTCCAAGGGGTCCCCCCTGCCGAGCAACCTGGGATAGTCACAGGCGGCCAGCACCTTGCCGAGGCCGGATCCAAGGTCATCGGTTTCCAGCAGATGCACGACACGATAATTGCCCCAGCTGGAGGCGATCAGGGCGGCCACCTTTTCCGGGAATTTGTTGTCCAGATCAACAACCACCCTGAGACCGCTTCTGAGACCGATAATAGGAAAGGACGCGGCCTTGAGATCGATCTGGCCCCCTGATTTCAAGGGGATGAAGTGCTTCCCGGTCTGAATCCACTCCTCTCCCATTTCAGAAAAGATCGTGGCCAGATCATGGGCCAAGGGATTGGGCTTTTCCGGGCCCTCCTCCTCTTTCATTTTATCCTGAAACTCCCGGGCCGCCCGGTCCACGATGGGTTTTCGCACCACCTGGGGGGAATAAATGGGCAACCGGATGACCTGGCCCGGATAGACGGTATTCAAGTCTTTCACAGAAGGATTAAGCTTTCTGGTAAGGGCAAGAAATTCATCGTAAAGATGCTGGGGCGGGATATCATATTTGCCCTTGATCACCCGGATGACGCTGTCGCCCGGTTTCACGGTGTAATTTTCAAAATCCACGTCCTTGAGATCTGTGAGGGACAGCATTTTACCGCCTTTTCTCACAGGGATGCCCTCCATGGGCGCGATCTTGAGGGGTATGACAATTTTCTCACCCGGATGGACCAGATCGAGGTTTTCCAGGGATTTATTCAATTGCTTAAGGACAGAGATAAGTTTGGCCTGGGTGTACTTCTGAAAAAGCCCTTTTTGCCTGAGGAGCTTCCATATATAGTCCCCTTTTTGAATCGTGTATTCCTCGGCAAAGACCTTGTCTTGATCTACCTTGTAGACGTCTTTTTCCGGATCGGCGGTCTTGACAAGTGCGATAGAATAGGTGTCTTCTTTTTCCTGTTTTTTCTGGGCCCAGCAGGGGATGTGCCAGGAGAAGGCCGCCAAGAGGGCCAGGAGGGCGAGGGCCTTTAGGTATTGGGTGTCGGGTATCGGATTCAAAATTCCATATTCCAGATTCAAGATACCAGCTTCGCTGGGGTTCGAGATTCAAAATTCAAAATTTAAGATGCCGGCTGGCGCCGGAACGACAACGGCTCAGGAGG
>CAZNLL010000177.1:1565-6058 GCA_964573885.1 uncultured Desulfobacteraceae bacterium | reverse complement strand
TCGCATGGACGCTTATGCCGAGAACTGGGGCCAACTCGCTGATCGGGTGTGGGAAAAAGAGTACGAAGACGGCCGGCTAAAGGAGCAGATCGTGAAGGGTCCGGCATACAGGGCGGCCATGGACAGCGCTTCCTCCACCTTGAGCGCTTAGAGAAGGAAAATGGAACCAAGGCCAGAAATCAAATTCCAATCCCTAAGCGAGAAAGTGGGGAAGTTCCGCCTCCGGGACAAGACCTTCCTGATCCCTGAGATGAACCATATAGGGACGCACCTTCTTGCGGCGACCTTCCGGGGTTTCGGTATCCAAGCACAGGTCATGGAGACATACAAGGGCCTGGACCTGGGCATGGAATACACCTCCGGGAAAGAATGTTATCCCTGCCAGATTACCATGGGAGATATCCTGTATTTCCTGAAGTCCGAAAAAGAGAGGAACGGCGCCTCCTTTAACGGAAAAAACTATGTCTATTTCATGCCTGAATCGGACGGGCCCTGCCGTTTCGGCATGTACAACAAATACCAGCGCATTGTTCTGGATTCCTTTCCCGAGTTCGACGACGTCAAGATCGCCTCCCTCACCGCAGAAGACGGCTATTCTCTGGCCGGGATCATAGAAAAAGAAAGGGTCCTGGACCTAAGAAAAACCGCCTATCTGTCCGTGGTGGTTGCCGACATCTTGGACAGGTTACTGTGGAGAATCAGGCCTTATGAAAATGAACCTGCAGCGGCAGACGGCTTTATCAAAAAATCCATGCATCTGATGGAAGCGGCCTTCGAGGCCTGCGGCCCTTCCAAAAGCTATGACAAAATCCTCGACAGGCTGGAGGAAATCATCCAAGGGGCGAAAACCATCATTGATCCCAACATTCCTCCAAAACCCCTTATCGGCATTGTGGGAGAGATCTACCTCAGGACCCATGTCCATGCCAATCAGGATATTATCCGGGTTCTGGAAAAGTACGGCGCTGAAGTGGTCAATGCTTCCATTGCCGAATGGATGAATTATATCAGCTACGACGGGTTAAGGGATGCCAAGGCGGAGTTTCGGCTCAGCCTCAAAAGGCTCCGGTTGGGGCCCCTGAAAGCAGCGCTGAAAAAGATCATCCAGTTTGGGGGAGACCTCCTTTATAAGGAGTTTCGGCAAAAACAGGTCTACACCAGGGCAAAGGCCCTTCTCGACCTGCCCGAGGATCACAAGGTGTCCCATCTGGAAGACATCGTCAAAAAGGATGATCTTTTTACCTTTGATGTGAGCACCGAAACCTGCCTGAGCATCGCAGGGATCATGAAATACGCCCGCGAGGGTTATAACGGCGTGGTCAATGTCTATCCCTTCACTTGCATGCCCAGCACCGTCACTTCCGCCATTGTCAAGCCGCTCATGAACAGGATCGGCGTGCCCTATCTGGACACGCCCTACGATGCGAGTTCCCAACCCGGAAGAGAGGCCGCCATCAGGACCTTTATGTATCAGGCCCACCAGCACTTTGAAAGACACGGCACACCCAGTTCCTTGCTTCGGCCCCTTTCCGAACCGGCCCTAGAATAAGACAAGATCCTTCGTATCATTTCCAAGAACACTCCCCTCTCTCAAAAACATGACCATTTCGTAATCTTCCGGTCATATCCCGGTTAACTTCCTTTCCTATAATGGGTTCGAAAACCATGGACATAGGAAGAGACCGGTCGATTCCTGACTCAAAACCACAAGAAGGAGGTTAAAGACGATGATGAAGAAGAAAACATGGAGTATCCTGATTGCCCTGTTGGTCTCTGCAGGCATCCTGCTGGGGTCCGGATTTCACAAGGCCACGGCCTCAAAAGAGGCCCACCCCAAAATGGTCCCTGCAAATTTCACCGAGCTGGCCGAAAAGGCCCGGCCGGGGGTGGTCAATATCAGAACGGTAAAGACCTTGGGTGAAGGCGGCCCGGTTTATCGTCATTTTTTCGGGAATCCTTTTGGAAAAAAGAATCCTTTTGGTCCCAAAAACCCCTTTGAGGATTTCTTTAAACCCTTCCCCAAATCAGGCCCTTCTCCGGATTTCAAGCAACAAAGCCTTGGATCCGGATTCATCTTGGATCGTAAAGGGTATATTGTCACCAACAACCATGTCATTGACGGGGCGGATGAGATCCGGGTAAAGCTCGCGGATGGAAGAGAGTTCGACGCCGGGGTCGTGGGGAGAGACCCCAAGACAGACCTGGCCATCATCAAAATCGAGGCTTCAGGCGACCTCATTCCCCTTAAGATGGGCCGTTGCGAGGATCTGAAGGTGGGGACATGGGTGGTTGCCATTGGCAGTCCCTTCGGGCTCGAACAGACCGTAACAGCGGGTATTGTGAGTGGAAAAGGCCGGGTCATCGGGGCCGGGCCCTATGACGACTTTATCCAGACAGACGCCTCTATCAACCCGGGGAACAGCGGTGGACCGCTGCTCAATTTGCAGGGAGAGGTTGTGGGCATCAACACCGCCATTATTGCAAACGGCCAAGGCATTGGATTCGCCATTCCCGTGACCCTGGCCAAGGACATTATAGGCCAGTTGAAAAACAAGGGAGAGGTTACCCGCGCATGGATGGGGGTTGGAATCCAGGATCTCTCACCCGCTCTGGCCGAATATTACCAGGTTGAAGGGAAAAAGGGTGTGCTGGTCACCCGGGTCTATCCGGGAGACCCCGCGGACAAGGCCGGGATAGAACCTAAAGACACGATCATTGCGGTCGACGGGCAGTCGGTGGACTCAAGCCGTGAACTCTCCAGGATCATCGCCAACTCATCTGTGGGGGAAGAGGTGGGCATCACGCTCATCAGAAAAGGTGAAAAAAAGACCCTCTCTGTGAGATTGGCCAGGCGTGTTGATTCCCAAGGCCCTGTGGGGAAGCAAGAGGAACAAACCGAAGGGCTCGGTCTCCAGGTGGTGGAGTTAAACCCGGAAACAGCCCAGAGGTTCGGCTATGGGGAGGAGGAAAAAGGCCTCGTTGTGGTCAAGGTCAAACCTGACGGCAAGGCGGGCAAAGCAGGCATCCAACAGGGGGACGTTATTAAGGAGGTGAATCACACCCCCATTAAGACCCTTAATGATTACCGAAAGGTGATGAGGGAGGCTGAATCCGGGCAAACCCTCCAGGTACTCATTAAGAGGGCCAATGCCGGGTTCATTGTGGTAAAAATTCCCAGATAACCTTACGGAGCCGCCACCCGTGCAAGGGTGGCGGCTCTTCACCGGTCTACTCTCCTAGAAATACCGGTTTTCGCTTTTCGAGAAAGGCCTTTGCGGCTTCCTTATGATCCCTGGTCTCTGAAAGAAGGCCCATTTGGGAGGAAATGTAATCCAGATGGCCCCGGAGGGTCATGGATTGAGATTGATACACGGCACGCTTGATAGCGCGAACCGCCAGAGGCGCCTTTGCCCCGATCTTTTCCGCCAGATGCAAGGTCTCTTCCATGAGGTGGCCATGGGGGACCACCCGGTTGACAATGCCCAATTGGAGGGCCTCCTGTGCACCGAGCACATCTCCAGTGAGGAGCAACTCCAGGGCCTTGGAAATTCCGACCAGCCTGGGGAGGAAATAGGCCCCCCCATCCCCGGGTGCCAGCCCCATATTGATATAGGCCTCCGCCAGTTTGGCCTTCTCCGAACAGACCCTGATATCGCACATAATCGCCATATCCATGCCCGCCCCCATGGCTGCACCATTGATGGCCGCGATGACCGGCTTATCAAGGTCCTCCAGGGTAAGGACAATCCTGTGGATTCCTTGCCACAGAAGATTCTTCATGTCCCAGGACATCCACTTGCCTTCCGCCATTTCTTTGATGTCGCCTCCCGAGCAAAAGGTGTCACCCTTTCCGGTCACCACAATCACCCTTATATTTTCATCCGCCCCAGCCTCCGTGAGAAAGCGGTTCCAGAGAGAGATCATTTCAGGGCTGAAGGCGTTCTTGGCCTCCGGCCGATTAAGGGTTATGATGCCAACATGTTGCTTGATCTCGTAGAGCACGTGAGGTTCAGCCATTTTCCCCTCCTCCTTACTTCAGACATCCGGCCGCGAGAGATTTCCGTAACCGCCAGGCATCCGCCTTGCATCTTGCACAGGGCCGACAGTGGGGTCCCGCCTTGGTGATTCGGTGAAGCACCATAGGACACGGATTACCGTGTGTCAAAGGAAAAGGGGCGCATGCCCTCTTTCAGGCGGACCCGGAAAAATTTGCCGGGTTTTCATCCCCCCCCGGGGACGTTCTTGCCCAGCTCCCGGCCCCGGCCCGTTCTTGCTCGGGCTTATCCAAAAAAGGCGATGATCCTCACAAAAATTTTTGTGTGGAAAATTGCTGTCTATTCCAGCCGAGAAAGGGGACATTGGCTACCTCCAGACTTTGAAAGTGAAAAAAATCCGCCCCCCCTTCCCATGATCCCAAAGACCTTGCACGCTATTTGCATGTGGGCAGGTTGAGATCCAAAAAGCGGGTGTGAAAGGGCAAGAGCATGAAGATA
>CAZNLL010000177.1:0-1465 GCA_964573885.1 uncultured Desulfobacteraceae bacterium | reverse complement strand
TGTGGGCAGGTTGAGATCCAAAAAGCGGGTGTGAAAGGGCAAGAGCATGAAGATATATACAGGACCGCCTATAGTGAAGGGACCCGAGATCCCGGGTCCCCCGCAACAGGAAAAGGCCGGCCCCGCCGACTTCAAGACCTTTCTCGAAAGGGCGACGGAAAAAACGGCCGGGGGCGCTCCAGAGCTTCAAAAACCCCCGGCCCCTGTACCCCTCCTGGAGCCCGCCGGTCTTTCACCAAAGCCGGATACCCGGATTGTTGAGGGTATTGAGAGACTCCTGGACCTTATGGAGCTTTATCAGAGAAGATTGGGGTCCCCCCAAGTAACCCTCCACGAGATCCGGCCCCTGGTTGCGCAGATGGAGGCGGAGAAAGACAGGCTGGCCTCACTGGCGGACACCCTTGTCCAAACCAGTCCTCTCAAGGACATCCTGAATCATACCCTGGTGACCTCTTCCGTAGAGCTCATGAAATTTGATCGGGGGGACTATGAAGGGCCCTAAAAAAAGAATACCGACCGGCCTGAGAGGCCTTTATCCCGGGCACCCGTGGACCTGGCCGGGGCCAAACAAGAAATGGGTGCCTTTTCTAAGGGGTCTCCTTTTTCTTGCGCTCCTACCGGCCTGCACCATCAAGCCCGTGAATCTGCCCGAACCCACCACCCTGCCCCAACATGTCTACTGCAAGCCCGTAAAGAACTATTTGCGCCAGGCCAGGGTTGGGATCTTTCCCTTCGACGCCCCCTCCAGGGTCTCCGGGGTGGGATTCCATGCGGCCAACATCCTTTATCAACACCTCCTGGAAAGGGGGGCGTTTAAACAGCTCTACCCGGAATTTGGCCTTGGTTATTTGGATCCGGACCAGGCCTTGGCCTTTTGCAAAAAGAGAAATTACGACCTCATGATTACGGGCCGGGTCTCCTATTATCTTGAAGGAAGCATGCTCCAGCCCTCCCGGGTAGATGAGCAGATCTGGGTCACGGATGTAAAAACAAAGGAACCCCTGTGGTATGCCCAGACCGTTGAGGTGGGAGAGCCCATCCCCACCTCTGATTACATCTTTTTCCAGGTCGCGGGAGAAAGCGCCCCTACCCCCATGGCCTTAATGGCCGCCCATGCCCGCAGGGCGTGCAAAATGCTCCTTTGGGTGTCACCCCACTATGAGCGTCTGCCCGGGGACATGAAGTTGAACCGGGACGGATACCACTATCTCCTCCTGAAAGATTACGACAAAGCCCGGACCTACTTTGAAAGGGCCATCCAAGTGAATCCTGACAATGCCTTTGCCCTGCTCAACCTGGGCGTTGTCGCCGAGGCGGAAGGAAATACGGAAAAGGCGGCGGAGATCTATGTGAAAGTCATTGACCTCAAAGATCATACCGTGGTTACAGAAACCAATGTACCCCATATGCAAGGACTGACCATCGCCGAAATAGCCCAGCGAAACTTGAAACGGCTCAAACCGCC